>DNPP01000263.1 GCA_003501365.1 Bacillota bacterium
GGCGACTTATTAGTGAAAATCTCCACTGAAAAAACCGGTGGTGATGAGATCGGGCAATTACTAACTTCCTTAAAAACCATGGTTGATAACGTTAGAAAATTGGTGAATGACATTCGCGAGCTGGGCGAATCTGTGGCGGCCTCGGCTCAGGAAATGATGTCCTCTTCCGAAGATGTCAGCAAAGCAGCGGAGCATATCGCCGGTTCAATTAATGATTTGGCCAAAGGAGCTTCCACACAAGCAGCTCTCACTGAAAAAGGCAATAGTGATCTTCAGGGAGTTATCGAGGGCTTATCGGAAATAAAATTAAAAATGAATGAATCGGAAGGCTTAGTCAATCATGCCTTGGAAGCGGTGAATCACGGCCAAAAATCAGTTCAAAATCAAGAATCTACGATGATTGCAAATAGAAAAACCACCAGCCAGATTAACCTGACTATTTATAATTTATCACAAATGTCCACCGAAATTGAGGAGATCCTGGGAGTCATCCGAGGGGTTGCCGAGCAAACCAATTTACTGGCGATCAATGCGGCAATTGAAGCAGCCCGTGCTAAAGAGCAAGGAAGAGGATTTGCGGTTGTTGCTCAACAAGTCAAGAACTTGTCGGAACAATCCGGTACTTCCGTGGAGAATATCAGTACCATCATTCACAATCTGCAAGCCAATATTGCTCGGATTGTCGAGGAAATGAATCAGCTAGATAGCGCTACCGAAGAACAAGAAAAATCAATCATTAATACCGTCAATTTATTTGGAAATTTAACGGAATCCGTAAATACCATCGCCAATCATATTACGATGGTTTCTCAATCGGCGAATAAGTTGGCTCATAGTGCAGGGCATGCCGGAAGTTCGATGGAAGAAATCGCCGGTATTGCTCAGGCAACCGCGGCTAATTCGGAAGAGGTATCCGCCTCCTCTGAGGAACAGACCGCCTATTTTGAACAGATAGCCGCTTCGGCCGGCCAATTGGCAGACATCTCCAGTCAACTATTGGCAGGGATCCATCGGTTTAGTGTATAGATATAATTTCAACCATCCGGGTGTTTTGAATTTACTATAAAATATATTTTTCCCGAAGAAGCCTCGCGCAGCGAGGCTTCTTCTTATATCAGCATTTCTAAGTACTATTTGAATTTTCAGACTATTTTTTCTATTTTAAATAGTAATATTTTATGGTAAAATTAAGCAATGTCATAAATGTCATAAGGGAGGTAATTGAATGGCTGAATGTATAAATTTAGCAACCTGTCCGTTTTTCAATGATAAAATGTCCAGTATGCCGGTTACTGCCAATATCCTAAAAAAAAGGCTCTGCCAAACCGATAATACGAATTGTGCACGGTTTATGGTCTTCCAGGCACTGGGCAAAGGAAATGTACCATCAAATTTATTTCCGCATCAAATCGAAGACGTCCAAGAAATCATTAACAAAGCCAAGAGCGCAACCGGACAAGCTTAGCGGAAAATAAGCCTCGATTCGTTTAATATTTCTGTTAATAACAGAAAGCATTGGCCGAATCGAGGCTTATTTTATTGATCATGGCAAATATTAGTTTATTACGACGCTTTTCGTTCCCTTTCCACAATCTCATCCAGGATCTGGGCGGCTTTCAAAATGATATCCCGGCATTGGATCTCTTCCGTCCGATATTTGGCCTTAAGAGGAGCACAGTTAATATCCCCCATGGCAGCGCGGTATGATTCCAGCAGCTCTTTGGTTAGATCTTTGATCCGGGTGCTTTCATGGGCAGTATTTTTAACAAAAAGCCGGCCTAATACCATAATGGATGCAGTCAGCGCGCCACAGGCACCTTCAATGGCCATTCCGCCTCCAAAACCGGCAGCCAGTTTCAGGGCATCGGGAGTCAAACCCAACTGATAAGCTTCGTTAGCTCCATACAATACTTTTTCGGCACAATTAAAATCCCTGTCCTTACCAAAACCACTTTTTAACAATTCGTAAAGCATGATCCACCTCCACCTCCCAATTTATTCTACAAAGCCTGTTCGATATCTTCAATGATGTCATCCACATGTTCCAATCCGACTGAAAAGCGTATCAAATCGGGATCGATCCCGGCTTGTAGTAATTGTTCATCGGTCATCTGCCGGTGAGTGGAACTCGCCGGGTGTAGCACCGCCGTCCTGGCATCGGCCACATGGACCACAATGGCCGCCAACTTGAGCTTATCCATAAATCTGATAGCAGCTTCCCTACCGCCTTTAATCCGGAAAGATATCACTCCGCTGGCACCCTTGGGAAAATACTTCTTCGCCAAATCATAATAAGGATCCCCTAGTAGTCCCGGATAATTGACCGCCAGGATCTTCGGGCTATTCTTCAAATATTGGGCCACTTTTAAAGCGTTTTCCGTATGCCTTTCCACCCTGACATGCAGCGTTTCCAATCCTAAGTTTAATAAAAAGGCACTATTAGGACTCATGCAATTGCCGATATCCCGCATATATTGAACCCGGGCTTTGGTAATATAAGCAGCCGGGCCGAAATCTTTGGTATAAACTACTCCATGATAAGAAGCATCCGGTTCCGTAAGCGCAGGAAATTTACCGTTTTTCCAGTCAAATTTGCCTGAGTCAACGATTACCCCGCCGATACATACAGCGTGTCCATCCATATATTTGGTTGTGGAATGAACTACGATGTCGGCCCCAAATTCAAACGGCCGGCAAAGGATGGGGGTGGCAAACGTGTTATCGATAATCAGCGGCAGCTTATTTTTCTTTGCCAAACGGGCAAATTTCTCGATATCCAAAACATTCAGTTTGGGATTGGCGAGGGTCTCCCCGAATAAAGCCTTGGTATTGGGACGAAATGCTTTTTGGATTTCTGCCTCGGGACTGTCCGGATCAACAAAAGCAACCTCAATCCCCATTCGTTTCATGGTAATGGCGAACAAATTATAGCTGCCGCCGTAAATGGTACTGGATGATACCAAATGATCGCCGCACTCACAAATATTTAATACTGCATTTAAAGTAGCGGATTGCCCTGATGATGTGCATAAGGCCCCGACCCCGCCTTCGAGTGCGGCAATTTTATTCTCAACACACTCCACGGTAGGGTTGCTGATGCGTGAATACATGTGGCCGGGTGCCGTCAGATCAAACAGTTTTGCCACCTGTTCGGTGGAGTTGTATTTATAGGTGGTGCTTTGATAGATTGGTAATACTCGCGGTTCGCCATTTCCCGGCTTATAGCCTTCCTGCAGGCATTTAGTTTCAATTCGCCATGCGCACATCGGATTCATTCCTCTTTTCATTCATTAAAATAAGTACGTTAATTAACGTAAATGATAGACTCTTGGTAACAAATAATCAATACTTTTATGCGGAGTTGTAAGTAAAATTCGGCACGTAAGAAGTAAAAAATAGACCGAGAAAGGAACGAGTTCATCCCGACTAATGCCATTCCCTTCCTTTACGCCAGTGTTTTCGGAATAATTTTGGTCGCGGTGGTACCCAAAAAAGAAATACACCGTTTGTTTATTTACGGACTAATTTTGGGCGGCTTATTCGATATAGTGGTGATTAGTTTGGCGAACCTGCTCGGAGAATTTAAATATATCCATTACGAACCATTCGGTCTCATGGAAATCCATTTTATGGCGCCGATCTCATGGACCATTTATTTCATCATCTATTTCTATTTCCTGCCTGCCAACAAAACATATCTTTATTTATATGTGGCCGCGGGGATCTTTTACAGTATATTGTTTTGTCAGATGATTACCAAACTCGGCGTACTGAAATTGGCTCACGGTATAATCGCCTCCATTATCCCATTTGTCCTATGGTTTCCAGTAGCAACCTGGGGTTTTGTCGGTTAATCAAAACAAAGAATGATCATTGAAATTAGCAGCAGATTTAGGTAATTTCAATATTGTTCTTGGTTATTGTAAAAATCTGAGCCACTACAGGCAAGAAGTTCTTCTTTAACCTCGTCCAAAAACTTTTCAATAGCCATTCTATCCTGCCGGGTGCCATGCAAATTGCAGCTCAATGTGGAAGAATCGTTATAAGTAGAAATAGCTATTTGAAAATAAGGGACATATTTAACCGCTCCGGTCAGGTATGCATCATCGATTATTTCTGAGCCGAAACACAGCCGGTCCTTATCAATAACCCCCAAGTTTGAAAAGGAAACCACTGGAATCGTAAAAACCTTAGGAAATATTCTCTGTAAAGTACGAAACGGTAGGATATGATAAGCCGATTCCATCATCATTGCTGATTTCAAACAATTAATACTCGATTTTTGCCGTTTCAACTGTTGGGATACCTTTGTCAATGTCTGTTCAAACGACTCGCTTTCACCAACAGTAACATTACAAATTAAATTACCGGTAAGATTAGTTATCCCATATTTCCAATCTGTCGGCAAATACCTTCTTAAATCAACCGGGCAAGGAATTACTATCGGGTTAACGCCGATTTCCTTAAAGAGAACCCGGGCATAGGCCGTAAGAATGAGATCATTGAAAGTTACGCCAGACTGTCTTGCATGTCTTCGGATAGTGTCGAAATCTTCCTTAGCGATACTGCTAGTTGCAAAAAACGAATGGTTGACATCCCCTTGCAACGGAAGCCTTAACTGATTCTTTTGAGCGGAAAGATCATGTCTGGCAAATAAAATCTTGAGCTTATCGGACCAACCAAACGCTGCCCATAATTGTCTGGCATTTCTCGGAAAGGCTTGCAATTCAGAAATAGGGATAGTCATATTATTCACATATCGTGTATACATATCGCTAAGCAAATATAAATATTCTTTAAATCCTGCCCCGTCACAAACCATATGATTCATAATAATACAAAGCGAGTCGCTGTTTTGTCCCCGGATTACATTAATCTTTAGTTGAGGTTCATAAGCCATATCAATGGTTTCAGCGAATAAATTTTCCTTTTGACCGGCTGTATTTAAGCCGGCCTTTACAACATGAACCACATCATCACCGGTAAAGCCTTGTATTTTCCAAAACGGCCGTCTTCCAGTCACTTCAAAAGTACACTGCAGCATGGGAATGAAACGAAACGAAAAAGATACGGCCTTTTTTAGAGCGACTTCATCAACATGCCCATCAAAATCGATAAGGCAGTGTATCAATGGGTCATGAAACATGCTGTAAAAATATTGCATGACATCAAACGCTTCCGCTTTTAGCTTTTTTCGTTGAGTCAAACCAATTCCCCGCTCCACTTGAAGTTATTTTGGTATATCTTTCTATTGATCATAACATAATTCCTTTTCCTCATAGAAAAACCAGGATTGCTCCTGGTACAACTAAACTTCTCGATTATTTAAACTGAAAAAGCGGTGTCGATAAATAACGTTCCCCGGTATCCGGCAGCAATACCACAATGGTTTTTCCTTTATTCTCAAGCCGTTTGGCAACCTCAGTGCCGGCAAAAGCCGCTGCTCCGGAAGTAATACCTACCAATAGGCCTTCCTGTTTGGCCAGTTTGCGGGCGGTTTCAAAGGCCTCTTCACTTTTGACGGTAAAGATCTCATCGACCACCGCCCGATTAAAAACTTCGGGTACAAACCCGGCGCCGATGCCTTGAAGTTCATGCGGCCCCGGTTTACCGCCGGATAAAACCGGTGAGTCATAAGGCTCAACGGCAATAATCCGTACTTTGGGATTTTTCTGTTTCAGCGCCTCTCCGACTCCGCTGATGGTACCGCCGGTGCCGACCCCAGCTACAAAAATATCCACTTTTCCATCCGTATCGCGCCAGATCTCTTCGGCTGTGGTACGCCGGTGGATGGCCGGGTTGGCCGGGTTTTTGAACTGTTGGGGAATAAATGAATTGGGGGTTCCCGCCGCCAGTTCCTCGGCTTTTTTAATCGCGCCCCTCATCCCTTCCACACCCGGTGTCAGAACCAGCTCCGCTCCCAAAGCCTTTAACAGATTCTGACGTTCGACGCTAAACGTATCCGGCATGGTCAGGATCAAATGATAACCTCTGGAAGCGGTGACAAAAGCAAGCCCCACACCGGTATTCCCGCTAGTGGGTTCGATAATTAAGGTATCCTTATTGATTAGGCCTTTTTCTTCTGCGTCGGTTATCATCGCAAAGCCGACCCGATCCTTCACACTACTCAATGGATTAAAACTTTCGAGCTTGGCGATAACTCTGGCGCCCAAACCATTTGCTTTATTATAGTTACTAAGCTCCAATAAAGGAGTATTACCAATTAAGTCGGTTAAACTCTGGGCGATTTTGGACATCAATAATCTACCTCCGGAAATATTAATTCCATATATTCGTAGCAACTTTTTACGATTTATTGGTAGTTTGATATTATCGCCAATTCAAAACTTTGTCAATTCCCTTAAAAAGTTACATACAGCTCTTTTTTAGCGCCGCAGACCGGACAATGATCCGGGATACCGTCAATGATGGTATGGCCGCAGATCGGGCAGATATTCACTGATTTAAGTTCTAGATCGTTGCCTTCTTTGGCTATCTCTTGCGCTTTCTTGAATAACCCGGCATGGAGTTTCTCGGCTTCCAAGGCAAAATGAAAAGAACGCTCGGCGCCCTTCTCACCCTGAAACTTTGCAGTTTGCAAATACACAGGATACATTTGTTCCACTTCATGAAGTTCGCCGTTGATGGCCCCTTGCAGATTAGCCACCGAATTTCCCATCCCAAAAACTGCCCCGGCGGCAACTGTATAGTCGCTTACCTGAGCATTCAATTCCTTAAAATGATTGGTGGCATGGACTTGTTCAGCATAGGAAATCGCCTTAAACAACTTGCCGATATTAGGAAAACCTTCATTTTCCGCCTGTTTTCCCCAGGCGATGTACCGCATATGGGCCATACTTTCGCCACCATAAGCTGAACGTAGAAAATCCGCTGTCATTGCATTTTGTACCGACATCGTTTTACCCTCCTAATTATTAAATCAATTGATTGTGAAAATGTCTTGCCTGTTTTATTTAAAATTATTATGTAACTTTTGCCGCTTCTTATCCCAAATGGAGTTAAATTGTGGGTGATTTTTTGTCGTACTTCAAGTAGACGGAATAATAATACTTATTAGGATACCTAATTTTTATGATGCTCAAAGAACGCGCAGTTTATTTTCGATGCCTTTATTTAATTTTAATATAATCTAATATCATTATAGTTAACTATTTATGCTGATAATTTCCCGTCCAATTTTTAAGACTAAACGTAATCTTGAATTGATCCTAAGGCGCGCACTTTACACAAAGTGCACGCACGGTAGGATTGCAATTTTCAATTCATTATTGGACTACTTTATCTCATTGATATCAAACGGGGTTCCTTGGTATACATAGTAGTTCAACCAATTAAAATAGAGAAGATGGGCGTGACTACGCCATTTAACCAATGGTGCATTCGTAGGATTATCGTTCGGATAATAATTCCTGGGCACCGCGATATTGAGCCCTTTGGCAATATCCCGGTCATACTCCGCCTTTAAGGATAAAGGATCGTATTCGGAATGACCGGTTACAAAAACCCGGCGTTCATCTTTAGAAACCACAATATAGACCCCGGCTTCTTTGGATACCGACAAGATCTCCAAATCAGGTATTTTTTCAATATCTGCCAACTTAACCTCGGTATTACGGGAATGTGGCGCCAGGAATACATCATCAAAGCCCCGCAATAACTTGGTATACTTTTGATTGATGGTATGCTCAAAAACTCCAAACATCTTCTGCGGCAAAGGGTATTTAGGAATTTTATAATGGTAGTAAAGTCCGGCCTGAGCGGCCCAACAGATATAAAATGTGGAATATACGTGATGTTCGGCCCATTGCATGATTTCGGTCAGTTCTTCCCAATAATCGACTTCTTCAAATTCCATTTGTTCCACCGGCGCTCCGGTGATCACCAAACCGTCAAATTTTTCAGTGGATACCTCGTCTAGGGTCTTATAAAATGTTTTAAGATGTTCCTCGGGGGTATTTTTGCACTCATGGTTTTTAGGTTGAAGCAAAAATGCCTCCACCTGCAATGGCGTATTCCCCAGCAACCGCAACAACTGGGTCTCAGTTGTAATTTTAGTGGGCATCAAGTTGAGAATCGCGATCCGGAGCGGTCGGATATCCTGGTGAACGGCCCGGTCTTCCGTCATCACAAAGATATTCTCCCGGTTTAATACTTCAGTTGCTGGCAAGTTATCAGGTATTCTAATCGGCATTTCGGCATCCTCCAATATGTTGTCAATTAAAAGCAAAAGCCTCTTCGACGAGGAAGAGGCCTTTATAAAACTAAGCTACACCGGCTTAATTATAAATTACCGTCTTCTCTTATCTCTCAGGTTACCCCGCAGGAATTGGCACAGCATCCGTCAATCCATAATATGGCTTGCCGAATAGTTGCCGAGGGTTCATCGGGCCAGTCCCTTCCCCTCTCCGGATAAGAGCACTTTTATGTATTTATTGATATGATAATACTTTGCGAGTGAAAAATCAACTATAAAAAACCAATTTACTGTAACTAATTTTTTAAGGTGCTTAGGTATATGTCCGGTCATGATTTCCGCTGCTTCTGTTCTCATTTTTCGTAACTTATACTTGCTTATAATTATGTCATGAGATAAGCCCAAATAAAAAAGGACTCTCCGAAAGTGGAAAGGCCTATACAAAAAACACATATGAATTATTTAACCATGTTTAAAGGAATACAAAAAAGAACCCTACAATTCATAAGCTTATTAGTTATTTTTCAGATGACTTCGATTTTGGAATTATAATTCCTAAAAACTTAATCATTTCAGTAATTGAAAGTCCGATAATTGCCACACCCCCAAGGGCAATATACGTGCTTCGTTCAGGTACCAAATCCAAAATTTTTTCATTAACCAAAGATGCAATTAATAATATACCAGAAATAGTGCCTGTCCCATATAAAAAAGACATACACAAAAATCCAAAATTCAGGTCACATCGTCCTTTACATGAGCGTATTAAATAAATAACAACAAAAATAACTCCAAATAATAGAGTGATTAGTCGTATAAAGTAGACCAATTTTGATACCCCTGTTATCTAGTCTTTTTTAGCATTGAACTTGCCATTGATGGAATTATGCAACCAACTATACCCCCTATGACGGCTCCTACTGGGCCGCCAATAGATGTGCCAAAAGCCGCACCACCAATAGTTGTTGCGGTAGTGGCCCTTACAATATCGTTTGTTGTCATTAAGCCACTATGTTGAACAGTCTTTGTAGAAGTAGTCACTATATTCGCCTCCTGACGCAAGTCTTTTCGAACCGGTATTTTAATACTCCTTCTAGACCTACTGATCCCAAGATATGATATACTAATTGTTTTTATTTGGTAATTAACGAGTCCTAAATCTGCAAGTTCCCTATCTTTGGCAAAACAGTAGTCATTGCATATATCGGTTATTTTTCTAGATAATTTATACTGATGTCGTTTATATTGTTGATAATCTGAGCGCTTTAATTGCATACTCATTTTATTCACCTCAAAGATATAAAATGCATGTACTACAAGCCTAAGAAAGTCATTAAATCTGTTAGATAAGAATAATAGAAACAATCTCTTTGGTAACTCAGCCATCGTAGCGAAAAATAGATCTCTAGCTTTTGCCTTAGACCCGAAGTTCTGCGTCTCCAATTTTCATTAGATTTACCTTTATCAATGTAGATTGTTCTTCCTTCTACTTTCATTATACCACCATTATGTATAATTATGTCTTTGTGAATATTTTAATCCCAACAAATGTAAATGTAAATTGCTTGAAAAATTCGACTTTCAATATTAGATTCCTTCTTTTCGTTAAATAATTCTAAATTTCGACAAAATTTTAACATCTACTATTTAATATAGTCCACGCGAACCGTTAAACAGGACTAAAATGGTATGAACAATGATGAATTTAATAAGCATGACTCTTGCATGCTGATAATGTCCAAGTGGATGACCAAGTATAAATAAGCCGTATAATTTAATCTATTTATTTGACTTTTTCCTCTTTCTTTCGAAATATCTTTCATAAAATGCCAATAAAAAAGGACTCCTTTAGGGAATCCTGATTTTCTTTCCAGCCGATGAACAGGTATTATTGACATTATTAAACAAAAATTCAGGCCTTAAAAATCCCTAATTAAATAAACCTTCAGTCCTTTACCGCCCTTGCCAGGCTGGAAGCTTGGCCATCATTTCGCGGGCGGCGTTTCGGGCGACTTTTCCATCAAAGCCTTGCGTCTTGATGACAAATTCAGTCATCCCTGCCAGCTTCTCGTCATACGATTGCATGGCGCCATCAGGGCGGGCGCAGTAAATACAATAGTCCTTGGTCATATCCCCCATTGCGAATTCTTCCTTTTTCTCCATGGGCATTCCACAAGCAATGCAAATTTTCATTTTTAATCTCTCCCCGCAAAAGTAGTTTCATTAGTCGTTATCTGAACGGCTGAATAATCCGTAATTCCCAAGTGATTACCCAATGGATCTTCAAACTCAACAGCCAATCCGGTGCGAATGAGAAACGGTTCCGAACAGAATTGAACACCCTTGGTCTTTAACCGATTGAATTCTTGTTTAACATCATCAACTGTAAACCAAATAGTGGGCTTGGCACTTGGCTGGGCTTTAAGAATAATTGCCGGTTCTTGTGCCCCAACTTTAAAAGCGATCATACCCTGGTTACTAAAATCAAACTTTATATGAACACCCCTTTATTCGGTGAAAACAGCGAGCATCTTTCCACCCATTCTTCATCCATTACCCGTAACCGATTCTTTTTTAAGTTCTCTTTGACTATCCATTGAATATGCTTATTTTTATTTCGGGCTATCCCTTCAAAAGTAGCTTTCCCCTCATCGGGAATTGCGACGATCACCACACTCCAGCCATAACCCAAAGTTTTTCGTAACGTATTCTGGTTGTCGGAAAGCTTACTGTTACTTTTCTCGAACTCTAAAGTTATTTGGGTGAGGAGATTCAAAATTCTCCGATTCATGGATTTCTCTTTCAACAATTTAGGCTCGCACAACGCGGCAACCACGGCTCGCTTTTCTAAATCATTGCCATCCAACCATTTCTCTAAATTATCGATGATCTCAGTCATATTTTTTTCGGCAATTTCTTGAATTCCGATCGCAACCGCTTCTCTTATCCGCCAACTTTTATGAGAAGCATACCTCCTGATTTCCCCTATCGTACCTTTGATCTTATTTTGATTTAGAATACAGTAGCCGACGATTCCGCACATCGCGACAAATTCTTGCGGAGAGTTTTCAAGATCGGGATGAAAAAACGACAAACATTCATTAACCTCACTTACGGTGGCATTCTTGACAAAAGAATACAAGAGTGTTAAATTTCCTCTGGGTCCGGGTAATTCGGATTTCTGTAAAAGATTTTCAACCGTTTTCGTCATACGCTTGTACCGCCGTTATCGTTATCAACCCCAGATAATGTTCAAGCAATTCCGTTCCATAACGTTTCAAAACCGATTCTCCGGGAGCAAATAAATTGGCATTACTCAAGTAATAATGGATCAAACCAATCCAGGTATTAAAAAGTAAGTGTAAAGGAATGTTCCGTATTTTACCCGCTGCAATCTCATGGTCCGCTGCTTGATTGAGATGAATCGAGATGGCCGATTGGATCGTTATCAATGCGCTTTGAGCGCTTGAAGGGAGTATTGTTCCTTCACTGACCAACCGCATATAAAAAGGTTCGACTTCAATTAAACCGTTTAGGTGAGCCTGAAGCACTTCCCTAACAGAGCCGCCACCGCTTGCCAGTTCATGAATCCGCCCGGCGACCCGCTTTCCAAACTCATCAATAACCGCTATCAATAAATCATCCCGGGTGGCAAAATGAGCAAAGACGGTGCCGTGAGAGACCCCGGCGGCACTCGCAATATCGCTGGTGCGGGTTTTGGACAAACCTTCCGCGGCAAACTGCTTGAAGGCTACCTCGATCAATTCTTTTCTGGTTTGGTCTTTTTGGATTTGGCGTTTTGATATCATTATTTTATTGACTCCAAACTCATTGAGTTTAAACTTATTATAATTTAGCTACAATTTTTTGTCAATAGTTTTTATTTTAAAATCAAAAACTGCGATTCTCTCGCAGCTTTTGATTTTAATCAATAGTTTTAATTACAACAGGTAGACCCTTCTTTGTCTTCCGGATCATCACAGCCGCACGTCGGTTCGGTTCCTCGTAGTTTTCCCAGCAATATTCCATAAGCGCATCCTACACCAGCCTTAACCGTTATAGCCTGGGGCGGACAATTCTTCGCACAGGCGCCGCATTCCATGCAGGCATCCCGGTCTTGGATAATCGCTTTATCCATTTCCAACTTAAAAACATTATGCGGGCAAACTTCCTGACAGTTGCCGCAACCGATACATTTCTGCTGAACAAACTCTAGAGTTACTACATTTTTTAAATACTGATGCTTCACATTTTTCATCCTTTCAGGAAAACCGTCAACCATACGTTGAGATCATTTTCTAAAATCCAACCAATACTTTGACTGCCAAAAATAGAATCCCTATCCCGACCGAGATCAACATGGCCGGGATTGCAACCCCCATCTCTTTGACCACACCGGAAAGGGATGTATATGTAGAGGCGCCGGTGAAATTCATCGCCAGATAAGCTGAAATGGGCGGTAAAATTAAAATATAGGTTATGATCTGTTTCCAACTGATGAACAGCCAAGCGTGCCAAATATAAAAAGCGGTCCATAAAAGTCCCAGTATCCACCCTTTCCAGGCAAACTCACGTACCGGAATTAACGGCAACAATATTGGCGTTAAAACAGTCCCTACCAATATCGCCCCCAGATATGGAATGAGATCGATCAACGTACGATAGAACACTTTTAAAAACTCTGCCCAGCCTGCGCCAATTAAGTTGATAATGAAGATAATCATAAAACCAACCACCATATATTTCGCGAGCGGCATCAATTCTATTGGAGTCAGGATTAGGCGATCCCATAGGTTAAACCTGACTTCACGCATCTTGGGAGTGGCTTTTTGGCCGGCTTTCATAAACTCGGGTATGTCTTTAGCCCTTACCGGAGCATAACTCACCTTAAAACCGGATAATTTTTGCACCTCCGCAGCAGACACACCGGGTGCGCCTAATTGAGGCAGAATTAACAGCCGATGTGAAACCACTTCTGCTAGGTGTACCTTAGCGATCCGGTTCACAATTTCCGTTGTCCCGAAAGTTCCTTTACCGGCCGCGCACCAAACATTAATACCTTTGGTATCGATCGCCATGATCCAGGCATCCAGGGTTTTTAGATTTTTACGCAAATGATCAAAACTCATTTTATAATTGCCGGTAACAAATACCGGCGAATTATTATCCGGATTGCCGACCGCATAAAGTCCGGGCAGGACTTTATAATTCATCCTAAAGTTGCTCCCCCAACGGCACTTCCAACTGCCAAGCATATCATCCTTGGTTAACTCCGCAGCCACTTGGGATATATCCCCGATGGCCGTATTTACCGACCCGATAATCCATGCCGGCTGAATAATAACTGTAGATTGGGCACAACAACAACCCGCCGTACCGCATTCACAAGCGGGACTGTTTTTCTCCGCCACATTGATCACCCCATCTTTGCCGTAAATTTAAAAACATATCTTGTAATTATTTCAAAGAAGAGTTTGCCGGATCACCCGGCTCACAATTGCATGGTTCGCCGCATTGCTTCACTGCACTCGCCAACAAAGCGATACTTTCAGCCACTTGGGCATGCTTTTCGGCCGGAATCGCACCTAAGATTTTCAGAATATAATTGCTAATCGAAGTCTCGAGTGAATTACAAAGCCTTTTCCCTTGTTCCGTCAGAGAAAGTGAGATATAGCGTCGATCATTTGGATTCAAAACCCGGTTAACCAAACCCAAATTAACTAAATTATTGACCATCCGGCTTAAGGTACTGGTATCCAAGCCGAGACCGGCGGCTACTTCCACCAGAGAAATCTGCTCCTTTCGAGCTATCTCGAGCAATGATTGACATTGGGCCATACTAACCCCACAACACTGTGTTTCAATCTTAAAGCAGCAAGAGAGACCCTTTTCCAATTGATGCAGCTTTTCAATAAATTGTGTAAGGATTTCTTGATCCATGAGCCCTCGCTCTCAATTCAGCCATCTTCGTTCATTGTTTTACTATACATTAATTGTATAATACAAATATCAAATTGGCAATTAATTATTGAAAAAATTTGTAAGTAAACTAATAGTGTAAAATTACACTTGCATAGTATACCAATTTGTGGTATATTAAAAAAGTAAACCGCTAGTATACTAAACGTTACATTTAGTAGAGAGGTCATTTATGGGTACAACCGATCGCAAAGAACAAGTAAGGAAAATCCGCCAAGAAGACATCATTAATGCAGCCGAGAAGGTCTTTTTTACAAAAGGCATTCGTAACGCGACCATGGATGAGGTGGCCGAAGCAGCCGAGTATAGTAAAAAAACGATTTATACCTACTTTACCAGCAAAGAGCAGATTTATGATGCCATCATTAGTCGGGCTTATAAAATCCTAAACAGTTTAGCCAAGGAGGCTTTCGAGAAAAGCCATCCTGCTAATGGATTTGAAAAAGTTTTATTGATCGGTCAAACATTTTTAAATTTCGAAAATACCTTTCCCAAACACTTTCAAGCCATGGCGGAGTATGATAACCGGGATGAAGATTTAACCTCCGAAGATCAATTCAAAATGGCCAATTACACTGAGAGCAATAAAAGTGCTGATTTAATCATTCAGAGTATTCGGGAAGGTATCGAGGACGGCAGTATTTTTAAAGAGTTGGATCCGGTGAGTACTGCGTTTGTACTTTACGGCAACATAATCGGTTTCATCAATATCATTTTAAAGAAGGAAAAGTATATTATGTATACCTATCAAAAGGATGCGTCCTCCTTGATGATCGAAATGAATCGATTGATCGAAAGAAGCCTAAAGCCTTAGTGAAAAATTAAATAAAATACAGGGAGCTGATCGTTTTGGCAGGAAATAAAATCTCAAAAATTATTTTTCTTACGCTGGGATGCGCCCTGGTAGCAAGCATTAATTGTAGCCTTTATGGGGAAACAAACAAAGCGGATGAACATCCGAAAGACAACCTTACCCAAATCATTCACTATGGATCCCTAGCGCCTAGCAGCCATAATGCTCAGATGTGGCAGGTCAAAATTATAACGGAGAATAAAATCAAGATACTGGTGGATCGAAAACATATCCTGCCTCAGGTAGATCCGGAAAACCGCGAAACATTAATCTCTCTGGGCGCTTTTATCGAAAATATGGTTCTGGCTGCTCCCTGCTTTGGTTTACAGCCGGAAGTCAGCATCATAACAAAAAATCCGGCTGATACGGAAATCGCGGAGCTGACCTTTTGTCCAAAACGCGACCATTCTTCGACAGATATCTTACGTGACATTAAAAATCGCCATACCATCCGAATTCCTTATATGTGCCAGGCATTATCGGCTCAAGATGCGCAATGGTTTAAGACATTTGGAGCAGACCTCCGTTATTTTGCTCTCTCCACTCAAGAAGGAAAATATATTCAACAAGCGATCATTCAGGCTACCAAACAACAAGTGGCGGACGATAACAAGCAAAAAGAACTGGCCGGATTATTCCGCTTTTCAAAAAAAGAAGCTGAAAAAGAAAGAGATGGCCTAACCCCTGACGGAATTGGGCTCTCCGGAATAACCAAATGGTTTGTATCGACCTTTTTTACCCATGACTCCGTGATGTCAAAATCCTTTCGGAATCAAAGTGTCACAACAACTAAAAGGCAAGCCGAAAATTGCAGCGGTTTTGTTGTCCTCACATCCGACGATGATTCGGTTGCATCCTTGGTTGCTAGCGGCCGTTCTTTGGAGAGATTTTTAATTACAGCGACCGGGAAAAAGTTGGCGGTACATCCTATGAGCGCACCATTGGAGGAAAGCCCTTGGAGTGAAGAGATCTCTCAAAAGGTCGGACTGGACAAACCGGTCCAAATGATCTTGCGGGTCGGTTATGTCAAAGATTACGGGCATCCGGTCAGTATGCGCCGGGAGGTGTTGGTGTTGACAGCGCAATAACCTCAAACAATATAATCAAATACCACCTGAAATAATGTTTAAATCTAGGAGGAATAATAAACCATGTTTCTTTTCAACGTGCTAAAATCACTTCAAGTGTTAATCATTGGAACAGTTCTTTGTCTGACAGTGTCTCTTACGGCTCACGCCGCGGCGATGGATGAAAACCCGCTTCAGTCAAGCAGCTCGGAAAATAACGGTCTCTCTTTCGGAATGGAAGTTGATGCGCTGCCGTATGTCAGCGGCGGGCATTATATAAGCGGAGTGATTGGTTTTGACCATTATAATCTTCGCTTAATCTCCACTAAAACCACCATCCCCGGCTTTGTAACGCCGGATGGATTCAAAGACTGGGATCTGGATGTTACGGCAGTCATTCTGGATTATTTCCCGGGCGAGAATCGCGAAGGTCTATGGCTGGGTGGCGGCATGGAGTTTTGGGACAGTAAAATTCGAACCAAGAATACCGGGGATTCGGGAAGCTTTTCTCAAAAAATCATAACCTTGGGGGCCGGATATGTATATAACCTCAACGAGCACTGGTACATCAACCCCTGGGCCGCAATTCATTACAACCTGAGCGATAAGAATGTCGCCATCGGAGCCAGCAACTTGGATATCCCGGATATTATGTATGAAGCTTCAGTCAAACTGGGCTATAAATTTTAAACCGTGGAATAATACCCGGTCATAATTTCATTTTCCCAAAGCATTGTTTTGATCCTCTCGAGGGCCGCTCCCATCTCATTATAATTGCACGATATGGTTTCTTGACAATAAAGCGGTCCGTTAGTCAGGCGCGGAGCAACGAATCCCTTATGTTAGTAACATCGGGTCAACCTAGCCCGATGTTACTAAAGAGACCAAAACCTTACGAGTTCTGCCCTCTTTATCGCAATTCGGCGGTCATCGTTTTTTCCAGGCTGTCATTTTGTTGGTGCGCTCATCTGCCCCATGTAAACCGGCGAGCCGAGTACAAGGGCATCGGCATGTTCAATGGCGCTATAAAGTTTCTGTATGTCGTCGCCCATAATACAACCCCGATCCCCCTTTTTGCAGCCATTACAACTCCGGCACGGTTTGATATCAAGATCGCTGAAATACCAGCCTTGAGTTTCGGCGCCTTGTTCTTTCGCGCCTTCGAGTATTTTGTTCACTGTCCAGGCGGTATTGCCTTCTTTCCGCGGACTAGCGATAATTCCAATGATATTCATGTTTTTTCCTCCTTGCACGTCTGGTCTGTTTGTGCAGTTTTTGCTCCCAGCTTTTGAAAAATATTATAAATATGATTGTGCGCGGTGTTCGTTGGGATAACTGGAATTTTTTATTTTTATATCCCTTTAAACGTTATTATTATTTATGTATAATAAGCTTATTAACTCAACTTTTGCATTTTAAAATTGTAGCTAAAGCTAAATATATTTGAGTAGGGTGTGCTTATTGATGAAACCTTTAACTCTTGCTCTCGGTATTGCGTTTATGTTTGTATTTGCGTTTGGCGAGCTGAACGCACAGACGCCTGGCTGGCAACCATCGCCGGGGCATACGCAAATATCGATCTGGCCGGGAGCGGCGCCCGATGATGTACGGCCTACTACGGGGCCGGAGAGTGTTACGGCAGGGGATAATCTGGTGGCCGGTAAGCCATGGTTGTGTGTTAGCAACGTCTCGCGGCCGACGATGACAGTTTATACGCCGAAGGGAAAGAATACGGGCGCTGCGTTCGTCGTCTTTCCGGGCGGTGGCTATAAGATTTTGGCTATCGATCTGGAAGGCACGGAGGTCTGCAACTGGCTGACGTCCAAGGGGATCACCTGTGTACTATTGAAGTACCGCGTGCCAGCTCCGAGGTCGGCTCCCCATTGGGGAGCATTTCCACAATCGCCAATGGCACTTGAAGACGCGCAGAGGACGGTGGGGCTGGTGCGCTTTCATGCTGCGGAGTGGCATATCGATCCCCATAAGATTGGAGTGCTTGGGTTTTCGGCGGGCGGACACTTGGTGGCGGCGGTAAGCACCCATTTTAAAAGCCGTTTGTATCCGCTCGTCGATGCTGCCGACAAAGTAAGTTGCCGCCCGGATTTCGCAGTGGCTCTTTATCCTGGGCATATGTGTAAAGATCATGACAAATTTGAATTAAATCCTTATCTTCCCATCAGCCACCAGACGCCGCCTACGTTTTTATTGCAGAACGAGGACGATCATGTGGATAATGTTAATGATGCGCTGGTTTACTACATTGCGCTGAAAAACGCCGGGGTTCCCACAGAGATGCACTTGTATGCGCAGGGTGGACATGGCTTTGGGCTACGGCGTACCAAATTTCCGGCGACGAGCTGGCCCCGATTAGTTGAGACTTGGCTGAGAACGCTCGAGATGATTACAGATCGATGAAGATTCAGAGAGCCGACACACCGCTCGCTCCGAACCGAAAAAATCCCGAAATTTCCGGAAGGATTCTTTAATATCAATCTTGAGTTCAATTTGCTTAATGCAACCATAACGCCAATTTTGGACTCTTTAATATCACTTTTGCGGTCAACATGCTTAAGGCAACCACAATTGCAAATACAATAATGAACTTTAGCCCTGCCGGTAGCACTATATTAAGCAAAAAATACTGGACCCACGTTACATAGACATAATGTACTATGTACATAATATATGCAAAGCTCGCAACATTATCCAACCACGGCCGTGGCTTATTGATTAGGGCAGAAAACAAGGCAAATAATCCGTAGCAGCTCGCAGTACAACTCAATACCCATAATATTGCATATGCCAGACTCCAAATCAATTTCGGAGTATACATGGCCTCTAATTTCACAGTGACAAAACAAAGTAAATTATAAACAACCACACAGGCTATTATCCAAAACAGCCATCTTCGCGCTAAAGGACCATCTGTTGCCAATATGCTTTCCTTTATTCCGTTCCTCCCGATCAGAATTCCAACAATAAACCACAGAAAATAAAGTCCGATTCTTGGCAGCTAAAACCAGAAAGGCGGGCTTAGAAAAGGCACCCAGGTCCCAAATCCAAATTTAGCTAGCAGCGGCACATAAGCGAACAACGTTACTACAAACATGATTAAGGCCGATTTTAACGGCAACCTGATGGTTAAAGCCCATTCTTTCCGGCCGACAATAAGAAACAACAATGCCGCCAGGATATCGAACAAGAGTAAAACCCAGATAAACCATAGGGGACCACTCGACCATCCATCTTTAGTGATAAATCAATGGCTCAAGAGTTACAATAAGCAGAATAGTTCGCAGGGGGTGAGTTGTAGTTAGACATTCAACATACATATTTCAACCTATATAGGTTGATTATTTTATGCCTATTGTAAAGCAAAGAAAAACCCCCATACCAGATAGGGATTCTTGCCTGTTTTTATTTACATTGCTTTCCGGTTCATTTAACCGGGTTCAAGAGAATTTAATCAGGTTTGCAGCAAGATTGTAACTAAAATTATTCAAAATCATCTCGATTGGTTATATCCACGCCTGTCTTCTTTATTTCTTCATCCAAATGCCGATTATACATTTCCACGAAATCAAGCATGATATCATAATGTTCCACGGGTACCTGCTCAAATACGGCTTTATCCCGCTCCCAAAACTCTTGGTGCAGTTCCTCATGGACTTTGTAAATGACATTCCCTTGCGAAGTCAAGCGAAAATAGATTTCTTTCTTGTTATCCGGCTTTTGGTAGCTTTCAAGAAGGCCTTTTTTTATGAGCTTCTTCGTTAGTTTACTGATGGCGCCTAAAGTCATATATAAAGACTCCGCCAGTTTTGTCACGTTGGAATCTACATGGCTTCCAATGTATTCGATGCAATGGATTTCAGAAGACTTATAAGGCTTAAAATCCTTAATTCGCTCTTTTATTTTAACACTATTCAACGAAGTCATCTTATTATATAAGTCCCTGAAACCTATCATGACCTGTTCTTCTTTGTTCATAGCCTGTCCCCCCAGCCGCTTACACATTAACCATATTATAATAGACTTTTGTTTCCATTTCAACAATGTTAAAGTAATTATTCTAAAAATTGAGCTACATTTGAAAAAATAGAAACAAAGACGTATGACCATTCGGTAAGCATAAACCATTCATTATTCGTGTTGTTTCTATGAAATTAGCGGGAGTATGATGAATAACACCCGGTTATAATTTCATTTTCCCAAAGCATTGTTTTGATCCTCTCGAGGGCCTCACCCATCTCATTGGACACCATAAGATTGATGACTCCCGGATAATTGCCGGTTTTCTGTCGATTGGTATCGATTACCAGAATATCGTTTGGCTCAAGCAATGTTTTTAAAATCCCCAATTCAACATCCGCTAATTCCAGCACGTTGGTGATTAATAACTGACCGCTCCCAATGATTGCCCGGGCGATCTCCCCAATTCGCCGTATATCGTCTTCCCGCTCACATCGATTGCTATTATTCCATACGGCCGTATCCGGTTTGCCCGTACTAAGATTTGCCAACCCTGCGTAGTAAACATAATGGCCGTCTTTAAATAAGATCTCTTCTAACGATCGAGCCAGTTTTTTTAGGTAAAACCCATCCTTACCGGTGATAATAACGAGTTTAGGATGCTGGTGGTAGCGGGCAGTCCTTGCCATAATGGGGATATTGCTTTTCTCCCAGGAATAATCGGTTGGAACCAATGTTTTATGATTATACGATTCGGCAGCTGTTATGCTTTGTGTAATAATACCACCGCCCACTATCTCATAATTGTCAATGATCACAAATCTGCCGGTGGCCTCGATTTCCCTCGAGAGGTCAAAGGCCACCGGTTTAAGGGTTTGCAAGATACACTCAGCTACATCATGCCGGTCAATTTGTACTTTTTGAAATTCAGTGCTAAGATCGGCGGCATCAAGCACCCTCACTATCTGTTGCAACACCACCCAAACCCGGTTGGCGGCAATCTTCATTTTATATTTTTTATCCGGAATCATCGGGCTTTTACCCATCCAAAAGAGATTAGCCCTAAAAGTAACGCCAATATTGGGTAATGGTTCACCATTACTCCGGCACATCAATTCTCCCGGTTTGAGGTAAACCTGAGTCTTGAGTGTGAATCCTGTGGCACAACCGGCGCTAACTTCCGATTTGACGGGTTCGTTGAACCCCTCAATGCTTGAGATCTCTGACTTTTTGAATGAAGGAAGGAAAACCACTTCATCCCCTACATGGATTTTACCGGACTCGACCATTCCGGCAAAAATTCGTCGTTCATCCCCGCCTTCGCTGAACTTATAAATATCCTGCAATGGAAAACGGAAGGGTTGTTCCGGTTTGATCTTGGCTTTTTTCAAGTCATCAATCAGCTGTAATAGGTGCTTGCCCTGGTACCAGGGCATATCGTTAGAAAGGGTGGTCAGGTTGGCCCCGGTCCGGGCTGAGATGGGGATAAATGTTATCGGTTCAACCTGAATTTGTTTTAGGAAATTTTGATACTCCGCCTTAATTTGATCAAACCGATCCTGGCGATAGTTTACTAAGTCCATCTTATTGACCAATATCATCACTTGATCAATACCCAGCATCGAAAGCATAAAGCCATGCCGTCTGGAATTCTCCCGGACTCCTTCTTTGGCATCAATTACCAGTAATGCCGCTTCGGCCCTTGCCGCCCCGCTAATCATGTTTTTTAAGAATTCCAAATGTCCGGGGGCATCAATGATAATATAGTGGCGCTTGGCGGTCTTAAAAAAGCAACGGGCACTATCGATAGTGATCCCTTGAGCTTGTTCATCCTTTAAGGCATCCAACAAAAAGGCATATTCAAACGGTTTGGCATTTAGTTCGCAATTTCTGCGCACCTGCTCCAATTTTCCCTCCGGTAGCGATCGGGTATCAGCCAGCAGCCGTCCAATGACGGTACTTTTTCCATGATCCACATGCCCGACAATCACGATATTCATCTGTTCATGCTCGGATTCGGATTTCATCACATATAACCATCCCGTCTCAAAGTTTCCAAGCTGCCCCCGTCTTCCCGATCCTGTTCCCGGCCGGACCGTTCGGCAATATTGGAGAATTTGCCGCTACGCAGTTCTTCAATAATCTCCGCCACATTTTGGGCATCGGAATCCACCGGTTTAGTGCAGGGGAAACAACCGAGTGAACGATATCTTTTGCCGGAACCCCGGTCAAAGTATAATGAAGTGACTGGAATCCTTTCTTTCTCAATGTATTCCCAAATATTCAACTCGGTCCAATCTAATAAGGGGTGAACCCGGATATGCGTCCCGGGCGCAAAATCGGTTTTGAATTGATTCCATAACTCCGGTGGCTGCTCCCCGATATCCCATTCATTTTGAATATCACGGGGTGAAAAATACCGTTCTTTAGAGCGACTCCCCTCTTCGTCAGCCCGCACGCCCACGATTACTCCGGTATACGGTTCCCGATCCGGGTCAAGGATATATTTCCGTTCTTGATGATTAAACTTGTAGCGGGTCCATTCACCGGAAAGCGTATTTTTCAGAGCTTCGGATTTCAATAGTCTGCAGCAAGCGATCCGGTCCACTTTACCGGCGGGAAAAGTCTGCCCTTCTGCCAAGGCTTTTTGATTGGAACCCACGATCATCGTTAATTGCCATTCATAAGCCAATTTATCGCGGTAGGCGATCATCTCCGGAATTTTATAAGAAGTATCGATATGGACCAGCGGAAACGGAACGTGTCCGAAGAAGGATTTGCGTGCCAGCCACAGCAACACGGTACTGTCTTTCCCAATCGACCACAGCATACAGAGATTCTTAAAATTACGATAGGCTTCCCTTAAAATATAAATACTCTGATTCTCCAGTCGCTCTAAAACATTCATAACTGACTCCCCCGGACTAGTTTACCGTCCTGATAGTGTAAACCGCATTCTTTTTGTTGAACATCCTCCCACCACCAGCGGCCGGCTCTTATGTCCTCGCCGGGCCCTATAGCCCTGGAACACGGGGCGCATCCGATACTGGAATATCCTTTTTCATGTAACAGGTTATACGGCACATCATTGACTTTGATATATTGCCAAACCCGGTCAAACCTCCATTCTGCCAATGGATTGATCTTAATCAGCTGATTGGCTTGATCCCATTCAATCTTGTCAATCCTATTTCGAGTGACGCTCTGCTCCCGGCGTAGTCCGGTAATCCATACCATCAACCCTTTTAAAGCACGCTGCAACGGTTCAACTTTCCTAATCTGACAACAATGCTGGCGATATTCAATACTTCGATAGAATAAATCCGGTCCCAACCGGCTCTCCATTAATTCCAAGGCAGTAGTTTGGGGACAATAGACTTCATAATGCAGGTTGTATCGTTCCATGGTTTTGGAGAGCAACGTGTAGGTCTCCTGGGGTAAACGCCCGGTGTCCAAAGTAAAAATCTTGGCCCGGGGATTCATTTTTAGAATCATATCCGTCAGAACCTGATCCTCAGCTCCCAGACTGGATGCCAATGCAATTCGTTCCGGAAAGGTTGAGAAAAAATACCGTAATAACTCTTCCGGCTTACTATCGCTAAACTGTTGTTGCAATTCCCCGATATTTTCTTTC
>DNPP01000042.1 GCA_003501365.1 Bacillota bacterium
AAACAGCGTTTTTCCGGTGGGACATCCGTAATATTTTTCCCGTCCGATAATATCTTGCCCTGGACTGGAGAGCGAAGACCGGCGATCAGTTCCAGCAACATTGTCTTGCCAGAACCGGTTGGCCCGGCAATCACTAAATATTCTCCTGTAGAGAGCCGAAAACTAATATCCTGCAACCGGAAAGAATCAGCGACATGAGATATTGTGCACAACTCCAAAAATGAAATGCTCATCGTTGCTCCTGGCGGGTGAGTATTTTAAAAACAGTCAAGACCAGCATAGCCGTAAGAAACAAAACAATTGCAATCGTTAATGCAAAACGGATTTCCCCAATCGACATATTCAGAAAAATAGCTGCCGACAAAGTCTCGGTTTTCATCCGGGTAACTCCGGCCAGCATAGCGGTGGCTCCGAACTCCCCTAAGGTTCTGGCCCAAGTCATAGCAATTCCCGCGCCAATTCCCCGTCTGGCCATCGGCAGGGTGACCCGTTTAAAAACCTCAGCCGGCGAACAGCCAAGGGTGCGGGCTATTTTTTCATATCGAAGATCGATCGCCGCAAAAGCTTCTTTAAAGGTTCTCACCGCGAATGGAAAGGCGACAAACCACTGGGCTATAATCACTCCCCCAGCCGAAAAAACGATATTGAGCCCAATCTTCGCCAAATCTCGGCCCAAAATGGGACCAAACAAAATCAATAGCGCCATCCCCGAAACTAACGGCGGTAGAATCAACGGTAAGTCCAACAACGTATCCAAGACTACTTTCCCCGGAAATGAATGTCTGGCTAAGATGTAGCCGCACGGCAGGGCGGTTCCCGCCGCTAGGGCAGTTGCTATGAACGTTGTTTTTAAGGTAAATTCCAAGGCAAACCGGAATTCGGGATTTTGAAACAGCGCCCAATATGAATCTTGAGCGCCGTATAAAACCAACCCTATAAAAACCAAACTAAAAAAAGCGATGACCACGCCGAATATCAGCCAAAAAAATATATGGAGCCAATAGCCTCTTAGCCATTGAAGCCCATCAAACCAGTTAAAGTTTAGTTTTAAATCCATATTTGGCAAATACAGCCGGACCTTCAGTCTTGGCGAACTCCATAAATGCTTCGGCCGCATCCTTTTGAGAGCTAAAGCTGAGAACAGCGCAGGGAATTTCATCGATTGAATTCTGGGACGGATCAATCATAATCATTTCCAACTTGGCGCTATTTTTGACTGCATCACTGTATTCGACAATTCCAGCGTCGCCTTGCCCCATGAGTAGAGCGGCGGTTACTTTCATCGGTGTTTCCATTAATGCCAAAGTATTTTTTTCAATCTCTTTGCTGATTCCCAATTTATTAAACACTTTCAAGGCTGAAGCCCCGATTGCGGTGGCCTTAGTATCCGGCAACACCAATTTCACTCCCGGTTTGGCAAGATCGACGACACTGGAAATTTTCGCCGGATTCCCCTTCGGGGTAATGATGACCGGAACGTGATAAGCCAATGGTCCTGCCATTTCCAGTATGTAACCGGCTTGTTTAGCCTTGGCCAAAAACGGCATGCCGCCGGGAATAAAAATATCGCCTTTTTTGCTCAGTTCCAATTGGCTGTATAACCCGCCCACATTGTTAAAGGTCATCTCTACCTTGACGCCGGTCTTTTGTTCATACATTGCGCTCAGCTCCGTAACAGGATCTTTAAGACCCGCCCCTACATAGGCAAATAAAGTCGGCTTTGAGGCTTCTGCCATAGCAACAGTACAAGCAAATAAAACCCCTAGCATGAACAAGATTAACATTCGATAACTTTTTACCGATTTAGACATTGAAAGCACCTCCATATTTTTTTGATGCAACCATCGCCGGACCTATCAACCACTGTCATCAGATTAAGGAGCCACCCAATAAACGTTCTTTCATCACCCAGGGCAGAAGCCGGATTTTTTTGTGCTCTCAGATCCCCTGGGCTGATGCCTACAGACGTCTTAACCCCACAAAGGGCTCGGTTAGGCTGATGGTATAGTTCCCCCAACCATCTCCATCCGGCAACCGATATCGGCGGGTTTGCCAAAATAGACCGCCGTTGTTACAACAGCATCGATACCGGTTTTCGCATATTCTCCGATATTATCTTCATGAATACCGCCGGCAGCCAAAATTACCAGCTGGGGATTGATCGCACGCAACTCTTGAACATACCGCTGCAAATCTACGGCAGCGATTTTGTCAAATTGGACTCCGTCGATTCCCGCTTTGCAAAACCGGAGCGCTTCATCAAAGGATTCCGCTTCCGCCAGGATTTTCTTTTCGCAAGCTTTCGCTTTGAGCTCCGGCAGGAGACGCAAAAATTGTTCATCATCTCCGATAAAGTTACGGTGTTGTTTGAATATCAAGACCGTTTCCGATAAACCGAGCCGGTGCGGTAATCCACCGCCGCATAAGACTGCTTTAATGGAGAGTTCTTTGGTGCCGGGAAAATTCTTACGGGTGGTAACAATACTGATCCGGGGATTCGCTTTGGTAGCTTGGTCAACCAGTTTCCGGGTGCGGGTGGCTATACCCGAACAATATTCAAAGATATTCATGACGGCTTTCCAAAACATATGCAAATTATTTGCCGATCCTTGCGCTTCAAAAAACACTTCATCCGGCGCAGTCCTTGTCCCGGACGGCAGCGTTTTAATCACATCCAGTTGTAACTTCCCAGCGATTCGCACTGCTTCCTCTGAACCGCACAGCACCATCGCCTCCCGACCGAAAAAACGGATTCGACCCCGTTGTTCTCCGATGCCCATGATATAGGTCGTTAAATCAAGATAAGGAACATCTTCTTTGATAATTTTCTCTAGCATCTCATCGGTGATATAAATCATTTTGAACCAGCTCCCATAAAAATCATTATACTCAAAGTCATTTTGTTGCCAGTGTTATTAATGTGTAAGATATTTAATCATCTCCATCAACAAAAACAAACTAGACAAAACATAACTGAACTTGAATCAATTATATGCCGATTCTTAGATAAAATCAACTATAGATATACGAAATACATAACATATATCTTACATTAATAAATAAAGGAAAACTGGGGAAAATAACATTAAAATTTAGGCCACTCAGTATTTCGGAGATTCAGATGAATTTATTTTATTATTCAACTCTAGCAGGTCTATTAGGGGCAGCCTTCATAAATGGGTTTACCTACCTATTCCGCTTTATTGGAGTTAAAACCAGCCTGCCCTGGGAAATAGCCGCCAATGTTTTTTTAGCCCCCCACTTCATTCACACTTCTTCCGGAGTTATTATCGGTTTAGTGGGAACAATTGCCTTAAGTACCGGAACTGCTCTGATAATTGCTTATATTATAAAATGGACGGGGTATAACCAGGCCTGGCTAAAAGGAATGCTTTGCACCGACGCCTTTGGTTTCATTACACTTGGACTTTTCATGAAACTATTAAATGTTTGGCCGCAGATCAGAAATGAACCCGGCACTAATCTGGTTGCCTTCACCGCTCTATCTAGTTTGGGAATAATTCAAGCCCTCTTATTGAAAAGATGGCAAAAGAATTTGGTATAAAAACAGAAAACTGAATTATCGATAAATTTTCAATCAGCGATTGCTACGTTATCCCATAAAAAATAGAATTCCCTTTTTAAGAACTGTTACTGAGTTTCTTGGTATTTCTCCTTACATAAGACAATGAAATTTTTTAACCCATCTGAAAGAAATTTATTCTTATGATATACGATATTAAATCTTCTTTCAAAATTGATATCTTTAATATTGATAATCCTTAGTTTCCCGTCTTTAACTTCATCTTCAACTATCATCTTGGAGATAACCGTTATTCCCATTCCCTTGGCAACGGCATTTTTAATAGCCTCAGCACTGGTGCAAACCCATGATGGCGACCATTCTAAACCATGGGTTGTCATTACCGATTCAAACAATTCCCTGGTTCCACTCCCTTTTTCCCGGACAATAAAAGCAACGCCATTTAATTCGGAGATGTCAATATTCGTTCTACTCTTCCATGGATGCTGCGGGCCGGCAATCAGAACTAACCGGTCATTCATGAAAGATTCCGTGACCAATTCTTTTGAATGAATTTTACCTTCCACCAGCCCGATATCAACCTCATCCGCTAAAATCATCCTTTCAATCACTTCTGTATTATCAACGACGGTTTCAACCCTACCATCGTGATTCAAGCTATTATAATCTTGAATGATATCCGCCAAAACACATATACCCACCGTGACGCTGGCGCCGATTCTTACCATACCTCCGGTGCTTTTTTCTTCTTGCATGACTTTATCCATTTCTTGTTGGAGTTTAATCATATGTCTAGCATAAGAAAGTAATTTCCGCCCTGCATTGGTAATGTACAGTCTCTTGCCTAATCTTTCAAATAATTGAACTCCATAATGTCTTTCCATTTCAGATATAGCCTGGCTTACCGATGGTTGCGTCATAAATAGACGCTGACCCGCTATAGTCATATTCCCACTATCACATACCTGAACAAATATCCGTAAATGTCGTAAAGTAATAGGACCCACCTCGTTATAGGTAATTGGCTATCATTTAAATAAGATTATACTATTTCCATTATGAATATGCTAGTGATATACTACAAATGAATTTTAGCCGGCCCAATCTCAGTTAAGACCATTTTTATTATTTAAACCACGATCCGGCAAGTTCTTATTTGTTATGAATTAATGAAGTACTTGTCGGATTCAGGTTAAAACAACAGGAGGAACATTGTAGAAATGAAAAAATTTTTGCAAATTAATCTGCTTGGCAAAATACCGGGTATCTTGCTATCAATTATCATTGCTTTGCCCGCCTGGTTTCTGGGGAAATTATTTCCCATTATCGGCGGTCCCGTTCTAGGTATTACCTTCGGTATGATAGCGACCTTATGGAAACGTCCGGCCGTTTTTCAAGGGGGCATCCAATACACTTCCAAAAAAATCCTTCAAGTAGCTATCATCCTTATTGGTTTTGAAATGAATCTTTTTACTATTTTTAAAGTGGGCAGGCAATCCCTTTTCGTGATGATATTTACCCTGAGTATCGCCTTTATAACGGCCTGGCTGGTAGCAAAGGCCCTAAAGATCCAGGGTAACGTCGGAACCCTCATCGGAGTCGGCACGGCCATTTGCGGAGGATCGGCCATCGCCGCCACAGCTCCTGTTATCAAAGCCAGTGATAAAGAAGTTGCTTATTCCATCTCTACCATCTTCTTTTTTAATATCGTGGCGGTTTTCTTATTCCCGTTTATCGGTCACTTGTTGGCGATGGGAAATACCGGTTTCGGGATGTGGGCCGGCACGGCCATCAACGATACTTCTTCGGTAGTGGCAGCCGGGTATTCATACAGCAACGCCGCTGGAAATTTTGCAACCATCGTCAAACTTACCCGGACATTAATGATCATTCCCGTAACCCTATTCTTAGCCATTTATACCTCAAGGAAAAAAGAGGCCCAACAGAATTTCAGTTTTACCAAAATATTTCCTTGGTTTGTATTAGGTTTTGTGATAGCTTCCATTATCAATACCACGGCTATCTTCCCCCACGAAATCATGAGTTTACTTTCCCTGGCCGGTAAATTTTTAATCGTGGTAGCCATGACCGCCATCGGGCTGAACACCCATATCAAAGAATTTCTCAGCCATGGGATCAAACCCATTTTACTGGGCCTAGCTTGTTGGATTGCCGTCGCTGTTATGTCCCTTGTCGTTCAACATATAATGGTTTTATGGTAAAAGGGTATTGACTCTCCGAGTAAGGCAGAAATGAGACGGTCCCGGCAAACCAATTTGCCGGGACCAGACCATCAAAATAACCAAGACCTACACGCTCAAATCAACCTTCTAATCGCCAGTCCGGCGCGCTCTTCAATCGAAACTTTTTCCCAAATAAAGTCCAAGCAATAAGATAATAAAAACCAAACTAGTAATGACGACATACAAATAATCTTTTTCTTTTAGAAACAGAATAACCGAAACTCCCACCCGAAAAATGGGCGTCAATACCAACAAAAATAAGTTACTGGTTGCCGAAGAAACTTTGAGCGGCAATTTCATAAACAAATCCATCGCCATGACTTTAAAGATACCGCTGCCGATGCCCAAAAGTCCGGAGATGACTCCGGCGACAACCATCATCCCAAATCCCCCGTATACTCCTGTAACTTTATAAGCCACTTTTCGATTCAAAGCATTATCGAAATATTCTCCGTGAAGTTTCAGTCTATCGGCCAATGGATCCGGCGAAACCGCTTTTGGAATTTCTTGAGACCCTTTTTTAAGCATTACCAAGGCCGAGTAAAGCAAAATTCCTCCGAAAATAAGTATAAAAAATTCGGATGAATCAAGCCTTTTCTTTGATGGTTTCTATGGTAATCTGTTCATCATTTCCCCTTTTCCATGATCATCGAATAATATTGATCGCCGATATGTTGGCAATCAATACGCTTAAATCCATATTCCATCAACCGGGACATCAATTTTTCCTTATCAAGCCTGTGTTCCAAGGGAGGCCCGGAGATCCTTTGGAGGACTTGCTTTTCCCACTCTATCACAACGAGCCGCCCTTTATCTTTTAGAATTCGTTTGATCTCGCCAATAAACGGACCCAGATCTTCTATTTCATGCAGTACATTGCAGATAAAAGCGAAAGAAACCGAACCGCTTTCCAGTTTAAGATCGTACTCAGCCGTTTTAACCGTTTCAATATTCGTCAATTTGTTGTGCTTTTTTCCTACTTCAACTTGCTGCAACATTTCATCGGTTATGTCCATAGCGTAGACCATCCCCCCAGGCCCAACAATCCGGCCCGCCGGGAACGTAAAATAACCGATACCGCATCCAATATCGGCCATGATCTCTCCTGTTTTTAGCCCTAGCTTCTTCAACGTTTCTTCCGGCGGTAACGTCCTCCTGCGCTCCGGGTTATCCAATTTATTTTTCTGGGATATATCAAATTGATGCGTCACTTTTATTCCCCCGTTTCCCCTTTTTCGGGCCAATTTCTCATGGCCCCCATATTATAAACATTACTATAGCCTAGTCTTGCCAAAATCCCTACTGCACGAAGATTTTAGGAAAATGCCCTCATCGGGCAAAACCGAACACATTTTTTACAGTCAATGCATTTGGCAGCATCAACAACAGGCGCATTAAAACCTTTCTGAGACAGAGCGCCTACTGGACATACTTTGAGAGCAGGACAAGGATGATTTTGGGGACAACATTTTAGATCGACAGCGATCGTCATGGGTTTTTTCCTTTCATAATAAAATAGTGGAATTATTAATTAAGTATTAAATTAACTGCTTAAATAGTAATGGAAAGTGTAATTTTTGTCAAGAGGTTTATACGGACCTTTTGAATAAAAAACTCCACTATCCGATTTAACTCATAATTTAGCAAGGAACTTTTAAAATCTTGGTGAATTAAAATTGAAAAGAAAGGAAACTCTCCCATGCCTCAAAAGTTGCTGCACAAAGTGGGTTTAAAAATCGGCCACTATTCCAATATCAAGGACCAAACCGGCCTTACTGCTTTTATTGCCGAAAAGGGCGCTGAAATAGGAATCGATATCCGCGGTTCCAGCACCGGAACCCTCAACACCCCGGCCTATGACCCAAAGTCGTCGGGGAAAATTGTTCACGCAGTAGTTCTGACCGGAGGCAGCATCTTTGGCCTGGAGTCGGCCTTTGGGGTGCTGGCATATTTAGAGCACCAAGGTATCGGCAACAATAAACTCGGTAAGGCTGTTCCCGGCATCACCGGTGCTGTTATATACGATTTAGGTTTTGGTAATGATAGTAGACCTACCCGGGAAAATGGCTATCAAGCCGCGCTGGGAAGTTCTTATGAGCATTTGGGTCAGGGCAGTATCGGGGTCGGAACCGGTGCCACCATCGGGAAATGGTTCGGCGGCCAAAAAACCAAAGGCGGTTTTGGGATAGCCGCTAAAATACTGGCAAAAGATATCATCGTAGCAGCATTTGTAGTAACCAACGCCATGGGTAATCTGATTCCTACGGCTGACCCTGAAAGAGTCCGGACCGATTCATTTTATCAAGGTCTTGACATGAACCATCTCAAAGGTTTTTCCGGTTTGTTGGATCTGACCGGACAAAATACCACCCTGGCGGTGATCGCTACGAATGTAAAGATGGATAAGATTCAATTAATGAAAGTGGCGGAACTGGCTCATGACGGGATGGCCCGCTCCATCTATCCGGTTCATACCAACCTGGACGGCGATGTAATCTTTGCCCTCTCTTCTCTGAGTGGAGAGCGGTTGGAACCGACTTTGCCTGACACCGTACTGGTGGATCTGATCGGATTGGCGGCGGCCGATGCTTTAGTTGATGCGATCAATAACAGTGTGGAATATGCAAATTCATAGGCACTCACAATGCCGCAGCCGGCTCTAACAAGCTTCGCACCTTATCCAAAATAATATGTCCCAGTTCGGTTTTGGTCAACTTTGGCAGACTATCCACCTGGCCGGAGCGATGGATGATCCGGATAATATTGGTGTCTCCTCCAAATCCGGCCCCCTCCTCGGTTAAATCATTGGCCACGATTAAATCCAAATTTTTATGAACCAGTTTTTCCCGGCTATATTCCAAAAGATTCTGGGTCTCAGCCGCGAAACCCACTAGAATGTGATTTCCTTTGTTCTGGCCCAGTTCCAAGAGAATATCGGTATTCTTTTCCAGCTCCAGTGTCAACCCGTTATTCGTCTTTTTGATTTTCTCGGGTGACACCGCTTTAGGGCGATAGTCAGCCACTGCCGCCGCCATGATCACGATATCCTGATCCTGATAGTGAGCCATTACTTGGCGATACATTTCAGCGGCAGATTCAACCGGAATCAACAAATCCACATTATTAGGCCTTGGTAAGCCCACCGGCCCGGATATCAATGTTACCACCGCATCGCGTTCTGCCGCCGCCCGGGCCAGCGCGTAACCCATTTTGCCCGAAGAATGATTGGAGATGAAACGGACCGGGTCGATTGCTTCCCGGGTTGGACCCGCCGTAATCAGAATGCGTTTTCCGGCTAAATCCGGCTGTCTGATTAGCAATTTAACGATTGCGGCAAGGAGCGTCTCGGGAGAAGCCATTTTTCCCTCACCCACATCACCGCAAGCCAGGCGGCCCGTCTCCGGAGCAATCAATCGATAATTGAATGATTTTAGCCTGCTAATATTCTCCTGAACAATCGGATTTTGATACATATGGGTATTCATAGCCGGGGCGAGCAGAACCGGAGCCCCGGTAGCCATAATGGTGGTGGAGAGCAAATCATCGGCGATGCCACCCGCGATTTTTCCGATCATATCGGCAGTTGCGGGGGCAACCACCAATAAGTCGGCCTTCTTGGCCAGAGCGATGTGTTCGATCTCCCAACTCCCCGGTTGCTGAAACATTTCCACTGCCACCGGATTTTGGCTCAAAGTCTGAAAAGTGAGCGGAGTCACAAATTCCGTAGCCGCCCGGGTCATCACGACATTAACATTCGCGCCCAGTTTTTTAAGCCGGCTCACGAGGTCACAGGCTTTATAGGCGGCGATTCCGCCGGTTACCCCTAGTACAATATTCTTGTTTTGTAGCATGAGATGTTCCTTATCCGCTTTTACGTCATAACAAGCACAAAATACCAATTTAGTAAAAATCAAATAAACATAGTAAATTTATTAGTATTGTTGAATATTATTTTATTCTTGAAGAAAATATATGTCAACTTCTTCCGATCATTTATCTCTTTGATTTGTTATCATGACAGCGGCTTGTCTCTTCAGGTTAGCGCTTATGAGCCAACGGGGAATTACAAAAATAAATTGAAATCTTCATACAATCTTCATATTAACCGGTTATGATTCAATTACGTGAGAGTTTACTGTAACCTAGGGAGTTGATAATTATGAATCTCGGAAATACAACCGCAATCTTAGTAGTTGCTATTATTATGTTTTTAGTCGGTAGAAAAATATTCAGAAGCGGAAGCTGTTGCTGTAATCATGACTCCAGTACCGGAAATGGGAAAAAAAGAGTTCATGACTCCATCGTTAAAAGTGATGGTCAAAAGCAAGCTTCGCCCACCGGGGAAAAAGCTCGCGATGCCATTTGCGGCATGGACATTGTAAAGGATTCAGCTATCACTATTACAACAGAAATTAATGGTGAAACTTATTATTTCTGTTGTCTAAGTTGTGCCCGGAAATTTGCCTTGAAAAATCGAATATAATTAAAGCGGCTGCTTTTTAATCTGGTTGCCGTTATAGTTTATATACGGTATTCCAGGTCTATATCGCCTGTAAAGCATGGTCCAAATCCTGGATTAAATCATCAACATCTTCAATGCCAACCGATAATCTTACCAGATTATCGGCAATACCGTTTTTTTCACGGATCTCCTTAGGGATTGACGCATGCGTCATCAACGCCGGGACTTCAATCAGGCTTTCCACCCCGCCCAAACTTTCAGCCAGTGAAAACAAATGGGTGTTATCCAGAAACTTGATGGTTGCGCTAGAGCCGCCTCGGATGAAGAAGGTGATCATCCCGCCGAAAGCGGCCATTTGATCTTTGGCGACCGGATGATGCGGATTGTCGGGTAACCCCGGATAAAGCACTTTTTCAACTTTAGCATGCCGCGCTAAAAATTCGGCGATCGTTTGGGCATTTTTGCAATGGGCCTGCATTCGTACTGCTAACGTCTTTAAACCCCTCAGCAACAAAAATGAATCAAAAGGCGATAGGATAGCTCCTTCGGCATTCTGTAAAAATTTAATTTTAGCGGCTAGTTCAGCCTGATTGGTAATGATGAAACCGGCAATAATATCCGAGTGTCCATTCAGATATTTGGTCGCCGAATGAACCACAATATCAAAGCCCAATTGTAAAGGCTTTTGTAGGTAGGGAGTGGCGAAAGTATTGTCGCAAACACTGATTAATTTATATTTTGCGGCCAAAGCAGCAATTTTCTTTAAATCAATAATTTTCAATAAAGGATTGGTCGGACTTTCCACCCAGATCATCCGGGTATTTGGTTTAATACTTTGTTCAATCACAGCCGGCTCGGTCAGATCTACATATGATACCTCAAGCTGATTCCCACTCTTCTTAACCTGCTCAAAAAGGCGGAAAGTTCCTCCATACAGATCGTTAGTGGCAATAATATGCGAGCCGGATGGCAGACTATCCACGATAACCGATTCGGCGGCTAGTCCCGACGAGAATGCAAATCCGGCGGTTCCTTCCTCCAGCGCGGCGACACACTTTTCTAAAGCGGCCCGGGTGGGATTGCCGCTGCGCGAATACTCATAGCCTTTATGCTTACCCGGGCTTTCCTGGACAAAAGTCGAGGTGGCAAAGATCGGAGTGATAATTGAGCCCGTAGCGCTATCCGGCTCTTGCCCCACGTGGATTGCTTTGGTTGAAAATCCGTAATCTTCCATATTAACTCCTCTATTTCAATTTGCGACGTAAGTAATTGATATAATCCATTTTCGTTATCAAACCGTAAAAGCGGTCTTCTTTTTTGACGATCACTAAGAAGCCTTGTTTGAGGATGGCAATGACTTTAGTTAGCTCATCATCGCTTGATACGGAAATAATGTTTTGGGACATATAATTTTTTACTGTTTCCTTTAAAATCGTTGCATCGCCGTTCTCCACCGCCGTCAATAAATCCCATTCATCAATAATGCCTACAATCTCATCCGCCGCTACCACCGGAATCTGCGATATATCATACAGCCGCATTTTAGAATGGGCATGCAGCAAGGTATCCTCCGGTTTTACGGTAACTACATTCCGTTCCGAATACTTGCGCGTAATCAAATCTTCCAGATTCCCCCGGCTCTCTTTGGGAATAAAACCTTGATCCGCCATCCAAAAATCATTAAACATTTTCGTCAAATATTTATTACCGTTATCGCAGACAAAAGTAACGATATTCTTGGGCTCCTTTTGCTCCCGGGCATATTTGACCGCCGCACTGATCAGAGTTCCGCTGGAAGAACCGGCAAGTATTCCTTCTTTGCGTAATAGGATTCGGGCGGCTTCAAAGCTCTCCGCATCGCTGACGGAATAGGCCTTTTTAATTAGCGCCGAGTCAAACTGCAGCGGTACAAAATCTTCGCCAATTCCTTCTACCAACCAGCTTCCGGCTGGGGACAATTGATGTTCATTGACATAATCGGCTAAGACTGAGCCCTCCGGATCAGCCAAGACGATTTCTAAATCCGGCTTCATCGTTTTAAAATAATTGGTAAGCCCTTTCAAAGTACCAGCTGAACCGACTCCGACCACAATCGCGTCCACGCTGTGCTCTGTTTGTTCCCAGATCTCAGGGGCAGTTGTCAATTCGTGAGCCAGGGGATTGGCCGGATTATTAAATTGATTGACAAAAAACGAGTTTGGAATCTCCGCAGCCAATCTTTGGGCATAATCTTGATAATACTCGGGATGACCTTTTTCAACATCGGACCGGGTAATCAAGATCTCTACTCCCATAGCCTTTAAATGATTGATTTTTTCGAGGCTCATTTTATCCGGGATTACCAAAATCAAATGATAACCTTTGGTAATGGCGGCCAGAGCAAGTCCCAGACCGGTATTTCCCGCCGTCGCTTCAATTAAAGTATCACCCGGCTTGATTCGGCCTTCTTCTTCCGCCTGTTCCACCATGGACAGACCAATCCGGTCTTTGATTGAACCGCCGGGATTTTGCGATTCCAGTTTTAAAAATAACCGGCACCCGCCGACATCAAAACAATTGACCTCAATTAGGGGAGTATTTCCGATGAGATTAATAGCTTTTAATGCTGAAATCATTTTTATATCAATCCTTGCTTTTTGATTTACACAACGGTCTATGGTATATCATCGTTATCTTTAGTTTATGTGCCTTCGATGGATATGGCGCTGTTTACTTGACTATTCTTTGCAAAAAACGCTTTGTCCTATCCATCCGGGTTTGTTCAAAAACTTCACGGGCAGTGCCCTCTTCAATGATCAGCCCTTCATCCATAAAAATGACATGGCTGGCAACTTCACGGGCAAAATTCATTTCATGGGTAACGACAATCATCGTCCTTCCTTCTCCGGCAAGCGATTTCATCACTTCAAGCACTTCTCCCACCAATTCCGGATCTAAAGCCGAGGTGGGTTCGTCAAACAAAATTACCTTCGGTTCCATTGCCAGAGCTCTGGCGATACCCACCCGTTGTTGCTGTCCGCCGGATAGCTGCGAGGGGTAAAAATCCATCCGCCCGGCTAGACCAACCTTTTCTAAAAATTGAATACTCTTTTGATACGCCTCGGCCTTTTCCAACTTCTTGACGATCAGTAAACCTTCCATCACATTTTCCAAAGCGGTTTTATTTTTAAATAAGTGATAGTTTTGAAACACCATGGCGGTACTCCGGCGAATCATAATCATCTCATCTTTGGTGACTTTTTCGGCATCGATAACCAGATCTCCCAATTGAATCAGCCCTTGGTTCGGTCGTTCCAAAAAATTGATGCAACGCAGCAAGGTGGATTTCCCGGAACCGCTCGGCCCGAGGATCGCGACTACTTCCCCGCGTTGGACCGTTATACTGATGCCTTTTAATACTGGAGTCCGGTGGAAAGATTTGTGAATGTTTTGCAACCTGAGCATCAAATCTTCCCTCCTTCAAAATGCTTGACTCTTTTTTCAAGGATGGCGATCATCCTTTCAACCAAAATACAAATCATCCAATATATCAAGGCAACCACAATATAAACCTCAAAAAATTGTAATCCTCGGGCGCCTAAGATCTTGGCTTCCCCCATCATTTCGACCACGGAAATCATAAAAGCCAATGAGGTATCCTTAATTAAGCTGATCACCGTATTGCCAAAACTCGGCAAGGCCACCGCCAAGGCCTGTGGAAAAACGATGCGGCGCAATGCCTGCCATGTTGTCATCCCAATCGACAATGCCGCTTCCATTTGCCCTTTATCGATCGCTTGAATAGCTGCCCGGATAGTCTCCGATAAATACGCTCCGACATTCAATGAAAATGCAAAATAAATAAAAACAATGGCTGGAATACCATTCACATCAATATTCCAACCATAATAGGCATGGGTATAATCCAGTAATTTGGGAATCCCATAATAGGACAGATAAATTTGAACCAACAGCGGTGTTCCCCGGGTAAACGAAAGATAGAGCATGGCAATCTGGCGGGCTACCGGAACTTTGTATATTCTCACTAATGCAGTGATTAAGCCAATCACCAATGCAAAAAGCATCGCCACAATGGTGATATTCAAAGTTATCGGAACAACTTTGAGAATCTCCGGAACTATCGAGACCATAAATTGAAAATCAAGAATTGGTTTCATTGGATCATCCCCGCCATAGCTCCTTTAAGCTTTGATTATTGTGTAAAATCAGCCCCAAACCATTTATCCGATAACTTTACCAACGTTCCATCTTTCTTCAGTCCGGCCAACGCTTTATCAAATTGATTCCGTAAGGCTTCACCGTCTTTATCCTGGCGGAATACAAAATGGCTGGGAACTAACGCGATGGGTTTGCCAACCAGCTGAACCTTTAAACCCAATTTTTTTACATTATAGCCCACTGTCAACCGTTCGTTGATAGTACCATCAATCCTACCGGCCACGATATCCTGCAAAACCGTGGTAAGATTACCGTCATAATACTTAATATCGATTTTCTTATCTTGATTGGCATCCTCTAAAATCTTGGCATAATTGCTTCCGACCCCAATTCCCACTTTTAAACCCTTTAAATCCTCCAAACCGTTAATGTCGTTTCTCCCGGCTTTAACGATAATTTGGGCGCCTGCAATCAGATAACTGTCAGAAAATAGATATTTCTTCTCGCGCTCCGGATTTTTGGCGATCTGATTGGCAATCAGATCGAATTTGTTGGTTTCTAAGCTAAGAAACATACTATCCCAGGGAGTCGGCACAAATTTCACGTCAATGTTTAACCGTTTCCCGATCTCTTTGACCACCTCTACATCGTAACCGGTTAAGTTGTTTTTATCATCCACATATGTAAAAGGTGCATAAACTCCTTCGGTCCCGACAGTAATTGCCTCTTTGGCATTTGCCGGACCCATCAAACTCCCAATCCATACCATTGATATAATCAGTAATAATAATCTTCGATACGTTCTCATTTTAAAGATCTCCCTCGTTTAGTTAATATTTGGTATCGGAATATAACTACCGCAGTTTTTCCTCCCCTCTTTAAATATAACTATTCCTATTAAATTAATAATATATAAATATTATATAACCTATCCGTTTTTTGTCAATCGTCTCCCGCGATTTTTTTAAAATTCCAATCCCCTCCAGCGGTCACATATG
>DNPP01000257.1:0-1659 GCA_003501365.1 Bacillota bacterium
CATCGATTTCAATAACTAAACTCTTTGATTGCGACAAGCGGATGGAAGTCTCCTGAAGTCTTTGAATGAGACTGTTTATTAACGTAACGACAACAGCCGGACATTCCTTTAAATAATCCATGAAAAAGTTTTTATAAATTGCAATCAGTTCACAATCTTCCAAGGCAACGGCAGTCGCGGTACGTTTGTTTTCTTTTAAAAATAAGGCCATTTCTCCAAAGATATCGCCGGGATGCAACTCGGCCAATATCAGTTTCCCCGACTCACCCTCAATCGATATTTCAGCAGTTCCTTCTTTGATGATGAAAGCAACATTACCGGTGGTTCCTTCTTTAAAAATCACCTGATCTTTGGGGTAGTTGTGAATGGGAAAATTGATCATGGGATGATGGTGCCTCCATTTTCCATTTATTTATCGATAGGATTGGGAAACGATTTTTCCTTCCGCGCCATAATATAAGATCACAAAGCTGGTTTCATCACGAATCAAGCAGGAAGCCGTGTTGATGGAAGCTTTGACGCCAGGATAGAGAGTCTCTTTGACTTTGATAATTCTACTTTTATCAAGTACCGCATTTTTGGGAGCCGCCTCCAGGTTCAGCAGATACGTATAACCGACCGTTTCTTCTTGTTCTTGGGGTTGGTCCGCTGGGACTTCCGATTGGAGGATCTCCATTTCCGTCTCCGGTTCATTACTGGGTTTGATGGTAACTCCTACTTCTAATTCAGTAGCGGCGCCAAGTTTAGAGCCGATAATCCGGGCGGCAATACTTTCTCCGGCGCATATTTTCCCACCGACAATCCATCCCTTGCCGCCTTCCACCAATATTTTTTTACCGGCTGTAATTTGGCTATACATGATTGCTTCTTTAACGTTGATATTGCCTTTGGCGTTTACGGTAGCCCGATTAATAGTCTTGACTGTCAAATCCCCGCCACAGGTCAACACCGATTTATCCATTCCCTGGACTGTTCCGCGAATCGAAAGTTTACCACCGGCCGTAATATCGGAAGCGTCCACATCACCCATGATTACAATCTCACCTTCGGCATTGACAATAAAACCATTGGTAACATTGCCGTGGATTATTAAATTGCCCGGGAAATTAATATTCCCTGTTTTAAAGTCGATATCGCCACGGACTTCATGTACCGGCAGTACACTAATGGCATTGTTAACCATCGTTGGTTTACCGTTAGTAGTAGCTAGGATGCGGATTTCTTCCTGATCCCAGCGGGTATTCTTGCCCAGTTTGATGGGGCGTTCTTTCCCCGGCTCGGCTTTAACTATTTTACCCAAGACATTAATACCATCTTCGCCGTCGGTGGGTAAGATTTTTTCACCGACAACTTGTCCATCCATAGCTACCTCAAAGCTTTTAACATTGTGATAATCGACCCGTCCGTTTTCATTCTCGACTAAGCTGTCAAGATAAATTTTTTTTAAATCACTTAATTCATAAAGACTTTTAAGTTGAGTATCTTTACCGGGTACCGACGGTTTTCCTTTGGCGATCAATACTTCGACTGTCTTGCGCCGATCCAGGCAATTAACAAGTGCCTCTTGAATCAGACCATATCTGATATCTTGCATCTTAAGCGCAGCAACTGCGTCCTCCATGGTGGGCCATTTCCCATCTCCAAGCGGTTTTTCAATGA
>DNPP01000257.1:1798-2071 GCA_003501365.1 Bacillota bacterium
TGTTATTTTAATAATAATTTAATCGCCTTTGGCCAAATTCCTTTTTAAAAAAGAAAATTACCCATTATATTTTTTATTGCCAAAGAAATATCAAATTTAAATTTAAAATATAAAAGCTGTCTCTAAAAAAGAGGCAGCCTTAGCTAAAAAAGAAATTATATTTAAATAATGGAGTGTATATTCAATTAAGGCAATATCATAGAGGCTTGATAAACGGATACCGATTGGTCTATCGAGAGGTTTTGATCCCATGAGGCCGGTGTAGCGTTGAAT
>DNPP01000257.1:2363-5171 GCA_003501365.1 Bacillota bacterium
TATTGTTGTGGTCGGAAGGGAAAAGCAAAGCACTGGTAACCAGATAAACTACAAAACAGGCGGCCACAATACTTAAACGTCGAACCCAAATCATCCGATAAGAAGAAGGTAGTAAAGAATGGCCTTCTTCAATCAGCCGGGCATGAATGTTTTGAATGGAATTAAAATTAGTGGGTTCCTGAATTAAATTCTCCAGATAATTTTTTAAATGGAGTAACTCCTGGAACTCCCGGTCACATTCAGAACAGGTAAACAGGTGTTTTCGTATTTCCCGGGTTTCTTGCGGATCAAGTTCACGATCGATATATGATGAAATCAAATTTTGAACGTGTTGACAATTCATGCGTCAAGTGCCTCCTTGCCCTGAATATATGGGAGTAAGACCCGACGCAATATTTTACGGCCTCGGTGAATCCTGGAGCGCACGGTACCAATAGAACAGCCAAGAATTTGGGCGATTTCTTCATATGATAATCCTTGGATATCGCAAAGAATAACCGCTGAACGGTATTCGGTCGGTAACTCTGCCAAACCGTTTTGAATTTGTTGACCCAACTCCAGGCGGACTGCTTCCTGTTCGGGGTTGTTGGTCCAATCCGCAATCTCGGTCGGCTTTTCATTTTCCAGATGGGGACTGGGTTCATCGATGGAAGCAACTAACGGCCGGTTTTTTTTCTTGCGATAATGATCGATATAGAGATTATGAATAATCTGGTACAGCCAACGATCAAATGCAGTACCGGTCTCAAATTTATTAAATGCCTTGTATGCCCGATAAAATCCTTCTTGTAACAGATCTTGAGCTTCATAATGGTTGCCGCATAAACGAAAGGCGAATTGGAATAAAGGCTTTTCATAAGTCTTTACTAAGTCTTCAAAAATCGCAATCCGATCTTGAACGGCTTGGGCACCCGCAAACGTTTCAACAATTGTGTTCGACATCGGACTCACCTTCTTTTAATTTAGATGAATATTGTTCTATACCATTATACCAAATCTTTATGACACCGGAATAAACAATTTTTACTAATTTTAACATGAATTCGGCAAGTAACTTCAAAATCCTTTTAAATCAAGAATTTGCCGGATCGAGGTTTACGTTATCGGTTAAAAGGTTGATCGTTTTGCCGGTTGTTTTTGTCTAATTGTTGGGGACGGGCTTCCAATTTAACCTTAAATACTTTCAATGTGCCCTCTCGATAGATTAACAATTCAATCTCTTGACCAACCTTCGCTTTACTTACTGCTTTAATCACATCTTGAGGTTCTTTTATTTTTCCATGATTTACTTCTTTAATAATATCGCCATCCTGCAGACCGGCTTTTAGTGCAGGACTGTCGGGATAAACCTGGATAATGGCGCCTTCTTGGTTGGCAAGACCGTAATAATTGGCGATCCGATCACTTATCTCCGTTAAAGCAACTCCTAACCAAGGGGTAGCCGGGCGTTGCACCTTGCCTTTATCAATCAGGTCTTTAGAGATTTTCTTGGCTAAGTTTACCGGGATCGCGAAACCCAATCCTTGAGCGTTGGCAATAATGGCTTCGTTAATTCCGATAACTTTGCCCGAAAGATCGACTAAGGGACCACCACTATTGCCGGGATTAATTGCCGCGTCAGTCTGAATCAGGTAACCGCGATTATTGGGGTCATCAATCGAACGGCCAAGGGCGCTGATGATGCCGGCGGTTACTGTATCATGAAAACCATAGGGATTACCAATAGCGACCACCCATTGGCCGGGTACCAAACCGTCGGAGTCTCCCAAATCGGCAGTGGGTAAATTTTTGGCATCAATTTTAACGATGGCTAGGTCGGTTTGGGGATCGGTTCCGATAACCCGACCATTAAATTTTTTACCCCCCTGCAGGGTTACTTTTAAATTTTGAGCATTTTTAACCACATGTTCATTGGTTAAAATATAACCGTCGGGGCGAATGATAAATCCGGAACCGGCTCCGCGCACCTGTTGTTGTTGGTTGCCGAATATTCCCGGCGGGAAGAAATCTCGAAATTCCTCGGGTATTTCCGGTGTCGCGGTAACTACTGCAACAGTGTCAATGTAAACCACCGATGGGGCCGCCTTCTCGCGGGCACTGATGATTGAATTCGAACCCATTTGTTCATTTAGATAGGCGACTTTTTTGATCTGGGGTTGACTGGCCAAATTCTGGTCAATAATATTATTTCCGCGCAGCATTTTGGGCGCAATTCCCAAAAAGATAGCTGCGGTGAGTAGGGATGAGAATAATGCTATTCCCAGATAGGCCAAATATTTTTTAGCATTTTGGTTCATAGTAAAAACCTCCAATTAGGTTAAGAATAAAACAAGCAAACTAAGTAAGCATAGTCATTCACTGTCTGACAATTAAGTGAAGAAAGTCCGCCGGATTGGCTGTTCTATCTAGAATTTTGGGTGAAAAGTATTATCTAGATAGGTTCTCCACCCATTAACTAATTATGATAAACGCCTTGGTCAAAAAAAAGTTCCCGCATAAAAAGGAATCCTCCTGGAAAAAAGGAGGAATTTGGTACTTCGGGTGGAATATATGTGAAATATATAATTAGTTTCAAAAATATTTTGTAAATTTATAAGAAAGGTAAATCTTACTTTGGCTTTAAGCATGACTGGTTACGGTCGGGGAGTATTCTCAACGGAAGAATATTCAATAACCATCGACCTAAAATCCATTAATCACCGTTATTTGGAATTGTATTTTAAAATCCCGAAAGCTTATCAATTTCTTGAAGATAAGTTGCGCCGTGAAATAGCCGGTAAAATATCCCGCGGTAAAGTCGAAATATCA
>DNPP01000257.1:5578-14387 GCA_003501365.1 Bacillota bacterium
TTGCCGGAGATCTTTAAAACCTTGCAACCGGAGGAAGATCAGGAAAGATTAGTACAAATTGTTGGACAAGCCTTGGATATGGCGTTAAAATCATTGGTTGCCAACCGAAGACTTGAAGGTGACGGGTTATGTCAGGATATTCGTAATAAACTTCAGACTTTAGACAAATATCGGGTAGGGCTTTTGGGTCTGGCGTCACAAGTAGTCGCCACTTATCAAGAAAAGTTAACCAAGCGGATTCAGGAACTTACCTCAGGAGTCGACATTGATCCCAACCGATTGGCGACCGAAGTCGCTATTTTTGCCGATAAATCCGATATTACCGAAGAAACGGTTCGTATTGAAAGTCATTTAAAACAGTTTCAACAAATTTTTGATTCTAATGAACCAATTGGACGGCGGATGGATTTTTTAATTCAGGAACTAAACCGGGAAATTAATACCGTCGGTTCCAAGGCATCCGATATTAATATTGCACAACTAGTGATCAACTTCAAAGCTGAACTAGAAAAAATACGGGAACAGATTCAAAATATTGAATAGGAGGTGAAAAACATGGCTTTACCGAAACTGTCACTAGAAGAGAAGCGCAAAGCTCTCAAGAAGGCACAGGATGTAAGGAGTAAAAGAGCTAAAATTCGTCAAAACCTAAAAAAGGGTAAGACCAACATCTTGGAAGTACTTGCGAATATTAATGACGACGTGGTTGCCAAAATGAGAGTAGTCTATCTATTGGAATCATTACCGCGTATCGGCAAAGTAAAGACAAAAAAAATTATGAACGATATCGGTATTGATGAGACCCGTCGTATTCAGGGCCTCGGAAATCGCCAAAAACAAGCATTAATTGAAAGACTTGGCAGCAATTAAGAAGGGAGCCCTGAAGAAAAATAATGGATATCAAACTTATCAACATCGGGTTCGGCAATATTGTTTCCGCGAATCGAATTATTGCTATTGTTAGCCCAGAATCTTCACCAATTAAAAGAATCATCCAAGAAAGCCGTGACAAAGGGATGCTTATCGACGCCACTTATGGTCGTCGAACTCGGGCAGTAATCATAACGGACAGCGATCATGTAATTTTGTCTGCGGTCCAACCCGAAACAGTTGCTCACCGCTTAAATTCGAAAGATGCATCGATAGATCCGGAAGAATAGGAGAACTGTTTAATGCCGCGCGGTTTGTTGATTGTAGTCTCTGGCCCGTCCGGGGTAGGGAAAAATACTATTATCAGTAATTTATTTACTTGTTTATCTGACTTAAAATATTCTGTTTCTGCGACTACCCGGGAGCCGCGGCCTAATGAGATTGATGGTCAAAATTACTTTTTTTTGACGGAAGCTGAGTTTACTAAACGAATCGCAGACAATGCTTTTCTGGAGTGGGCCAAAGTTTATCAACATTATTACGGAACCCCCCGATCTTATGTTGAAAAAATGTTATCGAACGGGGTAGATTTAGCCCTTGACATTGATGTTCAAGGAGCTGCTCAAATTAAAAAAGCACTACCGGAAGCAATTTTAATTTTTCTTTCGCCGCCATCGCTATGTGAATTAAAGCAGCGGTTGATAGGAAGAAAGACCGAGCTGGAATCGGAGATCGAGTTGCGCCTCCAATATATTGAAACCGAGTTTCAAGCGGTGCCGTTGTATGATTATTTCATCATAAACCGTGAAATTGACTTGACATGTAGGCAAATTGAATGTATTATTCAGGCTGAGAGAATTAAAGTCAGTCGTCAGGAAACGAATTTTCTGGCTAAAATTTTACGCGCTGAATAGTGAATAAGTGAATAATCGAACAGCGGTTTTAAAGATTACATAAGGAGGATTAGACTTGATTTATCCGCCATTGGATGAACTTTTAACCCATGTTGATAGTCGGTACACTTTGGTTACTGCATCTGCCAAACGAGCCCGTAAAATACTTGAAGAAGAACAATCAAATGAAGAGAAGTCAAATAAAGCGGTTTCCAGTGCATTACGGGAAATTCATTCCGGCAAGATAAAAATCGAAGGAACCAAAGTAGGAATTAAATAATTAAGAATTAGTTCAAATCTCAGAGCCTTGTTACTCTGAGATTTTTGTTTTATAATGAAGCTAAAAATTATTTTAAAATGAGGTTTTTTGATGCTTTTATTTCAATACCTAGGGTTCTGGTTGATTAATGGATAAAAAAATTGCCAGGGTGCTGGTGGTCTCCCAGGCCCAAAATCTGGAGCGGCTATTTGATTATTCGATTCCTGAAGTTTTTCAGGTTGACATTCAGGTCGGAGCTAGGGTACTGGTGCCGTTTAGAAATCGTCCCAACCTTGGGTTTGTATGGGAATTAGCTGAAAATTCGGCGTTTAACGAAGTAAAGTCTATCCAGCAACTGCTGGATAATATACCGCTACTCGGGAGTATTCAATACCAGCTGATCAATTGGCTGGCGGATTATTATTTTTGTAGCCGGGCGGATGTTATTAAGCTATGTTTGCCGCCGGGGGCCAATTTGAGCCGGGAAATATTTTACCGGCTGGCAATCGATCATAGCAGTTTAGATTTGAAGTTAAAATTTTTCTTTCCCGAGGAGCAGGTAGCTACGGCAATGTCGTTAGTCGCTACCGGGATTAAGGCGGATTGGAACAGTAAGGAATGGCAGAACAAATTCGGCGCTATTCCGCAAATTTTAGAGTTTCTCATTCACGAGCAATTTCTTATCCCCAATCACCGGATTGCCAAACCCAAAACCAAGCCAAAAGTTTGTACACTATATCGCTGGTCCGTAGATAATGCTAATAGTGAGAACAGGAAAGGACAATCCCTAACCGGACGGCGAGTCCAAGAAGTTTTGCAGGGGGACCGCTGTCGGGACATGGGATTAACTGCCGCTGAATTATGCGCAGCGGCTGAAGTTAGTCTATCCGTTGTCAAACGGCTTTTAAAAGAAGGTCAAATCAGCTGTTTTGAAGTGGCGGAGCAGAGAAGACCGGCTGGATTGGAAGAAGTTGCCCCAATCGGTCGGGAAATTCAACTTAACCTCGAGCAGCAAGAGGTTTACCGGCAAATAACCGTTCCAAACCAGCAGCAATTATTTTTGTTACATGGTATAACCGGCAGTGGCAAAACCGAAGTTTATTTTAATGCGGCCTCTGAGGTGATCAACCGGGGCGGCCAGGTATTATACTTGGTGCCGGAGATTGCCTTAACTCCTCAAACATTGGAACGAGCCCGGAACCGGTTTGGCGACCAGGTCGCTTTGATCCATAGCAACATGTCGGATGGCGAAAGGTATGATCAATGGTTTCGGGTGAAGAATCATAGCGCAGGATTTGTATTAGGCGCCCGTTCGGCTGCTTTTGCGCCATTTGATCGCTTGGGATTAATCATCGTCGATGAAGAACATGAAACTACCTATAAACAAGAGGAGAACCCCAGATATCATATACGGCAAGTAGTCGAAAAATTAGCGGAATTGACCGGCGCCAAGATTATCTTTGGTAGTGCCACTCCTTCGGTGGAATCATTCTATTACGCGCAAAGCGGAAAATATCGTTATCTTCAATTAAAACAAAGATTCAACCATAACCCCCTTCCTGAAGTAACTATGGTTGATATGCGCGAAGAATTACATAACGGTAATCGGAATATTCTCAGTGCAAAACTTCATACGGCAATCGAAGAGAGCTTAGCGGGCGGCGATCAGATTATTCTTTTATTAAATCGCCGCGGTCACTCCACCTTTATTCTTTGCCGGGATTGTGGCTATACTTTGCGTTGCCCCGCCTGTGATGTAGCATTGACTTATCATACCCATGAAATGTCCTTGCGTTGTCATTACTGCGATTATCGCCGGCCGGTTCCGGATACCTGTCCTGAGTGCCACAGTACGCGTATTCGTTATTTCGGTCACGGTACCCAAAAGCTGGAAGAAGAGTTGGCTAAGGATTTTCCAGCAGCGCGGATTGTGCGCATGGATGTGGACTCTACCGCTAAAAAGGGCGCTCATCAGCAAATATATCACCANNTTATTCTTTTATTAAATCGCCGCGGCCACTCCACCTTTATTCTTTGCCGGGATTGTGGCTATACTTTGCGCTGCCCCGCCTGTGATGTGGCATTGACCTATCACACTCATGAAATGTCCTTGCGTTGTCATTACTGTGATTATCGTCGGCCGGTTCCAGATACCTGTCCTGAGTGTCACAGTACGCGTATTCGTTATTTCGGTCACGGTACCCAAAAGCTGGAAGAAGAGTTGGCTAAGGATTTTCCAGCAGCGCGGATTGTGCGCATGGATGTGGACTCTACCGCTAAAAAGGGCGCTCATCAGCAAATATATCACCAATTAACCTCCGGCGCGGTTGATATTTTACTGGGAACCCAAATGATCGCTAAAGGGCTAGATTTGCCGAGAGTGACTTTGGTAGGGGTGATTTCAGCGGATTCAACTTTAAATATTCCTGATTTCCGGGCTGCCGAGCGGACCTTCAGTTTGTTGACGCAGGTGGCGGGAAGAGCGGGCCGGGGTCAAAAGACCGGTCGGGTGATTTTTCAGGCGTATGATCCCGATCATTATTCATTACAGCGGGCCAAAGAACATGATTATCATGGCTTTTACCGGGAGGAGATTAAGTACCGGGCCGACCTTCATTATCCCCCTTTTGCAGAATTGGTGAAGTTCGGTTTTAGCGGTTTGAANNATTTGCCGAGAGTGACTTTGGTAGGGGTGATTTCAGCGGATTCAACTTTAAATATTCCTGATTTCCGGGCTGCCGAGCGGACCTTCAGTTTGTTGACGCAGGTGGCGGGAAGAGCGGGCCGGGGTCAAAAGACCGGCCGGGTGATTTTTCAGGCTTATGATCCCGATCATTATTCATTACAGCGAGCCAAAGAACATGATTATCATGGTTTTTACCATGAGGAGATTAAGTACCGGGCCGACCTTCATTATCCCCCTTTTGCAGAATTGGTGAAGTTCGGTTTTAGCGGTTTGAATGAATCAAGCGTGAACCGAGCCGCTTATGAATTTTGCCGAATTGTTAAAGGTATCCAACAGCGTCTTATCAGTTCCAATGATCCTGCTTATTATATGGAAGTACTCGGACCGGGAGCGGCTTTAGTTCCAAAGATTCAAAATAACTACCGCTGGCAACTGCTGTTAAAAAGTAATCGCCCGGATTGGTTGGAAGCCATGGTGAAAGAAGCCTGGACCGAATATCAAAATCAGAAACATTCCGACGTTCGGGTTACTAAGGATCGTAATCCTTATTTAGTGGTATAATTTAATTGAGGTGTTTACAGTGACGGTTTTACCAATCGTAACTCAGGAAGACCCCATCTTACGTAGAAATGCTAAATTAATATCTAAAATAACCAAAAGGCACCGTTTACTAGTCCGGGATATGTTGGAGACGATGCATGATGCAAAGAACGGTGTAGGTTTGGCCGCACCCCAGGTTGGGATTTCAGAGCGGTTGGTCGTTATTGATATTCACAAAGGACCGCCGTTAGTGCTGATTAATCCGCTGATAATCCATAGTGAAGGAAAAAGCCGGGATGTTGAAAGCTGTTTATCGATTCCTGATCGCAGTGGCTATGTTACCAGAGCCGAAAGAGTATCGGTCACCTATTTAAATACGGAAGGCAAGAAAATAACCCTCAACAGTGATGGGATATTAGCCAGGGTATTGCAGCATGAGATCGACCATCTGAACGGGATTCTATTCATTGATTATATTAATTGAGGTGTCACCGTGGCAATTTTGAAAATTTTAACTCAGGAAAATCCTATTTTGCGGCAAAAGGCCAAAGAAGTTGGTAAAATTACCAAACGCCAACGCATTCTGGTCAAGGATATGTTGGAAACGATGTATAATGCCAATGGAGTCGGATTGGCCGCCCCTCAAATCGGTATTTCCGATCGTTTAGTCGTCATCGATGTGGGGGAAGGTCCGCTGATTTTGTTCAACCCGCAAATAACCCGTTCTGAGGGTCTGAATAAGGATGTGGAAGGTTGTTTATCTCTTCCGGGTCGCAATGAATATATCATCCGCGCGGAAAAAGTGTTGGTTTCTTATATCGATTTAGCAGGCAAAAAGGTGACCATTAACGGAAATGGTTTATTGGCAAGAGCCCTTCAACATGAGATTGATCATTTGGAAGGGATTTTATTCATTGACCATTTGACGAAGGAGAATTAATTTGCGTATTTTATTTATGGGGACACCCTGTTTTGCCGGGGTTAGTCTTGAACATCTAGTTCAAAGTGGCCATGAGCTGCTTGGAGTTGTTACCCAGCCGGATCGTCCCAAAGGCAGGGGCATGATTTTACAACCATGTGAGGTTAAACAGATTGCTCTGAAACACCAGTTGCCCGTGTGGCAACCTGAAAAAGTTGCTACACCCGAGTTTTTAGATTTATTTCACCGTTTAAATCCCGATCTGGTAATAGTGGTGGCCTTTGGACAGAAAATTCCCACAGAGATCCTTTTTGGGCCCAAGTTCGGCTGTATCAATGTTCATGGTTCCCTGTTGCCGAAATATCGGGGTGCTGCCCCGATTCAATGGAGCATCCTAAACGGCGATCCGGAAACCGGGGTTACCACCATGTATATGGATGAAGGTTGGGATACCGGAGATCTGATTTATCAGGAACGGACCGCGATCGGACCGGATGAGAACTTTGCTTGTCTCTATGATCGATTGGCTGAGATCGGCGGTAGACTACTGGTCAAAACGGTACAGGATATTGCGGCTGGAAAAGCGCCCCGTATCAAACAAGATCCCAGTTTGGCTACGCTTGCCCCTAAACTGAAAGCTGAGCAACAACAGATTAATTGGTCCGAGCCCGCCAAGAAGATCCATAACTTGATACGGACCTTAGCCCCGCTTCCCGGTGCGGAAACTTATTTGAATAATGAACGTTTAAAAATAATGGAGACCCAAATATCCACCGATGGCTTCTGCCTCTATCTAGGCCCTAATCTGCAGGGAGGGAAAAGGGAACCGGGGACTATCTTGCAAGTAGTAAAAAAGCAAGGACTTTTGGTGGCTTGCGGTGACGGGCCGCTTTTAATCACTAAGATGCAACCGGCCGGTAAAAAGGTAATGTCTGCCTTGGAATGCGCAAATGGTCGTTGCTTACAATGTGGTATGCTTTTTTGCAAAGTGTAAAAATTATATCAAGGAGGACGAAGTTCAATGTTTTTTGACTGGACGTTTTTTTTGTTAATTCCTGCGGTTATTTTAGCGATTTATGCTCAAGTGAAAGTCAAATCGACCTTTAACAAATTTTTAGAGGTTCCCGCAGCTTCCGGACGGACCGGAGCTCAAGTAGCCCGTGAGTTGCTGGATCGTAATCATTTATCGGATGTTCCGGTGGAGTTAACTCCGGAAACCCTTTCCGACCATTATGATCCCCGTACCAGAGTTTTGCGGTTATCACCGGAGGTTTATCACGGCCGTTCGCTGGCTTCTTTGGGAGTAGCCGCGCATGAAACCGGACATGCCGTTCAACATTCGCTTGAATATGTTCCCTTAACTGTTCGTAATGCTATTTTCCCGATCGCCAGCTTTGGATCCAATTTAGGCTATATTTTGTTTTTTATCGGACTTATCTTTGGCGGCAATACTTTTCTGCTCGATCTAGGCATTATCTTGTTCAGTTTCTTCGTGTTTTTTACCGTCTTAACCCTGCCGGTGGAATTTAATGCCAGCAGCCGAGCGATGGTCATGCTCACTGATGGCGGTCATTTATCGCGCGGCGAAGAAGAAGCCGGGGCCCGAAAAGTACTGAGTGCGGCTGCTTTAACTTATGTTGCCGCTGCGGCAATGGCAATTTTGCAATTAGTAAGAATGTTATTAATCCGGGGCAACCGGGATGAATAGTAGTAACAGTAAAAGCAACGGCAACGGACGCCAAATGGCCCAACTGGTTTTAGATCGGGTTGAAACACGGGCCTCCTATCTTAACTTGGCGTTACCGCAAGTATTTAATGAGTACCCCGCTGCCGATGGCCGTGAAAAGGCCTTCTGCACTGAACTGACTTATGGTGTATACCGGCATCTTTATCAGCTTGATTATTTTTTGGGACGGCTGCTCAGCCGTCCTTTGGTTTCTTTAAAAATTCCGGTGAAAAATGTGTTACGGATTGCCCTCTATCAACTGATATTTTTACCGGATATTCCCGAACGGGCTGTATGTTTCACTGCGGTGGCCCAAATCAAGAATTCACGTTACCAAGGTTTAGCACCTTTAGTTAATGGAGTATTGCGGGCCTACTTACGTAACAAAGACCAGTTGAAACTGCCTGAATGCAATTCGGATTTGATGGAATATCTCGCACTGCAATATTCGCAGCCTCGCTGGCTGGTTGAACGCTGGCTATCCAGATTTGGAGCGGAGCGAACTGAACAATTATTACGGACCAACAATGAACAACCGCCATGGACTTTGCGGCTCAATCAACAACAGGCGCCGATTACCGATACTTTGTCAGCGCTACGGGAGGCCGGGGTTGAATATACCCCGGGTAAGTTGTTGGCGGAGGCGGTACATATAAAATCTCTGCCGATGGCTTTGGAAGAATTACCGTTGTTTCAAAGTGGGAGATTATTCGTTCAGGACGAAAGTTCAATGTTAGTGGCTCATTTGCTAAAGCCGCAACCGGGAGAGACCCTTGTCGATCTATGCGCGGCTCCGGGCGGTAAAAGTACTCATCTAGCTGAGCTTATGAAGGATCAAGGCAAAATATGGAGCATTGACGACCATCCCCATAAAATCGAATTGATAGCCCAAAATGCCCGGCGGTTGCAATTGCAA
>DNPP01000257.1:14735-18451 GCA_003501365.1 Bacillota bacterium
CCATGTACCGGGACCGGAGTCTTGCGACGACGGATCGATGCCCGCTACCGCCGTAAACCCGAGGATATTCCCCAATTGGTTGCGATTCAACGGCAGATCTTGGATCATGCTGCCAAGCTGGTTCGCCCAGGCGGACGGTTAGTCTACAGTACCTGTACTCTGGAGCCGGAGGAGGATCAGGAACAAATCATTTGGTTTCTAGCACAACATCCGGAGTTTGAGGCGGTTGATTTTAGGCCATACTTACCGAAGACATTGATTCAATACCTGACCGAACCGGATCAAAAATGGTTAACCATTTTGCCGATACCGGACGGTGGTGATGGCTTTTTTATGTGCCGGTTAGAGCGAAAAAGCGATTAATTCGCGTGCGCTTTTTATAGATAATATCGATAATATTGAAGTTATTAGTGTTGCTATTACCTTGAACTGGCCAATTGTAGTTGAAGTAATGGCATTTTTTGTTTGGCAAGCGGTTTAGAAGAAAAATATTGGTAATATTGACGATAGCAAGCATTGGATAGAATTTTAGTAAAGAAAAAGCGATCTGGCTTGAAAAATCAAAAGAAATAAAATAAAATTAAAGCTGGGGCGGATGTTTGGATTCTTCACGACTAATAAGAAATAAAGATCCGGATGTTTCACGCAAAGCCGCCAACCAAACCATTAAAAGTTTTTCCTTCCTTTGTGTTCTTAGCGTCTATGTGCGGGATATCGGTACTTTTTGCAAAGGATAAGGATGCAACTGGCAACAGAAAAGGAAATCAATCAATGAACATCAAGAAGTCAATTTCTAATGATCAGCAAAGTAAGGTAGAGACAAAAACAGGGATATGGACAGAAATAGGGAGAGAGAGATTTACCAACCTGTTCCGGCGTTTTACATATGATCGCGACTTCAAACTATTTTTGATTGTCGGTTTGTGTAGCGGGATTGCCGGGGGTATCAACTCCACCATCTCCAACAATTTTTTAAGTGATGTTTATAAATTATCAACTACCGCCAGAGGTTTGGTGGAGTTTCCCAGAGAATTACCGGGCGCTTTGATTATGGTTGTGCTCGGTTTGTTTGCGTTTTTGGGGGACATCCGGATGGCAGCAGTGGGAATGCTTACTGCCGCCCTGGGAATGCTTGGCTTGGGGCTTTTTTCACCTACATTTGCTGTTATGTTGGTATGGATGATGATTTTAAGTCTGGGTACTCACATCTTTATGCCGCTGGCTCCGGGTATCGGAATGACTCTTTCACGCAAGGAAGAGTATGGTGTCAGGTTGGGACGTTTCAATGCCTATAACCTGGTGGCGACGATTATTGGTTATGCCATTGTTTGGGCTGGTTTTAAATACTGGGGACTTAGTTATCGGTGGGCATTTGTCATTGCTGCTGTTTTTTACGTGGTAGCCGCGTTCTTCCTTAAAGCCATGAGTTTCCAAAAGCCGGCTGTAAAAAAAGTGCGATTTATTTTTCGTAAGCAATACCTGTTGTTTTACGGCCTTAATGTGGCCAACGGGGCTAGAAAGCAAATTTTTCTTACCTTTGCGCCTTGGGTATTGATTCAGTCTTACCATATGACTCCGCCGGTATTTGCCGTATTGGGGCTGATCATCGCGATAGTAAGTATCTTAACCAGGACCATCGTGGGAAATGCTATTGATATCAAAGGTGAACGATTTGTGCTTTCGGTAGAGGCGGTATTTTTATTCTTAATCTGCATCGGTTATGCTTTTGCAGCTGATTTCTTCACTCCCGGCATTGCGGTGATTATTATTGCGGGCTGCTATATTATTGACAATTCCATGAGCGCTGTGGAAATGGCGCGGTCGACTTATTTAAAGAAGATTGCGGTGGAACCGGAAGATGTCACTCCAACCTTATCGGCAGGTACCAGTTTCGATCATGTGGTTTCCATGACAATTCCCTTTTTTGGGGGATTATTATGGGCGAGTCTGGGATATAAGTATGTATTTTTGGCAGCCGCCCTGATTGCCCTGATTAATCTAATAATGTCCAGAAGAATTAAGATTGCCGAAAATTAAAGCGACTATCGGACAAAAAATAGAAGGGAGCTATACGCCAATGAAAATCAGGATTTTTTGCTTATTAATCATTAGTTGGTCCCTGATGACTGCGGCTGCAGCTTACGGAGCGGAGTTACAACCCGGCATCATCAAAGGCGATAATGTCAATCTTCGTTCCGGACCGGGATTGGACGATCATATCATCTCGGTATTGCAACCGGGATTGGCAGTTACCGTTGTGGATGAATCGGCCGCCTGGTTTATGGTCCAACTCCCCGATGGTCAAACGGGTTGGGTTTATCGTCAGTTTATTCAAACGGACGGGGCGGATTCACAGGAAAATCCCCCGAAGTTTACAGTGGATATGATGCTTGATTATGCCCGGAGCCTTTTGGGAATCCACTATCGATATGGTGGAGATTCACCGCGCGGTTTTGATTGCTCCGGTTTTATTGTATATGTGCTGGCCAAATTCGGCGTCAATTTACCTCATGAGGCTGCTCTACAAATGGACACAGGCGAGCAAGTAGAGACCAGGGAAGATTTAATCCCGGGAGATCTGGTCTTTTTCAAGACAATGGGGTCTAGAACTGTAAACCATGTTGGAATTTATCTGGGTGATAATTGTTTCATTCATGCCGCATCCGGCTTCGGCGCGGTACGGATTAGTCCACTTGACAGCGGTTATTATTTTTCGCGGTATGTGGGTGGGCGCAGATTGTCGATGTTCATTGACGCATATAAAATATGACTTTTATTCCAATTCAGCGTATACTATAATGAAAACACTCAAGCGAGTGTTTTTTTATATCAGTCGGTCCCAAATAATATAATTGTGGGGATATGGTGATGAGAAAAGTTTTAATTGTGGATGATACCAAGAATATTCGCACCTTACTAACCATGTGTCTGGAAGCAGAGGGTTATCAGGTTACGGCTGCCGGCGATGGCAAGCAAGCCTTAGAATTATTGCAGCAAAACCAGTTTCATTTGGCGTTTTTAGATATTAAGTTACCCGAGCTACCTGGAACTGAAGTTTTGCGCAGGGTCAGAGAGCTTGGAATTGATGTTCCGATCATCATCATGACTGCTTTCGCCACGGTCAAAAATGCAGTTGAATGTACCAAACTTGGGGCTGTTGTATATCTGCAGAAACCTTTCACCGCCGAGAAAATACGTCGTGTAATCCAGGAGATTTCCGATGGCGAATCAGCTGATGCCGACAGTATTGAAATATTATTATCCGATGCCAAGAAGCTATTGGCAAATTGCAAATATAATGATTCTTTTCAACAATTAAAAAATGCTTTGGCCCTTGATCCCGGTTGTGGAGAGATTTATCGGCTGATCGCGGCGGTTTATGAGGCGCAAGGCGAGTGCAAACAGGCCGAACGGTTTAAGCAAATCGCCAAACAGTTTGAAGAAGGATAACGTCTAGAATGGAGTAGTTTGTAGTGATGAATATCCGATTCTTACAATCTAAAATCAGCTTGCGTTGGAAAATCCTCTTTGGATACTTGGTTATCGCCGGGTTTCTTCTAGTGACCGGTGGTTGGGCCATATATAACTTTATTCGTTTGAATCAAGCTATTAAGGATATCATGGTAGCTAGTTACCGCAGCGTGGTAGCTTCTCAGAAAATGATTGAAGCTTTGGAACAACAGGATAGTGCCGCATCACTTTTGTTACTCGCGGAT
>DNPP01000257.1:18814-19890 GCA_003501365.1 Bacillota bacterium
GAAACCTTACACCGGATCAAAAGAGACTATAGTCTGTATCTAATCGATTTTCAAAGACTCCAATGGATGGCTTTTCGTGATAACTCCGGGAAGGTCAACGATTTTTATCTAAACCGGTTATTACCGCAGTTTGCTAAGACCAAACAAGCCTGTTATGGATTGCTTAATATCAACCAGAGCCATATGGTAAGGGCTGATAATCGCGCCAAGTCCGATGCTCAAGAAGCAATTTTTTCAACCACCCTGGTATCGATCTTAGCTTTACTTCTGGCATTACTATTTGGCTACCGGATTTCAGCCGTAATTATCACGCCTACCTTAAAATTGACCAAGCAGGCTAAAAGAATCGGTGAAGGTTGTCTGGATGAAACCATTGAAGTGGAGACCAAAGATGAAATAGGCCGTTTAGCGGAAGAGTTCAATCGGATGACCTTGCGCTTACGGGAGTTTGATAAGCATAATATTGAAAAGTTAATCGCCGAAAGACGGCGGGCCAATGCGATTGTGCGGAGTATCCCCGATCCATTGATCGTAGTTGATGCGGACTACCGGATTATTGCCATTAATTCTTCGGCTGAAAAGTTATTTGCCATCAAAGAAAAACAAGTTAAAGGCATCCACATTCTGGAGGTAATCAATAATGAAGCCATCTTTAACGCTTTGAAAGAAAGTGCGGGGACTCATTTACCGGTCAAGGCAACCACGATGGATTCAGCGATGACCTTGACGGTAAATAACGTGATTCGTTATTATTTATTGGAGTCAACTCCGGTAGATGATAAAGAGGGAAATTTAATCGGAATGGTTGTTTTCATGGGTGATGTGACCCAGTTGATGGAGATTGATCGTATCAAATCCGACTTTGTCTCCACAGCTTCCCATGAATTTCGGACGCCACTGACCTCAATCACATTGAGCGCCGGATTACTCCTGGACGGAACAGTCGGTATCCCGAATGAAAAACAGGCTCAATTGCTTGAAGTCATTCAGGAGGATTGTAATCGTTTAAATAATCTAGTCAGTGAGTTACTGGATCTCTCCCGGATGGAGTCGGGTAAAATTGTCATGCGCAAAGA
>DNPP01000262.1:0-154 GCA_003501365.1 Bacillota bacterium
AAGGAGCCTTAGATGACCTCGATGAGCACGGGATAATCCGGGTCGGAGCTGAAGTAAGACCTGGAGACATACTGGTAGGTAAGGTAACACCTAAAGGCGAGACTGAATTGACGGCTGAAGAGAGACTACTCAGAGCTATTTTCGGTGAAAAGGC
>DNPP01000262.1:442-581 GCA_003501365.1 Bacillota bacterium
CGTGAAGTCCGGGATACGTCTTTACGAGTACCCCATGGAGAGTCAGGGCGCATCATTGATGTAAAAGTCTTTTCACGGGAGAATGGCGACGAGTTGGCTCCCGGTGTTAATCGTCTGGTCCGGGCTTATATTGCTCAAA
>DNPP01000262.1:853-6380 GCA_003501365.1 Bacillota bacterium
AGATTTCCGAGGGCGATAAGATGGCAGGACGCCATGGAAACAAAGGAGTTATTGCCAAAATCCTTCCGATTGAGGATATGCCGTTTTTACCGGATGGCACTCCGGTAGAGATTGTTCTTAATCCACTAGGGGTACCGTCCCGTATGAATATCGGTCAGGTACTCGAGACTCATTTGGGTTGGGCGGCGAAAGCCATGGGAATTCATGTAGCGACCCCGGTGTTTGGCGGAGCTACTGAAAAAGATATTTTAGACTCACTTAAGAAAGCCGGTCTTCCGGAAAATGGAAAAACCGAGCTATATGATGGCAGGACCGGTGAGCCGTTTGATAATAAGATAACTGTAGGATATGTATATATGTTGAAATTAGCCCATTTGGTCGATGATAAGATTCATGCCCGTTCGACCGGACCTTATTCTTTAGTAACCCAACAACCGTTAGGCGGTAAGGCTCAATTCGGAGGCCAGCGTTTTGGGGAAATGGAAGTTTGGGCCTTGGAGGCTTACGGCGCTGCTTATACTTTGCAGGAACTGTTAACTGTTAAATCGGATGACGTGATCGGTCGGGTAAAAACCTATGAAGCTATCGTTAAAGGAGAAAATGTTCCGGAACCTGGTGTTCCTGAATCTTTTAAAGTCTTAATCAAAGAATTGCAAAGTCTTTGCTTGGATGTTAAGGTCTTAACCGAAGAAGCGGAAGAGATCCAGATCAAAGAAGAAGATGATGATGTTAAAGAGATGGCTAAGGAACTTGGCCTAGAGATTGAAGCTCCCCGTGAAGCGATTTATGAAGAGGAGACCGAAGAGACTGACAGCGGGGAAGACTTTGGCGATGAGGAAGAACTTATCGAAGGTAACTTTGAAGAAGATGTTACGGAAGAGGCTTGAGTTTTAGTTACTAAGTAATCAAGAACCGACATTGGGGGGGAATCCTTTTGCTGGATGCCAATAATTTTGATGCTTTAAAGATTGGTTTGGCTTCACCAGAACAAATTCGTGCTTGGTCCAGTGGAGAAGTAAAAAAACCCGAAACGATTAATTATCGTACTTTAAAGCCCGAACGCGAAGGCTTGTTTTGCGAAAAAATCTTCGGGCCTCAACGAGACTGGGAATGTCATTGCGGTAAGTATAAGCGCGTTCGGTATAAGGGCATTATTTGTGATCGCTGCGGTGTTGAGGTAACTCGCTCGAAAGTCCGCCGTGAACGATTGGGCCATATTGAATTAGCTGCTCCGGTTTCTCATATCTGGTACTTTAAGGGAATCCCCAGCCGAATGGGTTTACTATTAGATATGTCGCCGCGTCATTTAGAGAAAGTGCTATACTTTGCCTCTTATGTGGTGGTTGAGAACGGCAACACTCCTTTATTAAAGAAACAATTGCTTTCAGAAAACGAATATCGCGAATCCCGTGAGAAGTACGCTCAGAACTTTAAGGCCTTGATGGGCGCGGAAGCAATTAAAAGATTATTGGATGAGATCGACCTTGAGAAATTATCCGAAGAATTAAAGAAAGAAGTTAAAGAAGTTAGCGGCCAACGCCGAATTCGGGCTATTCGCCGGTTGGAGGTCGTGGAATCTTTCCGTAAATCCAATAGTCGTCCCGAGTGGATGGTTATGGATGTTGTACCGGTTATTCCACCGGAACTTCGTCCGATGGTTCAACTGGATGGCGGTCGTTTTGCTACTTCCGATTTGAATGATCTTTACCGTCGGGTCATTAACCGTAATAATCGTTTAAAAAGACTGCTGGAATTGGGCGCACCGGATATCATCGTTCGTAACGAAAAAAGAATGTTGCAGGAAGCTGTCGATGCGTTAATTGATAATGGCCGCCGCGGCCGCCCGGTAACCGGACCCGGCAACCGTCCTTTAAAATCTTTGAGTGATATGCTCAAAGGAAAACAAGGGCGTTTCCGTCAGAATTTGCTTGGTAAACGGGTAGATTACTCAGGACGTTCGGTTATTGTAGTCGGACCGGAATTGCGACTCCATCAATGCGGTTTACCAAAAGATATGGCATTGGAGCTGTTTAAGCCTTTTGTAATGAAAAGTTTGGTAGACAGGGGTTATGTTCATAATATTAAAAGCGCCAAACGAATGGTAGAACGGGTTAAGGCTGAGGTTTGGGATGTTTTGGAAGAAGTAATTCATGAGCATCCGGTGATGTTAAACCGGGCTCCTACCTTGCACCGCTTAGGCATTCAGGCTTTCGAACCGGTGCTGGTTGAGGGTAAGGCAATCCAAATTCATCCGTTAGTGTGTACTGCTTATAATGCCGACTTTGATGGCGATCAGATGGCCGTACATGTTCCGCTATCGGCGGAAGCGCAAGCTGAAGCCCGAATTTTAATGCTGTCGGCTCATAATATTCTTTCGCCTGCCAACGGCAGGCCGATTGCCACACCGACCCAAGATATGGTTTTAGGTTGTTATTACCTTACTATCCTTCGCGAAGGATCTGTAGGGGAAGGAAAAGTTTTCGGTAATTCCATCGATGCTGTTTATGCATATGAAGTTGGAGCGATTTCGTTGCACGCTAAGATCAAACTGCGGATCAACGGCCAATTTATTGAGACTACGCCTGGACGGGTGATTTTTAATGAGCGGGTCAAATTAGACTTAGATCCCGACCCAATTGTCAATTTTCAACTTTCAAACTGCGTTATTGATAAAACTAAATTGGTTTCGCTGGTTGGACGGTGTGCAAGAAGCCATTCGGTTACCAAAACAGCTGAAATTTTGGACCAGATTAAACGGCTCGGTTATCGGTTTGCAACGCAGTCCGGAACCACAATTGCTATTGACGATATTAAGGTTCCGACCAAAAAGAAAGACATTCTTGATGAAGCCGAAAAACATGTCGAACAAGTGGAAGAGCAATTTCGTCGCGGCTTAATAACTACTGATGAACGTTATCAAAGGTTCATTGACATTTGGAGTCAAGCTAAGGTTAACGTAACCCAAGCGATGACAGATGGTTTAGATAAATTACGAAATCCGGTTTATATGATGTCCATCTCCGGAGCTCGTGGTAACCCTTCACAGCTATCACAGCTGGCAGGGATGCGTGGGTTAATGTCGGATCCTTCCGGGCGGATCATCGATTTACCGATTCGGGCCAATTTCCGTGAAGGTTTGACCGTTTTGGAATTCTTTATCTCAACGCATGGTGCTCGCAAAGGATTGGCCGATACTGCATTGCGTACTGCAGACTCCGGCTATCTAACCCGCCGCTTGGTGGATGTGGCCCAGGATGTAATTGTACGTGAGGACGATTGTGGAACGACTGAAGGTATTAAGATTGGTCCCATTGTAGTCGGTAATGAAGAGATTGAAAAGCTTAAAGAGCGAGTGCTCGGTAGATTATCAACGGAAGATATCTATGATCCCACTACCAAAGAGCTTATCGTAAAAGCCAATGAGGAAATCACCGAAGAATTGGCTGAAACCATTGATAAGGCAGGAATTAAAGAAGTAACGCTTCGTTCCGTACTAACCTGTAGAAGTCGATTCGGAGTTTGCATCAAGTGCTACGGTCGTAATTTGGCCAACGGCAAATTGGTTGACGTGGGTGAAGCGGTCGGAATTATTGCTGCCCAGTCTATCGGGGAACCCGGTACTCAGTTAACTATGAGAACATTTCATACCGGAGGCGTGGCCGGTGATGATATCACTCAAGGTTTACCTAGGGTTGAAGAATTATTTGAGGCTCGTAAGCCTAAGGGCCAAGCCATTATTAATGAAGTCGCCGGTGTTTGCAAAATCAGCGAGGTGAAAGGGATCCGTAGAATTTCTGTCACCGCCGATAACGGTGAAGAGAAAGTTTACCCTGTGCCTTATGGCCTCAGAATTAGAGTAAAGGATGGCTCCATTACCACAGTGGGTGATCTTTTAACCGAAGGCTCTGCCAATCCTCATGATATCCTGAAGGTTAAAGGGGTTCATGGTGTGCAAATGTACCTGGTTCAAGAAGTCCAAAGCGTTTATCGGTCACAGGGCGTTTGGATCAGTGATAAACATATTGAGGTAGTTGTTCGCCAAATGCTGCGCAAACGCAAAATTGAAACTTCCGGGGATACGGATTTGTTGCCCGGCGGTCTGGTGGATGTGTTTGAATTGGAAGATGAAAATCGTAAAGTGGAAGCAACCGGTGGGGAACCGGCTACCGCCAAAGTTGTTTTGCTGGGAATTACAAAAGCCTCACTCGCTACCGACAGTTGGTTGTCTGCCGCTTCATTCCAGGAAACGACTAGGGTATTAACGGAAGCTTCAATCAAGGGTAAGACCGATCCGTTATTGGGACTGAAGGAGAATGTAATCATCGGCAAAGTAGTACCGGCTGGTACTGGAATGTCTCGTTATCGCAATGTTAAAATCGAGGTAGATTAAAAAAAACACTTATTGACACCTCTTGTAATTGGTGTTAAAATATAAAAGTGTCTGATTTGGCTGTCTTGAAATTCACTGTTCGAGTGTCGGAGGGAAGCCCATGGTGCAAGCCATCAAGGAAGCCAAGCAAAAGATTATTGGCTTGAAACAAACTCTTCGCGCTATCCAACAAGATCATGTAAGCGCCGTATATATGGCAAATGATGTTGAAGAACATATTTTGCGTAAGATTTCAGGACCGTGCCAAGAAAAACAGATACCATTAATTAAAACCAGCTTGACCCAGAAAGAATTGGGTCGATTGTGCCAGATAGAAGTTGGCGCTGCGATTGTTGGTATTATTGAGTAATTAGCTATATAAATCGTTATGAATTCTATTTGTTTGGAAGGAGGTGGGACATTTGCCTACGATTAACCAATTAATTAAACAAAGCCGTGAAGCTGTTTCCAAGAAGAGCACTGCACCGGCGCTGGGCTGGACTTATAATGTTAATAAAGAGCAAATGATTAGAACTGACGGAAGCCCTCAAAAGCGCGGGGTATGTACTCGTGTGTCGACGGTTACTCCTAAAAAGCCTAATTCTGCTCTACGTAAAGTAGCTAGGGTAAGGCTGACAAACCGGATGGAAGTAACGGCCTATATTCCGGGTGAAGGACATAATCTACAAGAACATTCGGTCGTTTTAATCAGAGGTGGGCGTGTTAAGGACCTCCCGGGAGTACGTTATCATATTATCCGAGGAACTTTGGATACAGCGGGAGTTCAAAACCGTAAACAAGGCAGATCTAAATATGGCGCTAAGAGGCCGAAGGCTGCCGCTACTAAGAAGAAGTAAGCGAGAAGTAAGGGGGTATTTTCGTGCCGCGTCGTGGCTCAGTTAGTAAACGTGAATTAATACCTGATCCGATTTATGGAAGCAAACAGGTAACTCAATTTATCAATCGTATTATGCTTGAAGGAAAAAGAGGAGTTGCAGAAAGAATTTTTTATAATGCGATGAATCTTGTTGCTGAGAAATCCGGCAAAGATCCGATTGAAGTTTTTCAAACCGCGATTAAAAATGTGATGCCGGTTTTAGAAGTGAAACCTCGCCGGGTTGGTGGCGCTACCTATCAGGTTCCGATTGAGGTTAGAGC
>DNPP01000262.1:6704-10234 GCA_003501365.1 Bacillota bacterium
GAAAAAACCATGCAAGAGAAATTGTCTGCCGAACTTTTTGATGCTTCTCAAAACGTTGGAGCTTCAATTAAGAAACGTGAAGATATGCATAAAATGGCTGAAGCCAACCGAGCCTTTGCTCATTACCGTTGGTAATGAATTTCCATGGTTGATTCAAATTTATAAATTAATGAAAAGACTAAAATGGGGTATAAAACTTGGCTAGGAAATTTGAATTAAATTTGGTAAGAAACATTGGTATTATGGCCCATATTGATGCCGGTAAAACAACGACTACTGAACGTATTCTGTTTTATACCGGTAAGGTTCATCGGATGGGCGAAGTTCATGATGGGGCTGCCACTATGGACTGGATGGTTCAAGAGCAAGAGCGGGGTATTACTATTACTTCCGCTGCTACAACTTGCGAATGGAAAAAACACCAAATTAATATTATCGACACACCCGGACACGTGGACTTTACTATTGAAGTTGAAAGATCACTCAGGGTACTTGATGGCGCAGTAGCTGTATTTTGTTCGGTGGGAGGCGTGGAACCTCAATCCGAAACTGTTTGGCATCAAGCTGATAAATATGGCGTGCCGCGTATCGCCTTCATTAACAAAATGGATCGTATCGGCGCTGACTTTTTTAGGGGTCTTTCAATGATTAAAACCCGTTTGGGAGCTAATCCGGTTGCAATTCAGTTGCCTATCGGCTCTGAAGATAAATTTATTGGAATCATTGATTTAATTACATCTAAAGCCATTATTTACATTGACGATTTGGGTACTGAAAGTGAAGAATCCGCGATTCCGGCCGATATGGTCGACGTTGTTGCGGAATACCGTACAAAAATGCTCGAATCATTGGCTGAATTTGATGAAGACTTAATGACCAAATATTTGGAAGGCGAAGAAATACCTGAAGCGGAGATTCAAGAAGCCATTCGCAAAGGGACTTTATCAACTAAGATGACACCGGTAATATGCGGTTCGGCATTTAAGAACAAGGGTGTCCAAATGCTATTGGATGCGGTAGTTCAATATTTACCGTCTCCATCGGATTTACCGTCAGTTATTGGAACAGTCCCCGGAGAAACTACTGAAATTTCCCGAAAAGCGTCGGATGAGGAAGCCTTTTCTTCATTAGCCTTTAAAATTATGACCGACCCATATGTTGGGAGATTATCATTTTTTAGAGTTTATTCCGGTACCTTAAAGACCGGAACCTATATTTTAAATTCTACCAAAAATAAAAGAGAACGGGTCGCCCGCATCCTCCGGATGCATGCCAATCATCGTGAAGACACTGAAATGGTAAGTACCGGCGATATCGCCGCCATTGTCGGCCTTAAGGATACAACTACCGGAGATACCCTTTGCGATGAGAAAAGCCCCATCGTTCTAGAGTCAATGGAGTTTCCCGATCCGGTAATCGATATTGCAATTGAACCTAAGACCAAGGCTGACCAGGACAAATTAGGACTATCACTTGCTAAATTGGCTGAAGAGGATCCTACTTTCAGGGTTCATACGGACCATGAAACCGGCCAGACCGTTATTTCCGGAATGGGTGAGTTACACTTAGAGATTATCGTAGACCGGCTTCTGCGAGAGTTTAAAGTTGAAGCTAATGTCGGTAAACCCCAAGTTGCTTATAGAGAAACCATTCGTCAGAGCGTTAAAAGCGAAGGCAAGTTTATTCGTCAGAGTGGCGGTCGCGGTCAATACGGTCATGTGTGGTTGGAACTTTCGCCGCTCGCGCCGGGCGCCGGATTTGAATTTGAAAATAAAATCGTCGGTGGTGTTGTTCCTCGGGAATACATCGCTCCGGTTGAGGCTGGTGTAAAAGAAGCTATGCTTACCGGTGTCTTAGCGGGATATCCGATGGTTGATGTGAAAGTTACCATTTTTGACGGTTCTTACCATGATGTAGACTCTTCTGAAATGGCTTTCAAAATTGCAGGTTCGATGGGATTTAAAGATGGCGCCAGAAAAGCAAGCCCGGTATTACTAGAGCCGATTATGAAAGTTGAGATCGTTACTCCGGAAGAATACATGGGCGATATTATGGGTGACTTTAGTTCAAGACGCGGCCGCATTGAGGGAATGGAGTCCAGGCCCGGTGTACAAGTTATTGATGGGCATGTACCGCTTTCCGAGATGTTTGGTTACGCCACGTCAATTCGGTCTATATCTCAAGGTAGGGCAACTTTTGTAATGCATTTTTCTCATTACGAAGAAGTTCCGAAGAATGTTGCCGAAACAATTATTGAAAAGGTTAGTTAATACAAGTGGTTTACTGTAAATAAAACTAATTTTGAGATTTGAAGGAGGACAAATACAATGGCGAAGCAGAAATTTGAACGTACCAAACCCCATGTAAACATTGGAACAATTGGCCATGTTGATCACGGCAAGACAACTAGTACTGCAGCAATTACATTAGTATTATCGAAATCAGGCAAAGCAAGTTTCGTAAAATTTGACGAGATCGACAAAGCCCCGGAAGAGAAAGAGCGTGGAATCACAATCAACACCGCTCACGTTGAGTATGAGACCGACAAACGGCATTATGCTCACGTAGACTGCCCAGGCCATGCCGACTATGTAAAGAATATGATTACCGGCGCCGCACAGATGGACGGAGCAATATTGGTAGTATCCGCAGCAGACGGCCCAATGCCGCAGACTCGTGAACACATTCTATTGGCCCGCCAGGTCGGCGTGCCTTATATCGTAGTCTGGCTGAACAAAGTCGATATGGTCGATGATCCCGAACTCATTGAATTGGTTGAGATGGAAATCAGAGACTTGCTCTCCGTCTATGAATTTCCCGGCAATGACATTCCAATCGTACGCGGTTCCGGCTTAAAAGCCCTGGAATGCGGTTGCGGCAAAAGAGAATGTCCCAATTGCGGACCGATTTGGAGTCTAATGGATGCAGTCGATTCCTTTATTCCGACACCGGAACGGGCCACCGATAAACCCTTCTTGATGCCGGTCGAAGACGTATTTACCATCACCGGACGTGGAACTGTGGCGACCGGAAGAGTGGAACGGGGTATGGTCAAAGTCGGCGATGAAATCCAGATCATTGGATTACGCGAAGAAGTTAAAAAGACAATCGTCACCGGAGTGGAAATGTTCCGGAAATTGCTTGACTCGGCTGTAGCCGGCGATAATATCGGAGTATTATTACGTGGGATAGAGCGTAAAGAGATCGAACGGGGCCAAGTACTCGCGAAACCCGGTTCAATCACCCCGCATACCAAATTCGAAGGTGAAGTATACGTCCTGAACAAAGAAGAAGGCGGACGTCATACCCCATTTTTCAATGGTTATCGGCCGCAATTTTACTTCCGGACCACCGATGTAACCGGAGTAGCAAATTTACCGGCAGGGACCGAAATGGTTATGCCGGGCGACAATATTAAAATGACGATTGAATTGATTACCCCGATTGCTATGGAAGAGAAGCTGCGTTTCGCCATTCGCGAAGGCGGCCGTACCGTAGGATCCGGTGTTGTTACCAAGATTATTGAATAA
>DNPP01000102.1:0-3089 GCA_003501365.1 Bacillota bacterium
TTTCAAGGTTCAATTTGTTGTTTGCCGCCACAGAGGCGACTTTTATATATTACCACGAACCGTTTTCATTGTCAAGCTGGAATTTCTTGCTTTTTTTGTTTTCTATTTCTTTTGATTGGCTCGCGACAACTTTTATATATTAGCATAGGTTTGGGTATTGGGTCAAGAGAAATTTTAAATTTTCTTGGGATAGGTAATATGAATATATGTATTCCTTATCTACACACATATCAAAAATAACAGGCGGCTAACTTCAATTTTCATCTTGAAACGGCCGCCTGTTATCTTATACCCTATTTAATGGCTAACTCTTTTTCTTTCTATAAAACAAATAACGCCTTGATTTAGAACCTTTATTTTTTTGATTATTGATTAAACTTTTAGACCAAAGACTGCTGTTTTGTATTCCACTAAAGTCATAAGCAGTCAATTCAGAAGTGTCTATTTCTACACCACCTGTGTTATTTCTATATGTATCTATACATTTTACCTGCCCAATATAGGGAACAATCCAGTTTACAAAATCCTCCGTACTACCATCATCACCCGAAGATAATGACTCAAATACTTCAGCCAAAAATGTTCCTGCTGGCACTGTTACTAATTCTTGTCTTAAATGATTCCCAAAGAAATCCTGACTCGACTCCAATGTTATTGAATCCAGAATAAGAGGATAGGGAGTTGATTCCCAATAATCTCTACCGTCCTCGTGTTCGCCATAATAATAATATGAACTTCCTTCTACTTTATCATAATCATAATAAGCGCTCCCAACTTCTCCTATAGTAAATATATTTTGGTCATTCTTCGAAAGAATTCCTACAGTATATGTCTCATTACTATCCTGTTGCTCATCTGGGCCAGGATTAGACAAATAGAGATGCTCTTGATAAGTCCAAGTATTTCCCACTTCAAAACCCATATAATCAGAACTTGCTTTTATAAATTCAGCTGTAACCGAAATATCCGAATTAATAGTAATAGTTTTTGGGTTATCTGTTCCGGAAATACCTCCGCTCCACCCAACAAATTTTGAATGAGAACTTGAATTGGCTGTAAAACGAATTGTATCACCACTCTCATCTGAAGAAATTAATTCTTGACTAACTGTACCCGAGCCAGTTCCTGTGGTTGTAATAGCTATTGTATATGAGATATGTTTAAATGTCGCCGTTAACATTTTATCACTATCCATTATCAGCAGCCAAGCTTTCTTGTCATTATCATAAGCTAAATTGCTATCCCACTTATCAAATACATAACCCCGATTGGCCAATGTCGTAATATTTACTCTTGATCCACTTACATATTTCCCACTTGACGGACTAACCGACCCTCCCTCCACAGGTGAAATATTTATCGTTAGATTATAGGTTGTTCCATCCCTTCCAGAGTTCTTTCCTCCGCCGCACCCACTCAATACAACGATTGAAATAATTAAGAAAAGGCAAATCACCAAACTACATAATTTTTTCAAAATTTATTCCTCCCGTATAAATTTACTTTATATATAATTTTAAGAATATTATACAATTATTTACATATAATGTAAAGTTGTGTCTACTATTGTAATTATTCAGATAAGCATGATTTACCCCATCTCTTACTTAAATAAATAAAAAAACCGCTTTTTATGCGGTCCAATTTTTAAACTAATTTATCAATCACTAAAACTAAAATATCAGTTTATTATTCTTTAGAAACCCGGCCCTATTTCCCTCATCCTCCACCACTCTCTTCATTTTCTCCATAAAAGTCCGCAGTGGCCATTCAACCCGGTTATAATAGTAGCGCGAAGCCAGGCGATAAAAACTCCAGGGAAAAACCAAGTATGAGTGAATGATCTGACGTTCCGTTACACTGATGGGGAAATGGCGCTCATATTCATGGAGTATCATTTGAAACCAACCATCTTCCCAATGACAAGAACGGCCGCTCTTGGTCAAAAGGATGGCCAGGTCGATGATTGCCAGGTCCCAGCGGTAATCGTCGAGTCGCAAGCAAACAATCCCGCCGTCATCGGTCATGCGCAGATTATGCCGGGTAAGATTATTAATAATAATATCGCAGGGAGTCAAGTTATTAATGAGATCTTGATAAACAGTATTTTTTATTATTTCAAGCGCGGTTTCCGCCTGTTCCAGAAACTGCGGTAAATATAATAGAAATTGGTGATCAAAGGCGGTGGGCCGTAAACGATGTTTGGCGAGCATCGCAAAAGAGTTTAACTGCCTGAGGATCTCCCGGAATTTCTCCACTAAATTGGCATTATTCCGTCTTTCCGCTAAACAAAATAAAAAGCCTTTTTGATGCAGCACTTTCCGGAAATCCGCCACCAGATTAACGATAGCCCGTAAATCAGTAATACTCTTGAAACGCACTTCCTGCATTACCGGCCAAGGAGTAACGTAAAACCAGCAGAATTGGTTCAATTCAGCATAAGTGCGTCCATCGCTTAAAGGCAAGGGATATAGAAGGCTCTCAAGCCCTTGTTGCATAAGTAGTTGGAGGATTTGAAGCTGCCGTGCGAGACCAGCCTCCCTGCCCCGGTGGACCCATAACGCCAGATTAAAACCATCATACCGTAAAATATAACCATCATCATAATAGGCTTCAATCTGTCGGGGTTTCTCAGGCAAAAGCGAAATCACTTCCGGTCGGATCCCATAACGGTTGATGTTCTCATAAAAATTGTATTCATTGAGGTCCAAGTTTTTTATTCGCTCCTAGCGGTTTGGGGAATTTACTCCATTGTACAATCTGCGGCAGCGGCAGCGGCGCTTTTTCTTGAACTTTGTTTTTGGCTGCTGGAATTCTCCCTTCCACTTCTTTTACCATCGGAGTCTCAACTTTCACAGCCGCTTCCTCTGTCGGAGCGACACTTACCCTGGGAGTTGCTTTCGAATCGTTCTTTACCGGTTCCATCTGCGCATCCGCTGTTGATGATTTTACATCCTCAAGCGAATCCGGATCGCTTTCACTGGGCATTGTCGGTTGAGGCTCAACAATCTCAATAAAATTATTTTCGTTATAGCCGGGTTGCTCTTTGGCGGCGGAGTCTAATATATTGCCATCCCGTCCGGCAACTA
>DNPP01000102.1:3457-5927 GCA_003501365.1 Bacillota bacterium
CCCCAGGATTCGACCGGTGATAATACCATGGAGATCTTCCCCTGGTTTACAGAGGGCATTTCAGATTGACGCCCCCAAACCCAGCGTTTTTGGGTTCCTAATTCCTTCCAAGCCTTGCCAAGACAACGTTCTTTCCTGGTCAACTCTCTTGCCACCTCTTTTAAGTTCTTCCGATCCAAACTCTCTTCGGACATCTCCTGGTTAAACAATTCCACAATCTTTCGAGGATAACGAAGCAGCGCAAATAATGCCTCATGCTCCTCCGGCCAAAGCGGTTGAATCTTGGCATATTCGTTGAGTAAAAAAAGAATCCAGTCCGCTTCCCACATCCCGACATCATTGATCAAAGAAGCAAGATCCACGATGCGAGGCTGAAAGGCCAAACCCTCCCAGTTTAATAAATAATAGTCGTTACCGCCCCAGATGATGTTCTTGACTAATAAATTACCATGCCCCAAGACCCCGGAGCGCTGATGATGTTCCATTAATGATGATAAACCTGATTTGCGCCAGCTGCTTAGGCTCTCACTCAAAGCAACACCGGCGCTTTTCCTTAATTCCTCGAGTTCTTTACGAGTTTTTTCATGTTCAAACTCAATTTTGAATTGGTCGATCGTATGAAAGGCATTCTCCCATTCCAGGTCGATAGTCTGCCAACGATCCCGGAGGATTTCAATACCCCGGTTTTCAAAATAATCCTTGCCGCAGCTGTGAAGTTCGGCGGTAATCTCGGCGATTCGCGATACCGAGGCTGGATCATCCATTTGGAAATGTTCTCTGGCTATAGTCCAAGGTTGGATCAGATAGCAAAAAGTATGCTCTTCCCAGATAATTGTTTTTTGCCAAGATACTGCCCAATTTCGAAATGAACGTTCGTGCAAATACTCCAAAATCCGACGCAGCCATTTTAACTCTTGTTTATTATATTTTTTAAAACTCAAACGGAACCAACCTTCAATGGTGCCGACATAGGCGGCCTCCCCGTCGCACAGATAGCGCCGTGGCTTTAATCCTAGCCGCTGAAAGATTGGCAGACACCTTTGAAATTCTTCCGTTTGAAATTTGATTCTTCCCTCATTACTTTCTTCGCTAAACCGTTGGCGTTTCATGAATAAAAGCCCCCCGAAATCTTACATTTATAAAAGGACACCACCCATAACCCTGCCTCATAAAATATCCTATGCCTTAGTCCGTATATAAATGACTTAATGGAACATTACTGGCACATTTAAGGAGGCACAAGCGTGGAGATCCGCAGCAGGGCTCCTCTCCGGATCAGTTTTGCCGGTGGCGGTACCGATATTGAACCTTATTTATCCGAGAAAGGGGGGGTTGTTCTTAGTACCACCATAAATCGTTATAGCTTTGGCACCCTCATTCCCCGGACCGATCAGGAAATTCAAGTCGAATCGCTGGATGTAGAGAGGTTTGCCAAATTTCTGGCCTCACAAAAACTAAATTTCAACGGTCAATTGGATCTGATCAAAGCAGTACTCAGAAAATTTGAAGGTTGGAAACAGGGCTTTTCCTTGTTTTTGCATAGCGATGCCCCTCCCGGTAGCGGTCTGGGGTCCTCTTCGACCATGGTGGTTGCGTTGCTTGGGCTTTTTCGCCAATGGCTGAATCTAGCTTGGAGTAATTATGATTTAGCCGCCTTAGCCTATGAAATCGAGCGGGTCGATCTGGCGATCCGGGGCGGTAAACAAGATCAATATGCATCAGTGTTCGGAGGTTTTAATTTCATCGAATTTTATCATGACGGGACTATCGTCAATCCACTGCGCATTTCGACCGTAATCCTCAACGAGTTGGAGTATCACTTATTACTGGTTTATACCGGGCGGACTCGGCTATCGGCCAATATCATCGCCACCCAAGTGGACGGGTATTTAAAAAAGAAAGAGAGCTCCTTGCATGCCCTCGATGAATTAAAAGCGATTACGATTGCCATGAAAAATGCCCTATTGCAGGGACGCTTAAACCAATTCGGTGAATACCTGCACCAAGCTTGGATTGAAAAAAAGCAACTGGCCGGGGCTATCTCTAACGAAAAAATTGATACGCTCTATCACCTAGCGATGAAACGCGGTGCTTTGGGTGGTAAAATATTGGGAGCGGGCGGCGGTGGCTATTTATTATTATATTGCCCTTATAACCGCAAGCATATCATTGCCGCCGATTTGGAAAAGCTGGGCGCCCAGGTCACTCCCTTTAATTTTGAAAATCAGGGTCTAACAACCTGGCGGGTGCAATAAATTTTGATGGCCACTTATTACGCAAAATGCAGTCCGAGTATGATCCGATTATCCGACCCCGGTGATCTGAAAACCAAAAGCGGCGCCATATTTCTGGACCGTGATGGAACGATTATTGCTGAAAAGAAGTATCTGCGAGACACCGCAGAGCTGGAATTCCTGCCCAAGACCATCGTAGGACTACGTATTTTGGCAGGAACCGGTCTTCCTTTATA
>DNPP01000102.1:6299-9010 GCA_003501365.1 Bacillota bacterium
GTTAAATTTCGCGGCATCTATTATTGTCCCCATCATCCCCAGGCTGAGATAACAGCCTACCGATATGATTGTGATTGTCGCAAGCCGCGTCCCGGTCTGTTAAAGCTGGCGGCCTGGGCAGACCAATTAGATTTAACGAAGTCTTATGTGATCGGCGATAAGCTAATCGATCTTGCTGCCGGAAAAAATGTGAGCGCCACCACCGCATTGGTATTAACCGGGTATGGAGCAGAGGAACAAAAAAAAATCACTCCTGAAACGACTCCGGATTTCATCGGCCATAACCTGGAAGAAATTGCCCGATGGGTGAGATTAAACCATCATCTTCTGAATCCTATCTCCTGAATCCTAATTCCTTTATATACTGATATTATGAAAGGAGCTCTATTTTGAAGATCGCTATTGAAGCCAGGCCCATCAAATGGTCATATGGTACAGGAATCGGTAATTACACCTTCAGTATGATTGAGCAACTCCATGAACTTGATCATGAAAACCAATATACCTTTCTTTGGCCCGATGATAATCCGGCGCCTTATATTCCCTTTAAAGGCAACTACAGTTTTTATGCGCTTCCCAAAGATGATGAGCGCGAAGCATTGGAGATTCCGATTTGGCTATCCATGGAACGGGCCGATCTGTTTCATCTGCCTCAAAACGGTTTCCGGATCCCAAATTCCAAAATCAGTAAATTTATAGTGACCGTTCATGATTTGATCCCTTATTTTTTGCCGGAAATGGTCCGCCCCAGTTTCCTTAAACGTTTTACCCGTGAGATGCCGGAGATTGTCGAGCGGGCCGATCACATTCTGACTGTCTCGGAGTTATCAAAACAAGACATTGTAAATATTTTCCAGGTTGACCCCCAAAAAATCTCCGTGGTCTTTTCAGGGCCCACCGATGCTTATCATCCGTTACCTAAGGAAACGGTCAAAAAATCCTTAGCCCAAAAATACAGCCTCAAAAAATCATATGTACTATATGCCGGTGGTCTGAACCCCCGCAAAAACGTAGCGGAGTTAATCTATGCTTATTCGAAGATATACCGGGATCTGCCGGATTTGCAGCAACTGGTAATCTTGGGCGGCAGCGGCAAGCATACCGATCAACTAAAGTTGTTGGTCCAATCCTTAAATTTAACCGCCGAGGTAATCTTCCCCGGTTTTGTCAATTCCAGCGACCTGCCGCTCTTTTATAACGGCGCCGATTTATTTGTTTATCCTTCCTTATATGAAGGGTTCGGTCTGCCGCCGATCGAAGCGATGGCTTGCGGTACTCCGGTAATCACTTCCAATGTTTCTTCACTCCCGGAGATTGTGGGCGATGCCGCTATTCAAATAAATCCTCTGGATACGTTACAACTTGCCGAGGCAATAGTAAAGGTTCTAAGTAGCCAAGCAATGCGCAATGATTTAATCCAAAGAGGATTGCAGCATTGTAAAAAATATAATTGGCGGCAAAACTCCGCCAGAATACTGGAGATTTACCGCCAAGTCGTGAATGGTTAATGATTAAAAATACTTTACGTGTGAATTAACTTTGATAACCACGAAATACACAAAAAGTCGCGAAAAGAGGGTTGCCGTGTTTTAGGGGAACATTGGCCCGGCGAAAGGCTAAACCTCCGTCAGTATCGGCGATTCTTTTGCATCAACTACCGTTTTCTTAGGTGGCCTGGGTCCGTGAAACTGGTAATATTGACACTCAATCCGGCCATTATATAATTTTCGACGGCGATCAGCCCGCCGACCGAAAATATTCTCAAAACCCGGATAAGCGGTGATAATATAAAAAGACCAGGTATCCAAGGCTTTAAATACCTCTTTCATTTCCCGGTATAATTCCTCCACTTGTTTAGGATTGCTTAGTCTTTCCCCATAGGGAGGATTACCGATAATGCAGCCGTATTTATGGCTGTTCCGTAATTCCGAGACTGGTAATTGCTGAAAATGAATCTGCCCCTCAACTCCGGCCAGCTTTTGATGATATCTGGCAAGGCTTAAGACTTCCGGATCAATATCATTACCCATGATCTTAAGGTTAATATCACGACGAATGGAGTCTCTGGCCTCCACCCGGGCCTCTTCCCAAGTGTTTGCATTGATCTGGGGCCAGCCTTCAGCCGCAAACTCCCGGTTCAGACCGGGGGCCATATTTAAACCGATTAAAGCCGCCTCGATTGGAATCGTCCCGGAACCGCAAAAAGGATCAATGAGGATCCGTTCCGGATTCCAAAAACTTAGATTAACCATAGCGGCAGCCAGAGTCTCTTTGAGCGGCGCCCCACTGGACAATTTACGATAACCCCGTTTATGTAAGCCAGCCCCACTGGTATCGATCGTTAAAGTCACGATATCATCAAGCAAAGCTACCTCAATCGTATACTTCGGCCCGGTCTCTGCAAACCATTCTTTGTGATAGCGTTGTTTCAGTTTTTCCACGATGGCTTTTTTGACAATTGATTGACAGTCGGGGACACTAAACAACTTCGATTTAATAGATTTCCCTTCCACCGGAAAAGTAGCATCCTCCGGCAGCCACTCAGGCCATGCCAACGCCTTGGTCCCTTCAAATAACTCATCGTAAGTTAAGGCCTTAAACTCACCCATTTTGATTAAAACCCGGTCCGCGCTGCGCAGCCATAAATTACTACGGCAGATGGCCTTTTCATCCCCTATAAAAGTAACCCGGGCATTTTGAACTTTCACGTC
>DNPP01000052.1 GCA_003501365.1 Bacillota bacterium
AGTCCTAGAAATTTGGGACAAAATGTATCACCCCTGCCAATGGAAACAAAACGAGGGATATAGACATAATCTACTTGCCTGTCCAATAGCTCCACCACATGTCCGATATAAATCTTCATCGGCACACAGATTTCGGGAACCGAGTGGCGCACTCCCTTGTCTAAAATCGCTTTATTGGTAGCCGGTGTTTCGATGGGCTCCTGTCCAAGTTCCTCAAAGAAAGTTTTCCAAAAGGTCATATAATAAGAATGAAGCAATGCATTGGGTATGCCGATTTTCATGATAGGCCTCCGGAAGATTGACTAATTTGCGCAGAAGAAACCATAATAATGTCCAACACATTATCAATTTCTTTTTCAACCATTGAACAATCAATTCTTACCGATAAAAGATGCTTCTGAATAACAAACGTGACCACCGTGCCGAAACAAATCCGCAATACGGTTCTTGCCCTCTCAATGGTTATTCCCATTTTGCCGGCTATCAACTGCTCAATGAGGTCGACGATCTCATATGATTTTTCAAAAAGTTTATTCTCTACCAAAACCATTAGTTCCTCATTGTACTGCATTTCCATTAAAACTATTTTAACCAGTTCAAAGTTACTTTCCATAAATTCGAAACGATCCATCAGGATGATTTTTAAAAAATCCCGAGTCGGAAAGTCTTTGGATAATTCAACCTTTTGAACAAGTGCCGTAATATCAATATTGTCAAGCAACTGCCCCATTGCTTGTTGGACAATTTCCCGCAACAAGGTCTGTTTATCGCGAAAATACTTAAAAATGATGGTATCCGAAATGCCCGCCTCTTTTGCAATCGAGGCGGTAGTTGTGGCATTAAACCCATTTAAAGCGATCAATTTGATAGCCGCGTTGATGATTTTCACTTTAGTGGTTGCTTTCTTATTATTCATCCACCACTCCTAAAGTTTATCCCGCTATAAAAGAAAAAGTAAGTATCTACTTACTTTTTAGTATATCACCCAGTATTTATTATTGCAACTTCTTTACAGTTTCTTAATTTTCGTTTTTTTATGTAGTTACCGCGGCTTTTAGAGTATTCTTTCTATAAATATTTTATGCTTAAACTAATGTAAAGTTATTGATTTAAAATCGAACTGCGAATTTTTAATAAACATCAAATTAAAAATAGTTTTAGTTGGCTATAAAGGATTAACTAATCAAGGCAAATAGATTTGGGATTTGGAGGAGTCTTAGCAGCATGGATTTAGATAAGAATTTCAGCTGAGTTAATTACAAAAATCTCTCAAACCGTTCTTGCCCGGCTTTACAGATTGGGCATACTCCGGGCGGGTCCTCACGAGCGCATAGATAACCGCAAACTTTGCAACGCCAGACCGGAAAAGGCAGTGATTCCACTTTCGACAAAATTTCGGCTTTTAGGGTATCCTCTTTTGCCATTTGGCTCTTTCTGGGACGTCGCTCCGGGATGGAGGTAATTTTTTGAGTTTCCTGCAAAACAGCATCTGAAACATAAAGTCCACAAAAGCAACAACCATACTCATTCAAATCGGGATCCCGGTAATCGCAGGGACAAATAATATCCAAATCCTGATCTTTAGTGCCGGAAGCCAGCCGGCAGGGACAGGCTTGATATCCATAGCGTTGTTCATTGATTAGCAAACTCTTAACCAATTCCCGGGTGAACTCAAGGTCCGGGTTTAAATGATAGCCGGCAGCTTCAGCATACTCTTTTAAAATGGTCAGTAATTGATCGATTTGGGCCTCACTAATTTCACCCGTTTTATTCAATGCCCAGTTCCCTCCGGATTTGTGCTTCATCAAAACCCGTAATGCATTTCTCATCATTGATAACCAGGGTAGGAAACGAAACTTTTGGATTCCATTTCATGATCTCTGTCTCCGTTTCAGACTGGGCATCCCCTTCCAATTGATCAACATCACAGTAATCGTATGACACTCCCAGACTATTTAATAAATTCTTGGTTTTACGGCACCATATGCAGGTCGATAATGCATATAAAAATATCTTCCCATGATTTTTACCGGAAACATGAGTGTAACTATCCATCGTCATTCCTCACAATCAATTATTGAAAACATCTATGTTATGATTGGATTATTGGCTGGAATTTAAGAAACTCCTTTATTACGTTTCATAAATTTTGCTGATAGTTTGCCATTTTTGAAAGAAATCATCCCGGCATTCCGTTATACTGAATATAAACCAGCCTAAAGTAACAATTTTCGGAGGTATCGTGGGTGAGTTTGAATCCAAATTTCAGTGACTCTGATTCGGAATTGATTTTCCAAGCTCAAAATGGCGTTAAGCAAGCTTTTGGAGAATTGGCACTGAGATATCGTAAAAATATATGCGGTTTAGCCTTTCGCATGATCGGCGATCTTCAGGAAGCGGAAGATATCACCCAAAATGTATTTATCCGGGCGTATCTGGCTTTGCCGAAGTTTACCCCTAACCGCGATAATTCATGTAAAGCCTGGCTTCTGACCATCACTTCGCGATTGTGTATCGATTATATTCGTCGGCACAAACAAAACAATATCGATATGGAAAGTATGTCGCACCGGGAACTTGAATTGATTGCAACAGCTCAAAACATCAGGGATACCGTTATTGATGCTGAAGAAAGAAACAGATTGTGTCAAGCTTTACTCCGGTTACCGCCGAACTATCGAATGGCTGTTGCCTTGAAATACATTGAAGACCTTGATTATCAGGAGATATCCCGAATCATGAAAATCCCCCTGGGAACAGTCGGTACTTGGATCAGGCGCGGTTTGGCAGAACTGAAGGCGGATATCATTCAGACTGAGCTTCATCCGACAATCCTTAATCAGAAAAGAGGTGAAGTGGGTGCAAAACCGGCAACCCGATGATGATTTTGGCCCGAAAATCGCCGCCTTACTGAAAATCGAGCAATTCCATGGCCTATCATCTGATATGGAGTTCATCCGAAAACTAAATCAAAATCTGTCAGCCCTGGAACAAACGCAAACCAGTCGTTCAATCCATCGAATCTGGTTTAAAGGAATCTGTAATGGTCTTGCTGCAGCCTCATTCGGAATAATCATTTTTATCAGTCTGCAGACTTTACCCTTGTTCCTGATCAACGCTTCACTTAGTGGAACAGAGTTGATTCAGACAAAAATCGTCGGTACCACCATTAGTCAAAATGTTTTATGGCAAAAGATAGTCCTGGACTTTCAAAAATTAAAATAAATAGTTCAATGAGGAGGAAATTCATGAACGAATATCATAAAAAACATCCTTTAATCAGCGCGGCACTCTCCTTTATTTTTCCGGGAGCCGGACAGCTTTACAACGAAGAATACAGTAAAGGTATCATCCTAATTGCTGCAGCAATTGCATCGATAGTCAGCATTGTTTACAACGGCCTATCCATGGGTAATGAAATCATGAATGGGGCAGCACTTCCACAAACACCTTTCATTTTAAGAATCATCACTTCAGCCTTGATATATTTCTGCCTCTGGTTATACGGCATTATTGACGGCGCTGTTTGTGCTCAACGCCTCTCCAACCAAAGTTTTGCAACTGCCGAAAGTGAAGCTCCTCAGCCCCAAACCAAAGAGACCTTTATCGGTTTGGGGGTGGTCTTGGTGGTCATCGGTATCCTAGGTATTTTAAATTTACTGGGCCTAAAATTTCATCTGGTAATCAAATTTGGTTGGCCGGTTGCTATAATCCTGCTCGGTTTTTACTTTCTGGCCAAGTCCACTGGCTTATTGAAAGGGGATAAATAAAATGCCGCGCAATTTAAATTTATCCGGAATCGGTTTAGGCATTTATATTATCGGCTTCGGGATCTGTTATATTTTGCAGCAAACTAACGGTTCCCATCTGATAGGCTTTTGGTTGCGTCTCTATCCCATTTTGGTAATCTTACTGGG
>DNPP01000201.1 GCA_003501365.1 Bacillota bacterium
TCTTACTCCTTTAGCCTCAGTAGGACGTACCATGAATAATTACATCCCGAATCCGGTTGAGGTCCAGGTGGGCGGGGCTACTATTTTTGTGGTTGACGTCCAGGAATTTATCAAAGTGTAAATAGAGGGTAACGTGATGAAGGTCAAATTGACTGATTCTGCCCAGGTAAATCCTAAAAATACATTATTTAGTCATTCAGCCAATGCCAGCTCCCATCCGGCAGCGTTTTCAAGTGCTTTAAAGGACACGGAGATTCAACGCCGCAGTGAAGCCTGCGATAATATTTTAAAACAGATTGATGTTCTGGGTGAGCAGCTAAAAAAGGGCCCGACTCCGGAAGATGTTAGGAAATACCGCTCATTAATTACGGAGTTTGTGAAGGAAGCATCGGATCAATCTTATGACTTACATCAAGAATCGCATTGGGATCATGACGGCAACCGCAAAAATTTTGTGGTGATTCGGCAGATTAACCAGTCGGTTGAAGAGTTATTGGATGCGGTGATGAATCAAGAAAAGAAGCAAATCGATATGGTAGCCAGATTAACCGAGATTCGGGGTTTGTTATTAGATCTTTATTTATAGGGGAGCAAAGAGTGGCTTTTTCTGATATAATCGGGCATAAGGAAATTATTAAAGCTTTGAAGACTTCTTTGGTAGGAGCCAAAACCGGACATGCTTATTTATTTATGGGTCCGGCCGGGGTGGGCAAGAAGATGCTGGCCCGGGAGCTTGCCAAGAATCTGCTTTGCTTGGGGCATTGCGGTGACGGAGAGGGAGAAGGAGACCTTACCGGACAGTGCGAGTCTTGTCGGCTGATGGAGCGGGGATTGCATCCCGACTTTATTCCGATCAGCCCGATTGGCAATTCGATCAAAATTGAACAACTCCGGGAATTACAGCGGAATGCTTATCTAGCCCCGGTGCTGGGTACTCGTAAGATCTTTTTCTTCCCCGATGCCGAACTGTTAACCGAAGCGGCAGCCAATAGTTTTTTAAAGATTTTGGAAGATCCCCCCGCCGGAGTGGTTTTTCTCTTTACAGCGGTGCGTATTGATCATATTTTGCCGACGATTCGTTCCCGCTGTCAGGTCTATCAGTTGTTTCCGGTGCCGCCCGAGGAGATTACGATCTGGCTCAAACAAAAGGGGTTGGTGGAGTCCGAAGCCATCGAGCTGGGGTTAACGTGTCAAGGTTGCCCTGGAGCCGCTTTGAATTGGAACGGTAAAAAGCACGCCCAATCAGAATCAGGGACAGGGATAGAGACGGAGATTACGATTCATGATATATTTCGGCAAGATTTGTTAGAGCTTTTTAAAATTGCCGTGGAGATCGAGAAGAAAGAACGACCGGAGGTTTTGGCTTTATTCCAGGCGTGGCAGGCTGAACTCCGCCAAAATATGGTTATTCTGGCGCAGACCGCCGGCGGATCGACTGCAAAAATTAGGGATTTACTTTTTTGTACGGAGAAATTAACTACCGCCATGACAATGATCGAAAGCAATGTCAATCTGCGTCTGGTGGTGGAAGAGTTTTTTTTGGCAGTAAAAGTACATGCTAAATAGGGCTAAAAAGAATATCTCGCGCGGAGGCGCAAAGGCGCAGAGTTTAATAAAAAAATGAATAAAATATCGATGTTTAATGTTTTTTCGGTGTCACCGCGCTCTACGGGAAAATAATGGATAGATCGGATTAATCGTTACAAAAATATAGCTTTCAGGTTAAATGAAGGGATTTGGTTTAATGGTTTATAACGTAGTAGGGATCCGCTTTAAACAAGCGGGTAAGATTTATTACTTCGACCCCAGCGGTTTTGAATTAAAGCAGAGCGATAATGTGATCGTCGAAACAGCCCGAGGCATTGAATTTGGCCAGGTGATGGTGGGTTCAAAAGAGGTACCCGAGGATAAGGTGACCTTGCCTCTAAAAAAGGTAATCCGGATGGCTACTCCGGAAGATGAGACGCAACTCCGGGAGAACCAGGAACGGGAAAAGAAAGCCTTTACAACTTGTTTGGAGAAGATCGCCCAGCATCAGTTGCAGATGAAATTGGTTGAGGTGGAGTTCACTTTTGACCGCAGCAAGATTATTTTCTACTTCACCGCCGACGGCCGGGTCGATTTCCGGGAGCTGGTGAAGGATCTGGCAACCGTTTTCCGGACCCGGATCGAGCTGCGTCAGATCGGAGTGCGCGATGAGGCCAAAATGCTGGGTGGGCTGGGACCGTGCGGCAGACCGCTTTGCTGCGGTACTTTTTTAGGCGACTTTGAACCGGTCTCCATCAAAATGGCCAAGGAGCAAAATCTTTCCCTCAATCCGGTCAAGATCTCCGGAATTTGTTCCCGTTTGATGTGTTGTTTGAAGTTTGAGTCCAATTGTTACCGTGAGGCCAAGGCCGATTTGCCGCTGATCGGCAGCAAGGTCCGGGTCGACGGCAAAGAGGGCAAGATTGTGGAAACCAATCCGCTGAAAGAGTCGTTGATCGTCCAATTTGGCGAAGGCGGCAAACGGGAAGTGTTACTCGGGGCGGTAGAAGAGATTATATTGGGGAATGAGAACGGTCCCAAGACCTGACCTAATTCCCGCGTCCATTGGAAGCGTGCTTTTCCCGTGTTGGGATTGATATTGGTGTGAGACCTAACCCTTGCCCCAATGTCATAAAGCTACGCTTCCATAAAATGGGACATAGATCAAGTTCGCCTATTTGACCTAACTCTTGCTCTTCCCCAAAGATGTTGATCAAAGTGGTTGTTTCAGTGGAAGAGTAACCCCAGCCGTTGATCTCTAAAAGCTTTTAGACTACGAAGACATCGGTTACTCTCCCACTGAATCCGCTTCATTAAAATACTTCATTGGGGGAGAGCAAGAGAGAGGTCTACGCTCTAATTTTCAGTTTTATTTCTTCCAAAATGTATCTTTAGCTTGATGACATTGACCCTTGTTTTCCCCTGAGATGTGATTCTGAATGCAGGTCAAGTGGAAGGGTAACCATAGTCTTGGAACTCCAAATACAAATACTTTTGGGTTTTAAAGATATAAAGATAAGGCTGTGGGTTGTTTATTTCCTTGAAATTCGAATTTTTTAATAAAAGAATCCTGGAGTTTTAAATGTATTAAACGTGGTATTTATTTGCTAATAGCCAGAAGTCAGAAGCTAATAGCAGCATTTCATATAAAATCCAAAAACAGGCTATTGATCTGGAGCGAGGTTTATATTATAATAACATATGCGTTAATGCATTGATGCATTATTTTGGCGGTGTAGCTCAGTTGGTATGAGCATGCGGTTCATACCCGCAGTGTCGCTGGTTCGATCCCAGCCACCGCCACCAATTCAAAAACAGTTATTAGGACTTTACCTAATAACCATTAGCCAAATGGACCACTAGCTCAGTTGGTAGAGCAGCTGACTCTTAATCAGCGGGTCTGCGGTTCGAGCCCGCAGTGGTCCACCATAA
>DNPP01000207.1:0-1417 GCA_003501365.1 Bacillota bacterium
GGTTTAATATAGCGGGTCAGGAAACAATTTATCGACCAATCGTTCCAGTGACGGCTTTGAATGCTTACGGTATTTCCATGTTTTCAATGGGAGATGTCTCCGAAACCAATGCCAGCCATACAATAATCGAGGAAGATCCGGCCAAGAAGACGTACCGGAGGATTTTTATCAAAAATCAAATCGTGATAGGGGCTATTATCATTGGAGACACAAGTAAGTCCCCACTGTTAAAAACAGCAATCGAACAAAAGTTGCCTTTGGAGAGAATAGATTGTCAGGTCATCACTATTGATGAATTATTGGAACTGTTGAAAACTATCGTATAAATTGGATATTGAAATTTTAATTAATATAGTATATAATTAACTTAGTTAAATTATTGGAGACGGGAGGTGAACGATTTGAAAATTTTATATCAAGCAAAGGCGATATCTTCCGGAGGGCGTGACGGTCAGGTTCGAATCGATAATAGCCCGTTCGAATTTGAAATGGCAGTACCGGCTGAACTTGGAGGTTCAGGGAAAACCGGTGTCAATCCGGAGCAATTGTTCGCAGCAGGTTATGCCGCTTGCTTTGAAAGCGCTATGTTGCATGTGGCTCGCCGTAGAAATTTGACCTTACAATCGACTTCCGTAACAGTGGAAATCGGGATCGGGCCCAACGATAAAGGCGGTTTTTTGTTAACCGCGTCCATAACCGCTACGGTTTTAGGAATTGATCAAGCTACGGCTGATCAATTGGTTCAAGAAGCACATCAAGTTTGTCCTTATTCCAATGCAACCATGGGCAATATTGAAGTAAAAGTTTCGGCCCGGATAGAGTAATAGAATAAGGTACGTAACTTTTTAGGGGTTTTTTAATACATATAATTGTCAAGCTGTAAATCAAAATTTGAAGGAGGAAATAGGCAATATGATTACTAAATTACAAATTTATAAGTGCCCCCATTGCGGGAATATTGTCGAAATGGTCCATGAAGGTGGCGGACAATTGGTTTGTTGCGGTGATCCGATGGTGCTGGTAACCGAAAACTCAGTCGATGCTTCCAAAGAAAAACATGTTCCGGTGATCGAGAAAACCAATGATGGTTATAAGGTGACGGTGGGAAGCGTATCCCATCCGATGGAGGAGAAGCACTTTATTGAATGGATCGAGCTTATAGCCGACGGCAAGGCTTATCGCCAGTTTCTAAATCCCGGTGAAGCTCCGGAAGCCTTTTTCAACGTCACCGCCCAAAAAGTAACTGCCCGTGAGTATTGTAATATTCATGGACTTTGGAAAAACGAGGCCTAATCTTCGTAGTGATAGGCAATAAGTGATAAGGTAATTGATTAACTGTTTCCGGATTCTCTGGAAACAGTTTTTATTTGAAGGCTTTTTTAAATAGTCTGTTGAAGTTCTTTACGATATGGTTATT
>DNPP01000207.1:1704-2610 GCA_003501365.1 Bacillota bacterium
CAGGACAGAAAAAAGAAGGAAGTGTTGTAATGTTTAAATGGGGTCTAGCCAATCAATTGGTTAAAAATCTACGCAAGAACAAAGGATATACCATAGCAGAACTGGCTATTCGTCTAAAAATGGATAGTATTGAGATCAGAAAAGTCGATCACGTTCAATTAAAAGATGTCCCCGAACCTTTAAAAAGTCGACTGCTTTCGATATTCCGGGGTGATGATTTGGATAAAATTCCTTGGTAGCAGAGCCGACCCTAGCTGATTTTTAACGACAAAGAATTGACTGTAACTCTATACTCCTTGAATTTACAGTTACGGGAAAAGGTATTCTTCCCGTGGCGGCTGCACTTGATAAGCTTTAGCGGCTGTAAAATAAGGATAAATCTTTTCCGGCGGCACCATAGCAGCGATCGGATCGATACTCTTAAGTTTCTCATCAAACGGGAGCAATTGAACCGTGCCTTCAACACCCACCCATTCATCCGGCTGAAAATCAGATTTTTCGGGGAGCTTCACTACAATCCCCAAGGGCATTCCATCTGCGGCGCAACAAGTAATCACCACCCGGTAAACAATGATTTCATCCGCTTTTAATAACGGAGAATGAATGACTTTGCCCCTTAAAAATATTTTGGCATGGGTTAACTTTTGCTTTGGGGCCTTCGGGGTGTCGAAAATAGTATCTCCGATGTTCAATTGGGTGTATTCTTCATACCCCGCCGGGATGAATTGGGCCGCCACATCCTGGGCTTTTTCAGTCTCTTGGCTTTGATTCTGGTTGTTGTTCCCGGGACTGAGATTCTGATTCAAAGCATTATTGTTATTGGCAAACTGATTTGGATTTGCATAACGGGTGACAATTACGCCATTGGGATTGATGGATGTAGTCGTTGCAATACCGCCATTTTGA
>DNPP01000207.1:2893-11189 GCA_003501365.1 Bacillota bacterium
TCCGGCTGATAGCTTAAAGTTCCCGGCCCTACCATTACCGAAAGGAATATGGGTAAAAAAAGCAGTAGGTTGCTGGGTTGAAACTTCTCTGCTTCATGATGACCGCATTGACAAGTGGTCGGATGTTTTGATTGCCCGGAATTTTTGGCTAAATTGCGGAAAATCATCACGCCGATAATCAGTAGCGCAATGACTGAAAGAAAGGACAGTCTGGGATTAATAAATTTTGCAATCGCCCCGGTGCTTAAAAGGTAAAATAAGAATATGGCATAACTACTTAAAACGATGGTAGTAAAATGTTTTTCAAAGTTTTTCATGACTATAATCTCCCATGCATTAGATTATTGATGGGCATTCGGTTCATAAATGTGCAAAAAATTAATACTAAAATAGCGCATAACCCGAAGATAAATAAAATCGCTTTAAGTTTAAAGCTTTTAAGCAATAACGCGGCGTTTTTAATGTCAAGCATTTGACCGAAAACCATAAATGCCATGACGCTGCCTAAAGGGAAATGATAGGTGAATGAGCGGGCTACAAAGGCGTCGGCTTCGGCGCAAAGCGATAAACATAAGGCCAGAGCCATCATCACCATCACCGATAATGCCGGGTTTTGGGTAATCACCAATAAAGACTGTTTGGGAATAACCGTTTGGATGATCGAGGCAATCAAGGAACCGATAATTAGGAATTTGCCAACTTCCAGAAATTCTTCATTGGCATGATCGATAATATCAGCCAGCACGGAACCCTTATGATGATGATGTTCAATTATATTTTCGTTATCGCCGGCAGCAGTTTCCCATTCTTGAATTGCTTTTGAAGTAAATAGATGCTCAAGGGTTGGAAAAAGCTCACTTACCATTAAGGCGACAATGATTCCGATCACGATAGCCATGCCCACCCTGATTAAGGTAACAGGAAGATTATAGCCGAAGGCGGTAGCCGTCGCCCAAACAGTAATTGGATTAACCAGCGGCGCTGTCACTAGAAAGGCAATCGCCATATAGGGAGGGACTTTTTTTAATAACATTCTCCTGGCTACCGGAATCACACCGCAATCACAGACCGGAAAGAAGAATCCGGCTCCAATGGCGAGTAATATTCCATTTAACTTAGCAGTTTTGGCCAATTTATTTTCCACCATCTCGACTGTGACAAAATTCTGCATTAGCGCCGAGCCAAAGACCCCGATCAATACAAACGGTAACGCTTGAATGACGATACTAAGAAATATGGTAACCATTTGGGGCAGTTTATTTAAAAAGGCTGTCGGTAAAAATAGGCCGTGGAAGATGACAAAAGAAAGCAAAAATGATAATAAAAACAATTTAGCAATCAGCGAAAGTTGTTTTTTCATAGGATATCCTTTCAAATCTCCACTTGATCAATGTCAATCCAAGCTAGCAGAATGAGCATAAAGTGGCCGGAGATTTTGGTCATTTCTTCTAAATTTTTTAAAAAAGGAAAGGGATTATAGGTTTGGTTGATAAGGCGGCGCCCGCAGCTTTATTTGGAGGAACGTAGAGGACCTAAATGGAAGGTATTTTCGCTGCGACATAACGGCAATCAACAGAAATAACAGCAGGAGTCTGAAACTTTCGATGGTGGAGAAACCGGTAGCTAAAAGATCGCATAATAAACAATGCTCCTCATTCCTTTCCAGTCCATGAAGGAAGGAATGGCAAGCTAAGAGTAGCAGGATTATAATAAAAACCACCGCAAAGATTTTAACGAAACTTTGTTTATTCATAGTTACCTTTATTTCAATTCTTGTAAATGGTTTAAGATTGTACTTATGATAGTATAGGCGGATTCGCGATTAGGTATTCGCTTTCAGGATAAAATCGGGTCTTTTTAAAAATATCCGAATATACAATACCTGACTGATGGGATAATTGGCCTTATTCGGCGAAATACCTCTTTCCGCCAATATAAAATTAAACGGTTTCAATGGTAAATAGTTTCATTAATTTATCAGAACCGATATCTTGACCTTAATAATTCATCAGCATATAATTCAATTCATAAAATGACATATCAATACCGGGGTGTATCCTTTGAAAAAGCATTTATTTATGATATTGATAATCTTGATAATCGCCAATCCCGTTAAAGCTGAAAAAATCGATAATATTGTTGATACCAAAGAGTATTTTCCGATAGATATTCCTCATAGTTACGTAGAAACTCAAGGCAGCAATCAATGGCGCATTACTTTTCTCGGGTCGAAAACAATTGATAATCGGCAGGCATATGTGATATCAACTTTTATTTTGCCCAAAGATAGGGAGGAAAAATTATCGGATAAATCACTCTATACTATCAATGATGCCGGAGATATTCTAAAAGTCGGGGTTAGTTATACTGAGTGGCTTAATAAATGGTATCCCCAGCCGGAACTATATTTAAAAGGGAAGATGGAAATAGGAACCAGTTATACTATTCAAAAAGGGAAAATTGACGGCAATTCGATGATAACTTATTTAAAATTGAGGCGTCGGTTGAATTTGAAACTTCAGAACTGCACTGTAGAATGTATATTAGTCGAAAAGACGGTTTTAATTGAAGAATTTACTAGTACTGGGAGTGAAATTTACCCTTATATTGAATGGCGTTATTTCGCAAAAGGGATTGGTTTCGTTAAATACTCGGGAAACGGCTATCAATGCCAATGCGGCACTCAAGTACCTTGCGACGGCAAGATAACTCTGACTGGGATTGAAAATGACTGATTGGTGAGAATCTTTTCTATGGAAATCACCTCTTAATATGAAACCTGGGTATTACGTCGAAGAGCGGGAATTTTATTTACGAGGCCTTGTGATCATTATTTGGCGAAATAAGCTTCCATTTAATGTATTAATGTATATTTCTTTACTTGCGAAAATAGAATTTTTTGCATAATTGTAATGTAGCCAATTTGGAAAAATAACGATTGGCTGATGGATAAAATATTTATAATATTGGCCATTACTTATTCTTCTATTTCTATAAATTGACAAACATTGATATCTATGGTACTATTTAAATGCGAAAAATTCTCGTTTATAAATTTATCTTGGCAATCACTTTGGGGAGGATGCTATGATGTATCAGGACAAAATTTTGGTTTGTAAAGAATGCGGCAAAAAGTTTACTTTTACTGCCAGCGAACAGGAGTTTTATGCCAGTAAAGGTTTTACTAACGAGCCAGGCCGTTGCCCGGATTGCCGGGCAGCCCGAAAAAAAAACAATGACCGGTTTAACCGGCCACAGGGTGAACGGCAGTTATATCCGGCAATCTGTGCGAATTGCGGTGCCGAAACCATGGTGCCCTTTAAACCAACTGGCGACCGGCCGGTTTATTGTAAAGATTGTTTCCGGGCAATGAAAATCAGATAGTTAAAATAATTTGTGAGGTGATAGCTGTGTCTAAAAAAATCCAAATTTTCTTCAGTATTATCTTAATGTTGATTTTTATGCCCAAACCCACCTTTGCCATGCACATTATGGAAGGATTTCTCCCCCCTGTATGGTGTATCTCATGGGGTGCTATTGCCATTCCTTTTGTTATCTTAGGACTTTTCTCCATCCAAAAAACAGTCCAGGCAAATCCAAGGGTAAAAATGCTCTTAGCCATGGCAGGCGCTTTCACTTTTGTGCTTTCCGCACTAAAAATCCCTTCTGTGACGGGCAGCTGTTCCCATCCTACCGGAATCGGTCTGGGAGCTATCCTTTTCGGGCCCACGCCAATGGCGGTATTAGGTTTGATTGTACTAATTTTTCAGGCTTTGTTACTGGCTCATGGCGGGATAACTACCCTAGGCGCCAATACATTTTCCATGGCCATTGTCGGATCTTTGGTTTCTTTCGGGGTCTACAAGTTAATTAAAAAGTTTAAGGGCCCGTTGTGGCTTTCGGTATTCCTGGCAGCGTTTTTAGGAGATTTGATGACTTATGTCACCACATCATTTCAACTTGCTTTGGCATATCCATCCGCAACAGGCGGTATCGGTGAATCTCTGGTCAAATTCATGGGGATATTTGCGGTTACTCAGCTCCCTTTAGCCGTCAGCGAGGGCATTTTAACTGTAATTATCTTTAATGTGCTTACTTCTTACAGTAAAAATGAATTGCAAGATTTGAAAATACTATCAGAGGAGGCTTCCCTATGAGTCATCGGGCCGGTGATGCGCGCAAAGAACAACAAATTGTCGGAAAGAATATTCTGCTTATCATATTAGTGATAGCAATTGCCGTTATACCGCTAATATTCCAAAGCAAAGCCGAATTTGCAGGAGCGGATGACCAGGCGAAAGACGCCATTAGTCAAATTGATAAAGGCTATAAACCATGGTTCCATTCAATATGGACACCGCCCAGTGCAGAGATAGAGAGTTTATTGTTCGCGCTACAGGCGGGAATCGGCTCTTTGGTAATCGGGTACTATATCGGGTTTGCCAGAGGTAGAAAAAAGACGGAAGAAGAGGCGTAAATGCTTTACATCGATCGATATGCCTATTGCAGCCGCCTGAGAGATACCAATCCCTTGGAGAAATTCATATTTGCATTCACCACAATGGTAATCTGCCTTTGGGCAAATTCCATCGTAGTATCCATCGTAATTATTACTCTTATGATAGGGGTAGCGGTCTTGAAGGGCGGCATACCCTTATCTTTTTATTTAAAATTAATATTAATTCCATTTTCATTTTTAATGATCGGTGTTCTTACCATTGCAATCAATGTTATTGTTGAGTCAAGCAAAATGTTGTGGGGTTTTCAAATTTTTGGATATACCTTGGGCTTTACAGTACAAAGCTTGGAGCTTGCCGCAAAGGTGTTTTTCAAGGCGCTCGGAGCAGTGACGTGCCTATATTTTTTATCACTAACTACTCCGATTGCAGATATTCTATCCGTATTAAAAAAGTTCAAATTTCCGGTATTGTTCCTTGAATTGATGATCCTGATTTACCGGTTTATTTTTATGCTCATAGAAACTGCGGATCAGATGTTTTTGTCTCAGATTTCGAGATTGGGTTACTACGGTTTGAAAAACGGACTAGACTCATTGGGGCAGATGGGTTCAACCCTATTTATCCGTTCTTACAAGCGCTCCCAAGATTTATATATCACATTGGAGGCAAGGTGCTATCAGGGCAAATTAGAAGTATTGGAGGAAGTATATCCGATTTCAAAGAGTAATTTACTGCTGATTTTTTTGGCGGAGTCTGTTTTAATCATGATTACATTTTTTTCGCGGAGGTAAATTTGGGTGACTCCATATATACTGGAAACACAAGATCTTGAGTTTAAATATGATGACGGCACATTCGCTTTGAAGGGGATATCGCTAAAGATCGAGAAGGGTAAGAAAGTAGCGGTTCTCGGCTCTAACGGCGCGGGGAAATCCACTCTGTTTCTTAATTTTAACGGTATACTAAAGCCTACCAAGGGCAAGCTTTTATTTAAAAACAAAGAAGTAAAATACAATCATGCTTCATTATTTGAACTGCGGAAAAGTATTGGAATCGTGTTTCAAGATCCGGAAACACAACTGTTTTCCAGCAGTGTATATCAGGAAGTTTCTTTTGGCCCCATGAATTTGAAGCTTTCTAAAAATGAAGTAATCGAACGGGTTGAAAAGGCGTTGCAAGATACTGGCGTTTCACATCTCAGAAAAAAGCCGCCTCATTTTTTGAGTTATGGCCAGAAAAAGCGGGTTTCCATTGCGGATATACTAGTTATGGAGCCTGAAGTGATCATATTTGATGAACCAACCGCATGTCTTGATCCAAAACATACATTGCAAATTATGAAACTATTTGATACCGTAAGACAAAAAGGAACCACAGTTATCATGTCCACACATGATGTTGAAACGGCCTACTCCTGGGCGGAGCAAATACTGGTCATGAAGGATGGCCTGCTTGTAAAAGAAGGAGCTCCGGAAGATATATTCAGAGATGAAGAACTACTTAATAACGCTGACCTTGTAAAACCTTTCGTACTGGAAACTTATGACGAATTGGTTAAGACGGGAATTATTAATTCAGAAACTATAACACCCAGAAATAAAAATGATTTATTTGCTCTCATCCAGAAAATAGAAAAATAAATGCTGATAAATATAATCATAGATCAATGGGTTTTGTTTGGCCATGAGCATAAATAAACAATAGTAGCAACGCTTGGTCTAAAGACCTATTTATTCATATACTTCAGCCTTTTAATTAACCCAAAAAGTTGCGGTTTATAGAAACTTGACGGTAAATTATGAAAGTGATAGAATTTAAATGCAAAAAATTCTTAAATTGAGGAAATACTATGGATGAACAATACCTTAAATTTAAAGAGCAAGGCTATAAATTGACCAAACAGCGCTGCGAAATTTTGGATGTACTTGCGGGAAGTCCCCCCTTGGAAGCGGAGGAGGTCTTTCAAATCGTTAGTAAACATTGCCCTGTCAACCTAAGCACAATCTACCGTAATCTGGGAATCCTGCTCAAAATGGGATTAATTCGCAAAGTAAACAGCGCCGGGCAGGCGGACCAGTATGAATTGGTTAGACACAACTGTAAGCATGAGCTGAAATGTTTGAAATGCGGTTCCAAAGTGATTTTTTCAGAATGTATCTTTGACCAGATGGTCAAAGAGATTGAGGCCAAAACCAATTATCAGGTAAAACAGCATAACCTGGAGATCTATGGCACCTGTCCTAAGTGTAGTAATAAAAATTTGTAATAAAGAATTTTTAAAGAAGCCGGAGATTATGGTAAAACGACGGATTTGGTTATTTTTGATCTTAATAGCAGTTTTAAGCTTATTGCTCTTATCGTGTCATGTTCATCTTCATAAACAATGCGGGGCAGAAGATAGTTGCCCTTTATGCCAAATATTATGCGCTGGACTGACTTATGTCCCCATTTTCAATTTTATATTATTATTCATATTGTTAATTTCAATTTTTTTTATCGGCATCATAAAATTTAGAACTAAACAATACTATGACTGTCGTTTCCGGGCACCGCCGGTTCAAAACCCGGCTAATGAATATTTAAATTAATAAGCAAAGGATGATTGATAGATGAAAAAAAATAGTTTAATATTAACGGTAATTTTGATAGCAACGATTTTAGCATCTGCTTTTATGATTCAAAGCATTGGTTTGGCAAAAAGCGATCCAATCCAGGTCGTAACCAGCTTGCCGCTGGTTAAAAACATCGTTGAAAAGGTCGGCGGCGATAAGGTCAATGCAGTGAGCATTATCCAAGGTTCCAGTTGTGAACACGAATATGAAGCCTCTGCCGGCGATATGAAGAAAATAGCCACCTGTGATGTTTTTGTAAAGGTTGGGATGGGCTCCGATCGTTGGGCCGATAAACTTGCAAGCACATTAAGTAAGAAAGCCCTTTTCTTAGACCCTTCAAAGGGAATTAAAACGGTTAAAGTACATAACCTGGAGAACCCTCATTATTGGGGCAGCCCCGAAAATGTCAAACTGATGGCGAAAAATATTCTGGATGGACTTTGTTCGGCAGCGCCCGCGCAAAAGACCTATTTTACCGCTAATTATCAAAAATTTGTCCAGGCAATCGACAAAACTGACGCAGAGTTGAAAGCGAAAGCAGCAACAGTAGCCAATAAGGAGTTTGTAGGTTACGCCGATGCTTTCCCATACTTCTACCAATATTTTGGCTTTAAAAATATCGCGACGGTAGAAATCTCCTGTGAACAAGAGGTAACTCCCAAGGATATCGCCGAGGCGGCCAAGTTGATGAAGGCAAGAAAAATCAAAGTTTTAGTCGGTAATGCCGCCGAACCCAATGAGCCGGATGGTCTGGCCAAAGAAACCAATGCCAAAACAGTTTTAATCTGGGCAACCACCAATGAGTCCAATGATTATTTAACTACTTTACGCTATAACGTGGGAACGCTGGTGAAAGCTCTTCAATGATTGCAGAAATTCAAAATATTGATCAATTAGTAAGCGTATCCGGGGTAACTTTAGGTTACCCCGGAGTTATAGCCTTATCGGGCATCGATTTTGAAGTTCATAAGGGAGAATTTATCGGGATTGTCGGACCGAATGGTTCCGGTAAAAGTACTCTTCTGAAAGGGCTATTAGGTCTACTTCCCTTACAAGCCGGAACGATTCATTTTCATGGAAGCGACCATCAGCAGATCCGGCTGATCCGAAAAAGAATCGGCTATGTGCCGCAAAAAAACAAAAATGATCTTCAATTTCCAGCCCTGGTCCGGGAAGTGGTCTTAATGGGACTTTATGCTCAAATCGGTTGGCTGCGGCAACCCC
>DNPP01000445.1 GCA_003501365.1 Bacillota bacterium
AAGGGTAACCTTAAATCTTTGGTGTTTAAAAATACATATTGGGATCTAAAGATGGTTTCAAAAACTTGCGAAGCCCAGGGTTACCCTTCCACCTGAATTTGCATTCAGAACTACATCTAAGGGGAAGGGCAAGGGTTAGGTCATAGGCGGTCTTGGGCCTAACTCAAGGGTTAAGAATAAGGCATACAACTGCCATTTACTGGATAAAGTATTGCAAAAATTTGCCGAAAATAATTTTATAAGGAACGAATTATTTTATCCAATGCTTATTTGCAATAGAATAGCCAGTAGTTTTACCCAATGAAAAAAGTTGAAGTCATTGTAGTTTGTCTGGAAATATCCTTTAGTTTTTTGTTGCATTCAGGAAAAAAATTTCCCCCAAAAAGAAGGGTTTTTGGAATCTTTGGGTAATTATTTAACTAGCATTTATGGGGGAAATATTATGAATTGTAAACTATTTCCTTGACAAGCACCTACAGGATCGTTTAGAATGTTAAAGAAGGTCAAAATGTCTCCTTTAACATCCTTAGATTGCTAAGTTTCCGGAGTTTATACGATAGTGACGAGGACAACATGGAACCCTCGTAATGTCGCTCCGGATGCGATATATCGAGAGGGGGTATGTGGAGAACATTACGAGCTTTAGGCAAGACAAGCAGTAAAAAAGTAGTTAAAAAATAAGGAGGAAAGTTCTCGAATGAAAAAATTATTAGTTATTGCTTTAAGCGCCATGATGGTATTAGCTTTCGCAGCTGTTTCCATGGCCGCTACCACTATTGGTGGCGAACTCAATTTTGGTTGGTATTTAGGTCAACCCAAGGCACTCACTTATGATGAAGCGACCGATACTACCACTGAGGCTGACACTGCTTTGGGTGATTTCGCCAATGCCAAAGTCACTGTTACCGCTGATCTCACCGATTCCATCAAAGGATTTGCGGCTTTCAAATCCAGTGACAGTATGGATAAAGACTTTGTTGATGAAGCTTGGGTAAAATACACCCAGGATTGGGGTACCGTTCAAGCTGGTTTCTTCGAATTCACCACTGATGGTGATGTCGATATCATTGATAGTTATTCCACCAATGTTAAGCATCATTCCGGACTTGCCGTTACAGGGAAAATTGCTGATGGATTCAGTGTAACCGGCTATATTGCAGGCGCTGACATTTCTGCGGCTGAAAGTGATTTAGAATATTATTATGCAGGCGGAGTCAGCTATGATACCGATACATGGGGTGCCCAAGTGTTAATGGCTACCAATAGTGCAGATGATGCAGCTACAATTACTTATGCTAATGCTTATTATAAATTGGGCATAGCTAAAATCTATTTTAATTATGCTGATGCTGATAAAGCTTTATATGGAGAACCTGCTCCAGGGATCGGCGGCACTTATGTTGCTACAGATGGCACTGTGTCAACCGTAACAACCACAATGAAAGGAAGCGTTGGTATTCTCGGTGCATCCTTTGAGACCGATAAATTCTATGGCAGAGCAGAATATGAAGTCCTTCAAAGCGATGTTGAAGATGATGCTGATTTAGATGCTAGTTATGGTTTCAGACTCGGTTACAAAGTAACTGACGGCACCAAGATCGAATATCAAACCAAAGCCTTTGAGGGTGCTGATGCACAATCCTACATCAAATTGAACTTCGTATTCTAATTCAATTTGCTGAAACAGGTGGAAGACGGGGGTTTCGACTCCCGTCTTTTTATTTTGTCCGAATACAGGTTGACAGTTATGAGGCTATCGGGTAATATCGACTTATAGAAGATATTAGGAGGGTGTGCATTGAAGGCCGACATCAAAGAGATATTATTTAATGAAGTAAAAATCGAGCAACGCGTGCTGGAGCTGGGCCGGCAGATCAGCGCCGATTATCAAGGTAAAGATCTGGTGCTGGTGGGGATCTTAAAAGGCGGGGTGCCGTTTTTGGCGGACCTGATCCGGGCTATCGATCTGCCGTTGGAGTACGATCTGATGGCGGTATCCAGTTACGGGGCATCCACCAAGTCCAGCGGTACGGTGAAGATCATCAAAGATCTGGACGCCGGTATCGAGAGTCGTGATGTGATCATCGTGGAGGATATCGTGGACACCGGCCTGACTTTGCAATATTTACAAGAAAATCTCAAGTCCCGCCGGCCGAACTCCATCAAGATCGCCACCATGCTGGACAAGCCCAGCCAGCGCAAGATGGTGATCCATCCCGACTATAACGGTTTTGAGATCCCCAATGTGTTTGTAGTGGGTTATGGGTTGGACTTTGCGGGAAAGTACAGGAACTTGCCGTTTATCGGGGTGTTGAAGGAAGAGGTTTATAGCTAGACCTAACCATATTGTCCAAAGGCACCTAACCCGCACGTCCAGCGGACGTGTTACCCTTCCCCCGGGAAGCCAACATATTGGGCTAAGTCAGGTGGAAGGGTAACCTTAGCCTTTGATCTCCAAATACATTTTTGGACCGAAGAATGTTTCAAAAGAGCCTGCGAAGTTCAGGGTTACCCTTCTACTTGAATTGGCTTCGGAATTGCATCTAAGAGCAAGGGTTAGGTCAATAGTCAGCTTAACGATATATTTTTATCGGATATAGACAACAATTGATATATCTGATAAATTTAAACTAATAAAGTAAGGAGGTTACGATGAGAGATTTAGCGGATATTAAGCTAACGTCTATTCAGGACCAAGCTTTGCAGGAACTGCGCTTTAGCCTTACTTCACAATTTTTTGTTGAATCCTTGATTCTTTTCGGTTCGGTAGCCCGTGGCGATGCCGATGCTGAATCTGATATTGATATTATGGTACTGACTTCCAAACCCTTAAGGCGTGAAGAACGGCATCGAATTACCGATAGGGTTTTCGAAATAAATCTTAAATATGGCACTAATTTTAGTACTCTGGTGATTGATCACAATTTATGGGAAAACGGATTGGTTTCAGTATTACCCATTCATAATGAAATTTTAAGTGATGGAGTAATAATATGAGTGAAGAACTACGTCAAGAAGCAGTTAAATATTGGTGGGAAAAGCTGAGCAAAGTCTGAACTCCGCCCAATTAGAGATTCAGTCGGGGTCTTTGGATTTTGCCATTAATCGTATATATTACGCCATATTCTATGCAGTTAGCGCAGCTTTATTGGAGCGTCAAGTCGTTTTTAAAAAACATTCAGGAGTTAGAGCGGCTTTTCATCAAGAATTTATTAAAACCGGGCTAATGGACATCGAATGGGGGAAATTTTATGATCAACTTTTTGAGGATCGTCAAGAAGGAGACTATATGGCTTTTTTTTCTTTTGAAAAGGATTATGCAATTATCCAGGCTGAGAAGTGTAGAGAATTTTTGATAAAAATCAAGCCGTTAATATCCATGTTAAAACAGGAGTAGACCTAATGGTCTTCAATATCATCAATCTCTTCATTAGTCACTCTCAAAATTTCGATCCCTTCGGATTTGAGTACCATCTCACGATCTTCGTCGTATTCCCGTCATAATCTATGGATATCACCGTCTACTTCAATTACTAATTTCAATGGATTACAATAGAAATCAACGATAAATCCATCGATAAGTTGTTGACTGCGGAAATGAACCCTCCCGAATTAATTTTTGGATTAAACGATGGTTTTAAAAAGTCTGCAAAGTCCAGGGCTACCCAAATGTCATCAGGCAAAGATTCCAATAAATGAAAATAATTTGCGCACGCAAATTCACTGCCCAGAGCTGTAGTTAAACTGCAAGCTCTGTCAAAACCTCTGGGCTGTATGTTTAAAAACCAATCTCAACCCCATAAATGGGCTGGGAAATGCTTTACAATAATTGAAAATCAGGTTGGCATTTTTAATTTAAACGAATGAAAATTCCAGGGACTTTTCTGTGTTTCTGGTTTGATGATGATGTTCTTGATTTTGAATATATTTTTGCACTATCGGGAGATCGGACCGTCTTAGAGTAGTAACACCATAGCCCATCTGTGCTCTTTCCTTTATTTGGGGAAAAAGGAAACTTAACCGAGCCCCTTGTGCAATGTCATAAGGTTATTGTGGGAAAAAAGGGAATAACCAATTTATGTTCATTTTGTCCACCCAGGGCTCAAACCCCTGGGCTAAGCTATTAAAATTCTTAACCCCGGCAAGGCCGGGCTGGGTTGTTTCGAGAAGCCTCTACTGAGCCCCAAAGGGGGTTTAGAATGTTTTTATACACCTAGCCCAGCCGTTTCAGGGCTGGGCGGAGATGTTAACGAATATCATTTCGATTTTTGACAGCTTAACCGGATGACATTGAGGGTTACACTTCCAAGTGAATCCGCATTCAGAAATGCATCTTAAGGGGAAGAGCATCGCGTTCAACGGCATTCACGGCTTAGCTCAAAACTTCCCACCAATCCCAAGCCTTTACATTACGATATCAAAAAGGATTTTAAAAAAATTTGTCTAATAGTAATTAATTGAAATGGATTAATCGACATTGAGAAAATTTGATTGGGTGGTGTAACTGGTGTTTAGCTTTTTATTTACCCAGCATATTATCTGGACTATGATTGACCTGCTTCTGGTGTTGTTGGTCATCATCCAATTATTTAGAATGATGAAGGGCACGAAGGCCTTTCTGTTTCTGAACGCCATTATCATCATATTTTTCGTATACTCGGTCAGTAAATATTTACATCTTACCATGTTCAGCTGGCTTTTGGAACAAGTGATGCTGATCTTGATGGTTGCCCTGCCGATTATTTTTCAAAATGAGATGAAACGGGTTCTGGAGATCCTGGGCCGCCGGAATCCGATTATTAAATGGTTTATCAAACCACCGGTGATTGCCGTGGAAAGTATCGATATTGTGGCGGATGCCGCGGAAACCCTATCCGCCGAAAGGGTTGGCGCCCTAATTGTTTTTGAACGAGAGGATCCGTTGGTGGTTGTTGGTGAGTCCGGCTCATATATTGACACTCTTTTGACCAAAATAATGATCCGCCAGATTTTTTATCCCAATTCCCCATTGCATGACGGGGCGATTTTGATTAAAGGCAGTCGGATTCAGGCGGCTGGTTGCTTTTTGCCGCTCGATAATCAATTGTCGCTGCCGCAGGAACTTGGCAGCCGGCACCGGGCCGGTCTAAGTCTTTCGTCCCAAACCGATGCACTGGTAGTTATTGTCTCCGAGGAGACCGGCAGTATATCGCTTGCTTGTAACGGGGTTCTGGAACCGGGCTATAGCTGTGAACGTTTGAAATACCGTCTGAAAGAACTGATTCAACCGGTACAGCCCAAAGTGAATGTGGAGAAAAAAGTCGCAATCAAAAAGACTGAGGTTTGAACGATGTGGTTTAAGATCAGCCAGTTTAGGATGGGGCTTAACGCGCCGGA
>DNPP01000429.1:0-276 GCA_003501365.1 Bacillota bacterium
ATCAATCGGCAGAAGTGGATGTTGACGCTTACCCAAATCATCCTTTTAAAGGCAGGGTAACTCAAGTGGCGGCCAAAATTACCGACCCACCCTTTCAAATCAGCGATACCACCAAGACGACCCAGAAAGTCCCGGTTAAAATTTTATTGACGTCGCTGCCGGATAGCGTTAAACTGCTGCCGGGTATGTCCGTGGAAGTAAAAATCATGGTCAAATAATATCGCCAAAGCTTAGCCGGTTTTAGCGCCCTGGATTGTTTTCGCTTTTATGATCTTG
>DNPP01000429.1:582-1058 GCA_003501365.1 Bacillota bacterium
CACCGAATTGGATAACAATCCGGCTAATCCGGCTTGTCAAAGGCGGTTCACTCTCCAAATTAAAGGCTTAATTCATCAAAATTTTGGCAATTATACCGAATCCGCTTTAAGCGAAATTTGGCATAAACATAGTCACCGGTTTTAAAATGCCAGATTGCTTCGCCATAGGCAGGAACTTTGATGCCGTTAACCTCATGATAATCCCTAACCGGAGTTGACCATCTTACCTTTTGAAATGTTTTGCCGGTCGGTGAAAAATAGCGATCATCGGTTACAAAATTGATCAGTTCCCCTCGTTCATTAAAATGAAGTGTGGCTGATACTTTATTTCCTTTATACTGGAGGGTGCCTTTCACTGTCAACTCATCAATGGTTTTCCAGTGAATCCGGGGATCAACGAGGGCGGCAGGTGAAAAGAGACAAATATCATCAAACAAGGTTACCATTTCTGCTTTATCCATCTCGCTACCCATGGC
>DNPP01000429.1:1444-1801 GCA_003501365.1 Bacillota bacterium
AAGATCCACCGTCAAAAAATTATATTGGGCAGTTTGAACCCGAACCCAATCTTTTTGGGGGTCCAATTTCATTTTACCTTTGAAATTCATTCCCACATTGTGTAATTTCCCCCTGCCGATTGCTCCCACATAGCGCAAATATTTTTGCACCGGTTCAGGCAGGTCTTTAATGTCGTTCTCGGTCAAAACCAAATTCTCCGACTCGCTGTTTCGATCGAGTTCCCGTAGAACTTTCGTCTTATATATTCGCTGAATGGCTTGGGATTGGTAAAATAAAAAAGCAATCCCAATGCATAATAAGAGCGTTAGGATTGGAAATAAATATTTTGTATTCATAGCAACTCATTTCTCCATTTT
>DNPP01000429.1:2104-3182 GCA_003501365.1 Bacillota bacterium
AATTTCATTTCCATTTTAACACTCCTGTCAAGAACTGTATAAAAAGAAGCATTAGCCGACACCGTTAATTTTCTTGCCGTGACGAATGCGACCAACTATGAATCGGTTACTCCAGAAAATCTTTTAACTGTTTACTCCGACTTGGATGCCTGAGTTTTCGAAGGGCTTTAGCCTCGATCTGACGGATCCGTTCCCGGGTTACCCCAAAATGCTTTCCAACCTCTTCCAGCGTGCGGGCACGCCCATCTTCTAAACCGAACCGTAAAAACAACACCTGCTTTTCACGAATTGTCAAGCTTTCTAAAACTTCCTCCAACTTTTCCTGAAGTAAGCCGAAAGAAGCCGCATCTACCGGTGCTAATGCCTCCCGATCCTCAACAAAATCGCCAAGATGGCTATCTTCTTCTTCGCCAATCGGTGTTTCAAGCGAGACCGGTTCTTGGGCAATTTTTATAATTTCATTGACCCGTTCCACATCCAACTGCATTTCCGCAGCAATCTCCTGCGACGTCGGTTCCCTGCCCAATTTCTGAATCAGCTGACGGGAAATCCGGGTGAACTTATTGATTGTCTCCACCATATGAACAGGAATTCTTATGGTACGCGCTTGATCTGCAATGGCTCTGGTAATGGCCTGGCGGATCCACCATGTCGCATAAGTGCTAAACTTATAGCCTTTTCGATAATCAAATTTATCAACTGCTTTGATTAAGCCCAAATTTCCTTCTTGAACCAAATCCAAAAGCTGCATCCCACGTCCGATATAGCGTCTGGCAATACTTACTACCAAACGCAAGTTTGCCTCGGCCAAATGCCGTTTGGCCTTCTCATCCCCCTGTTCTACTCGTTTGGCAAGTTCAACTTCTTCCTCCATATCAAGCAGAGAGACCCTGCCAATCTCCTTTAGATAAAGACGGACCGGATCATCGAGCGGGATACCGTCGGGCAGCATATTATCAACCGGTAACGAAAGATCGGACTCCACCTCTTCATCAGGAGGAGTATCAGAGTCCTCCGAAATAGGTGTTTGGGGATCATTATCATTATCCGCCAAAGGCTCAATGCTTTGTTTAAATTG
>DNPP01000429.1:3540-6666 GCA_003501365.1 Bacillota bacterium
TATCCATGCTGGGGATGGGATTTTTAGTAATCGTAGACCCCTTACCCTTGTCCACCCTTTATTCCTTCCTCCTCTGAAAATCATATATCATCTGGTATCCAAAAAATCATCATTAATCATCTTGACTTGCCAATAAAGCTGTGATATAATAATTTTAAATTTTTGTAAATATCATATGCATGAAGTGTATTTTTTATAATAACAAAATCTTAATTTTTATCAGTGCTACGATTTAAATCCTGTGGAATGTTTGCATTAACGTGTTCTTTTTAGTCGGTGTGTTAAAGCCAAAGGTTGATTGTCATTCTATCGCATCGATTGCAATAAAATAAATTGATTATTAAAAACCGGGACTGTCCAAAAAGTTCATTTTGAGGGCAGTTTTTTTATCCACTTACTAAAGCATTTAAACCTCGTTCCGGCAGTAAGTGACAATTTTTCTGTGATGTCAATCCGTAGTAATATAATCCTTGCTTAATTTTTGGTATACTTACAATCCGGTTTATCGCAAGGGTATCCTGCAGGCTCATCTACCAGCTGGATCCGCTCCAATTGATTTTGGACATTTCCTTTCATGATATCAATATATTGACGGCGCAATTCTGCCTGTTCGTGTTGTTCGGCTGCGGTTAAGCCCTCGGTTTGGCGCTTATGGTAAAGTAAATTGATTCTGGCAATCAATTCATTCATTTCCATATGGAACAACCTCCATCATTCATACATTCATACAGCGTACGGACATACTGGCAATTGCATCTTTTTCAGATTGAAATCGCCATAAATTATTTTTCACTATCCATGATGAGTATTATCCATAGTAAATATACATTCGCGTTTATAAAACAAAAACCCTGCATACCATATGTAACTCTAATTTTTTAATATAATCGTCACAAAAGCTATGCCGATCCCGGATTATGATTTCTCGACTACCTCTGCATATACCAAATTCATATTTGGCAAAAACATGCCCGCTGTCGGAATATAACTTGGATTGGGAGAAATAATAATTTAAGAAGATTTAGTCAAGTCGATTTCGGGGAAAAACCGTTCTTAAAAGGCCTTAATCAAGCGGTTTGAATTGAAGGAATTAACCAAAATTATCCATCTGCTTCCGGTTTTACGATCAGTTGGCCGCTTCAGGATGACCTTCAGAAATTCATTTTTTCTCTCCGGATGTCATGAATCCTTTCTTCAGCCTGCTGGTTAAAGGCTTCTTTGCCGCCATCTTTTTTAATGGCGGTGTAAAAATGGCGCAAAGCTTCTTTTTCATTACCTCTGATCAAATATAACTCGCCCAATAATATAAAACATTGTTGTGCTTGAGGAACAGTGAGGCTCTCCCCACTTTTATATAACACATCGTAATAATTCTTAAACGCCATATTGGAGGCAGTGTCGAACATTTCCTTATCATCCACATCATGGTAAAGCCAGGATAATTGCAGCCATATTTTGCCGAACTTTAAGGGGCTGGCATCATAAAGCTGAGCACTCACTAAAGCCAAGTAATAGGCGGAAAATACCTGATCAATTGTCCGAGGCACAGTAAACTCGAATGAAAACTGCTTTTTTAATTCTTCGGTCCTGGTCAGTACTTTCTGCTTTTTGTAAACGGGTATCGTGTCATACTCCGGATAAAAATTAGTATAATAACAATGAGGACATACCCATAACGAATACCACAGAGGCTCAAAATCGCTATAATGTTTGCGAAAATCGGGATCTGATCTCTCAAACTTTAATTTTGATATATATTGTTTTTTAGCCTCGAAAATCTCAGAACAGACCGGACATTTGGCTTGACTGGAAATAAGAAAATCTTTATAAACATCAGGGGCTACTCGATTATAGGTTTTATGCCTTTCCGGAAACAGATTGCCAAGTTCATTGATTTTGGGATTATTCTCTATCTTAATCAAATGCGCGGATTCAGCGTTAGTTGATTCCTCCGACATCGGTGAGCCCGTCTCAACCAATGCTGTCCAAGCAGAATCTTCTGTACTCTCGGTTAAGGTCTCTCCGCCTCCCTTACATTGGCTGAGTTCGTTATATAACTGATTTACCTGATGAATCAGGCCGATGAGTAATCGATACGGAATGGATGACGGATCACAGATGCTGGTTTGAAAATTGTTCTTGGTGATTGCGATTAACGTAGTATCCGTCTCAGCCAATGCTGTTGTATTGCGGGGAAGACCATCCAGCAGCGACATTTCACCTAAAAAATCTCCGCTTTCCAAATGTGCGATACAAATGGAGGTTCCATCCGCTGCTTTGATATACAAACTAACCTGTCCCGATAAGATGATATAGATTACATTCCCCGGTTCACCTTGGTGGAAAATATAACTTTCAGCTGTAAAAAACTTCATACAGCCCAAATCTTTCAGTTTCTGCAAATCAGTCGTGTTAACCACCTTATTCATTATTGAATTTAATAATACGATAAATTTCGCCATTACCAATATTAATCTCGGGATGGTACGTTCAAGGATTCATCTTTATAGCATAAATTATGTTCATAATAAAATTCCTTGTCATTTTCCAAATACCTGCTACTCTTTGGAAACTGATTACTAAAAAAACCGATTTTATTTCCGACCTTCACTACACGATTAACAAAAAAGGCACAACCCCTAATGATTGTGCCCATTGATGCTGCTTTATGCCTTTATTCCCAAAAATTCTCCGATTAATCTTCTTTACCTATTTCCGAACACCAGATTATCAATTTCATATTTTCCTTTTCCCACCAACTCAAAGCCCACCAAATTACCATAAAACTTCTCATATGCTATCTCATTCACCGGATTATCGTTAATCAGTATCTTGATCCGGCTTCCGACTTTTTGTAGCCCCAACTTATTCCTAACCGGTTTGGTATTAATAGCCGGCGATGGCGTCCAATCAATAATCGCTACTCGTTGACCTCCATTATTCTTGCCGACCATATATTTCCCATCCCCATTAATCCCTAGAAAATAAAAATTATCGGCATCCTTTGCACCCCAAATCAGATGAAACGGCACATTAGCGGATCCGGCCGTCTGGTTAATAATAGTCTCCGCCTTAAAATCCCGAGCTGGGTTCAAATCCAAGGGATGACCAATCAGATAACTGGTT
>DNPP01000183.1 GCA_003501365.1 Bacillota bacterium
TTATTTACCGACTGGTAGGAGATATAGAAATCCGCTAAGCTGGTATCTTGGCTTTTTTTGATGATAAACGGTTTTTTTTGAAAAATCATTATATATAATACCCCTCTTCAAGTTAATTGTTTCAATACCAGGATTCCAGACATTGAATTTAGGTTAATTACATAGGCTTTTAAAAAAATGGGTGGTTTGCATTCATATTATAATATTATACCACTAGATAATTGAATAGCCAAAGGTTACTTTCTGCAGCTGGGGAATATGTTATCAATTATCGGCCGGTTTATAAAACTGATTTTAAAAGGTCGAAGTCAATGAGGATAATTTTTTGGCCTTGAGCAGATCTTTTATGGGTAATTGGATGGGTACCGCCGTAAAAGACTGGTAAGGATTATTTGGGAGTAGTCAGTGCTCAAAGAGGCTTAGTAAATCCTGGCGATTATTCACGGCCAATTTTTGATAAAGATTTTTTAAATGGAATTTTAACGTGTTGGGAGAGATATTTAAGCATTCCCGAATATAAGGATTATTCCGTCCTTTTAGTATTAATTGTAAGATTTCAATTTCCCGGGGCGTCAAACCCGCTTTTGTAATTAAATTCTTAGCTTCAGGACCCATGATTTTTTCTTCCGATGGGTAGGCGGTTGGATGAATATTTTGATGATATTCCCGGTCCGACTCAGTTTCATTACCGACTTTTATTGCATTACTTGTGGAAAAACCGGTAAAAGTCTCTTTATTGTCAGAGAAAATAAAGGAAGCGAGTAGGGTCACCAAACCGGCGCTAATTGCCAGCCCGTTGAGAATGCGGTTAAACGGCAACAGTTTTGAGAAAAATGTATAAGCCAGCGAGCCGCCGAACATCGAAAAAGTGATCCAAAACATGCCTAATCCTAAAATCGGCAAAGGCCGGGAATAACCTCGGGCGATATATACGATTATCAGCCAGGTATACATGTCGAATAAGGCGAAGCCTGCCTGTAACAATAGGAAGGAGATGATGGCGCCGTTTCCGGTCAATAATGGAAACAAAATAAAACCGGCGGCGAGAAGCGGCAAAACCGGCTGCGATAGTAACCGCAGATCGAAATCCTCAATAAAGTGGATGGCGCATCCGGCGATAAAAACTACGATCATGTAAGAGATATTGGAGATCCAAAAGTAGTTTTCGAAATGATACCCGGTTGCCACTAGATTAAACATCATTCCGCCGGCAATATAAAAGAGTACAATCAAACTGATTAACTTGAGAGGAAAAGGTTGTTTGCTAAAAACATCGCACTTCTTGGGGCATTCAACTCGGAAAGAGGTTTCGCCCGGCAATTGTCGCAGGATAAGAAGCAGAACCAACCAGGGAATAATGATTACAGCGAAAATTCCGGCGCGGTTGCTTACCAACACTCCACCCAATAATAAAACGCTGGCGATAATGATGCCCCCGGTGTAGGTAAAGCCAAATTTACGTACGGATATATCTAAGAAAGTTTCCAACCAAGTCAGCAAAAGCAATACAAGTCCCAATGTGCCTAAAGCGATTAATAAAAAAATAAGTCGGTTGAATGCCAGACAAAATTCAGGATTTATCCGGGGCAATAGACAGATAAGCCCGGCAGAAAGTGACATAAAGGCGGCGCCGACAATCAAAAGCCCTCTTTTGGCCCCTAACGATAAATGCTCAACTAATCTACCGGCGATGAGGTAAGTAAGGGCGGTACAAATTAAAAAAAACCGGAAATAATAGACCGGATTATCCGGCCAGAGCATGGTCGCAGCCGCGAAAACAGGGCCGCTTAAAAAAAACAACCACATCCAGCCCACCGTAAACCCAAACCCGATCAATTGCCAATACATTTTATACTCCCAACTAGTTTTTAATTATTAATATTCGCTAATATTCGCCAAAAGTTTTGCCTACCCTTCAAGGGTGGTTTTTTTCTGAAAGATAATTAAAAACCGCCCCAGAAGGGTAGTTCATTAATGACGATGATTAAGATATATTGGAAATATTGAAGTAGATTTTGCGAGTATCCGTAAGTCCCAGATGGTCCCTTGTCGTTGAATGAACGAAAGATTCAGCTCATCTGAAAGCTGATTAAGGTAGTAATAAGGAAGATTCTAGCATGAAAAAGCGGCTATTAAAGTTGTTGAGAGTTGGGATGGCAGCTTCGTTGGTCTTTTGCCCGATGGCCTTTTGCAGACAACCGGATTCTCAAGAGCATTTCAGCAAATGGATTGGCCCATTTCCCGCCCCTGACGGCAGAGTCTATCTTCGCTATTGCAATATTTGGGAGGACGGGGGCGCCTGGACCAACCGTTGGGATGCTTTTCAATTTGATAATCGGTATGATTGTATGGTCACCATTAACTACAAGCTTACAACATATGATGTAAACAGCGAGATAATCGGGCAGAATTATTTTCAGACTACCGTAGAAGCCAACACCACGGGCGAGTTAATCAATTTGGTGCCGAATCAAACAGCAACCTATGTCACGATAATCTTTTAAATCTCAGCTGAAACGATCATGTTTGACGGAGTGCGCGCCACTGAAGGCACTACGCTGCCGGAAAGCAACGACGGCTCAGGGTGATAAACAAGAAGGAGTGGAGACCATGGATAAGTGTATTTATTGCAATAGTCAAAACATCAAGACCAATATTGAGGTGGGTCAAACTGCTGAGGTAGGCGCAATTGGTTTGGTATATCGTACCAAATTTCTTATCAACGGGGTGGAAGCATTTTATGCCGACTTGTGTCTTGACTGTGGTAGTATCGCTCGTCTTTATGTGAAAAACCGCGATCGCAATTGGTACGTTAAGAGAGCTTAAGGACACGAAGGAGAATGATAAGGGAGAATCGGAATGACGAAGAAAGACAATGGGAATTATTTGTTTGGCGGTTTGCTGCCTTTATATTTTATGGGTAAACTTTGCCTAATATATGGTTTGGGCCATACGGCAACGATCAACCGGGAGTATTCTACCGATACCAAAAAGATTCTTGGGCCTCGGATTATAACAGTGTCCAGTTTGAGAACCGCAATTCGGTCAAGGTTAAAATTGACTATGTAACAAATAATTATCCTAATACCTGGTACACCCTGTATTTAGATTCGAATACAACCCAAGATCCGCCGGCTGCGATCATTCAGGGTGACCGATTGAAGGAAGTCCGCGTCAAGCCTCAGTGAAATGAAAAACTACCGGCTATGTAGCTGTTACATATGCTAATCAAAGCTTACAAAAAAGTTTGTTAAATAGTAAGCCGGTGAATACATCGAATGATTTATGATCAATCAAAGCAAAAGGGTGATAAAACCATTAATTTACAAGAAGAGAATTTACCTCGTTAACTATCGCCGTACAAGACATTGAACAGGAGTCGGCGATTATGACGTCTATGAATAGGGTGTAATCATGGGTTAAGTATTAACTACGGTTATTGAATGAACTGGAAGAAAAGCCCTCCACTTTAGGATGATTGAAACGATAATATCTTTTGGAAAACCCACCCTGGAAGGGTAGTATGATTTTTAAGCTTTTGGGGTTATATTCATAAAGAAAGAATGTTTATTTTTAGTCATTGCAATCCCTATGTTGTTTAGGTTTAGAAAGGAGGTGTTAAGCAATGGCCAAATTAAAGAGAGTCATGGAAATTGATTTGGAGACCGCCAAGTCCATCAAGGGCGGAGCGGTAGGCGATGGCAACTGTTCTTGTAGTTGTACATGCAGCGATTCGGATACTACGGAAGGTAATACTTCGTGGCAGATGATGAGTGTTAGCGCTGATAATAACTGAATGATTGAATGATTTTATACCGGTATTAATAAATGGATCTTTTTGTCCAATATCCCCGTTTTCTAAGGGGATATTGGCATCAATATTTTTGTCGGAGGGTTTGATGGATGATGGTCAAAGTAACGCAATGAATTTTACTACAAGTAAAGAAGTAAGCGCGTTTTTTGCAAAAGATTATCCTTTGATCAAGCTTTTTCGCTATGGCAATGATATTTTGCTTTATGATGCCAAACCCCATTGCGCATTTATCATTTCAAATCCTGAGCTTGAGGTTTTAACTGAATTTTTGGCCGGTAAACCCGCTTCTGAAATGGAAGAAATTCATGCCGCCACTCTTGGTCACGATTTTATCCGTCAATTAATCGCCAAATACCGGGAATTGCAATCTTGCGGAGTATTTATCAAAGGGCTGGTTGATGAAATATCATCCGGGGAGCGGGATGTTTTAAAAAAACAATTAACCTATTTTGATGAAAACATTGTGTTAAGGAAGTTTTGTTTGGAAGTAACCGAGGATTGTAACTATCGCTGTACCTACTGTAAAAATACAATTGCAACGGAAAATAGAAGGCATTCCAAAACATATTTAAGCGCAGAAAATGCCTTTAAGGGAATTGATTATTATTTTCACAAGTATGTCACAATATTCGCTAAATTAGGGGAAGCAAAGAAAGTATTATTGCTTGAAATTGCGCCCCCTTCGTTATCATGGTACGGCGGTGAACCGTTTCTGAATTTTGATCTGGTTAAAAAAAGCGCGGCCTATTTTAAAGATTTACCTTGGGATAAGTATGGTATCGGAAGGAATAATATTCGATTCAGCATTAATACCAACTTATCGATTATTGATGATGAAATACTAAATTTTTTGGTAGATCACAAAGTCCATTTATATGCCAGTCTTGACGGCCCGCAGGAAGAACACGACAAATGTCGGGTCTTTGGAAACGGGACGGGGACGTTTGCTAAAGCGTATCATAATCTCCAAAAAATTAAAGAATATAATGAAATTTATTTTAAAGAAAAAGTCACAATCTTTGGGGTCTATACAACTAAACATGATTATCATAAGTGTTTGGATTTTATATGTAATCTTGGGGCCTGCGATTTCAGGCAATTCCCGGCTGCATACAGCGGGGTTTTCGTTCCCAATATCGAATCCGAGACCAGGGAATATCATCGTGCTCTAAGCAACAACTTGGCCGATTTTAAAAATAATGTTCGCGCTAAATTGCCGGATTTCGACAAGCATATCGATTATTTTTCAAATCTATTGAAATTTGGCGATCTTAAGGATGATAACCCGGTGGGATATAATTTCTTAAAGACTTTGATTACGTGTCCGATGGGATTCGACAATCTGATGGTTGCAGCCAATGGTAATTATCTAATTTGTCATAAAACCGACGGTTCCATGCCGATTGGGGATTGTATGTCCGGTTTGGACTTTGAGAAAATCACCGATTTGTATCAACGCTATAACCGGAACATCAATAACCCGGAATGCAGAAACTGTTGGAACGTAAGGTTTTGTAAGGCATGCGCGGCAATGAGGATGAACTCCAACCGATTTTTCAATCCTACCCAAAAGGAGTGCGACTTTTTCCGGTTGCAAACCACTTACGATTTTTTGTGTTTTAGTTATCTTTCGATTGAACATCCTGAGCTGCTGGAAAAAATATTAGTCTATAAAAACGATAGAACGAGATATATTTCTCACATTGACGTCAATGAACTATAAAAGGATTTTTCCATTTTTTAAGCAATACGACGCCATGGATTGCGGTCCGACATGCTTACGCATGGTGGCGAAATATTATGGCAAAGAATATTCCCTACCTTATTTGCGAGCTAAAAGCTATGCAACCAGGGAAGGCACTTCAATGCTTGCGCTAAGTGAAGCCGCCGGTTCAGTTGGTCTGCAATCAAAGCGAGTCTTGGTTTCATTCGACTATCTGGAAACAGAGACGGTTTTACCTTGTATTGCGCATTGGGATAATAATCATTTTGTAGTGATTTATAAGATTCAAAACAACCTCATCTATGTAGCTGATCCCGCTTATGGTAAAATTAAGTATAAAAAAGAAATATTTTTAGCACATTGGGCCAATGCTGGCATCGCAGAAGGGTACGCCCTTTTGGTGGAACCCACCCCGGAGTTTTATCAACGGCAAGAAAATCCAGCTCCCCGAAAAAATCGGATGTTCCTATTCTCCTATCTGAGACCTTACCGTCAACTATTATCGCAGCTTTTGTTAGGAATGTTATTGGGGAGCCTAATTCAGTTAACGCTACCGTTTTTAACGCAGTTGATCGTTGATAAGGGAATCAGTCATAAAGATATCAGTCTTTTGAAAATCGTGTTATTAGGCCAGTTCTTATTAATCTTGAGCCGGGTGGGGGTCAACTTCATCCGCAGTTGGATTCTATTTTATATCAGCACCCCGATTAACGTTACCCTGGTCTATGATTTTTTAGTCAAACTCATTCAATTACCGATCAGTTTTTTTGATGCCAAAATGATCGGCGATATTTTACAACGCATCGGCGACCATCAAAGAGTGGAGTATTTTTTAACCTCAACCCTATTAAATATACTGCTCACGATTATCAATATTATCGTTTTTGGCATTGTATTAGTTATCTATAATTCGAAGATTTTTTTAATTTTTTTAGCCGGTACAGTCCTGTATTTAACCTGGATCCAGCTGTTTCTAAAAAAAAGAAGAGACTTGGACTTTATCCGTTTCCAACAAATGTCCACCAATCAAAATATGCTGCTTCAGTTAATTATGGGAATGCCGGAAATCAAACTAAGTAATTGTGGAAATAAAAAGATCAGGAACTGGGCTAAAATACAGGAAGATTTATTTGCTACCGGTACCAAGAGTTTGGCTTTAACCCAAAATCAACAGTCCGGGTGCGCTTTAATCCAGGAAACCAAGAATATTTTGATTACATTTTTTGCGGCCTATTCGGTGATTCAGGGCGATATTACTTTAGGGATGATGCTGGCGATTCAATTTATCCTGGGGCAATTAAACGGTCCCATTGAACAATTGGTGCAGTTCATCACTGTGGCCCAGGATGCTAAATTGAGTTTTGAACGCATCGATGAAATCCATCAAAAACCGGACGAAGAAACCAGTGAAAAAATAAAGACCGACCTGGTCCCCGAAGGCGCCGATATTGTCATCGCCAATCTATCGTTTCAATATGGCGATCCTTATTCCGAAATGGTGCTAAAGAACATATCCCTGGTTTTGCCCTACCAAAAGGTAACGGCCATCGTTGGCGCCAGCGGCAGCGGCAAAACCACCATTTTAAAATTGTTATTAGGCTTTTATCAGCCGGTAAGCGGTGATATTAGAATCGGCAATATCCCAATGGCGGAAATCAGGAGTAGTTCATGGCGAGAAAGATGTGGTCTGGTTATGCAAGATGGCTATATTTTTTCCGATACCATCGCCGATAACATTGTTTTACATGATGAGGCCATTGATGAAACCCGGTTGAAACAAGCAGCCGGAATCGCAAATATTGGTGAATTTATTGAATCGTTGCCCTTAGGCTACCGGACGAAGATTGGCCCCGACGGCCATGGTTTAAGCCAAGGACAAAAACAACGGATTTTGATTGCCAGAGCGGTTTATAAAAATCCGGAATACCTATTTTTTGATGAAGCTACCAATTCGTTAGACACACGGAATGAAACCGTGATTATGAAAAATTTGAACTATTTTTTCCAGGGCCGCACGGTGGTGATTGTTGCGCACCGTTTAAGCACGGTGCGCAACGCCGATCAGATTATCGTTTTAGATAAAGGGATCATGGCGGAGGCGGGAACCCATGATGAATTAATCAAGAATAAAGACGCCTATTACAATTTGATCAAGAACCAATTGGAATTAGGGAATTAAATATGGAGCAAAACATGAAAAGCAGAATGGAAATTTCTAAAATCGTAGCAAAAAAACCTGATTTTATGATTCGGTGGGGATTAACAATATTTATGTTAGTTGTTCTTCTTGGAGGTATGCTTATTTACCTTTTTTTATGGCGAAAATAATGAGTATTTTTGGTGAATCAAAGGAGGTCTCTATCGTGACGAATGGTTTCAATCGCAAACCAGTCTTGCAAATTTTCGGTTTAGCTTTGTTATCTTTCTTAACGTTGATTGCGTTTCCGCAAACTGGGATTGTCGCCCCTGATAAACCCGAGGCAACTTCCCCGTCGGATGTAATCGTTGCCGGAAACAATCAGTTTGCTTGGGAACTTTACCGGAAAATTCAGCTTGAGCCCGGGAATAACGGCAAGAACATATTTTTATCGCCCTATAGCATTTCTACGGCGCTCGCCATGACTTATGCGGGCAGCCGGGGCAATACTGCGGAACAAATGGCGCGGGTGCTTCATTTTACCATACCCCAGACGGAATTTTCTCCGGCATATGCGGCCGTAAACGCTAGGATCGTCAAAACCGGCTCAAAAACCTATCAACTCAATATTGCCAATGCTTTATGGGGGCAAAAGAGTTATCATTTCGAAGCCGATTTTCTGGATCTGATCCGCAAAAATTATGAAGGCGGCTTTCAAACAGTCGACTACCATGATCCGGTATCGGCCTTGAAGACCATTAACCAATGGGTGGAACGACAAACAAATTCTAAAATCAAGGATTTATTGCACCTGGAGGATGTCGATTGCTTGACCCGCTTGGTATTAACCAATGCCATTTATTTCAAAGGCGACTGGGAGCAACCGTTTAACCCCAAGCAGACTCAAACAGCGCCTTTTACCGTTACTCCCGGTCAGGTGGTCAATATACCGATGATGCGGCAAAAAGGGAAGTTTAGTTATTGCCGAGTAACCGGCGCGCAAATTTTAGAGCTGCCTTACGCCGGGAAAGATCTGGCCATGTTGGTGATACTCCCCGATGGCGATATCAACTCATTAGAAGCCGGTTTGACCGCGGCCCGGATCCGGGAATGGCGTAGCCAATTGGAAACCCAAAAGGTCGAAGTCAGCCTCCCTAAGTTTAAATTCATGACTCGTTATTATTTGGACCAAGCCTTGCCGGAATTGGGCATGGGCGACGCCTTTTTAGAAACTGAGGCCGATTTTTCCGGTATCACCGGCCGCAAGAACCTTTATATCAAACATGTAATCCATCAGGCGATGATCGACGTCAACGAACAGGGTAGTGAGGCCGCAGCCGCGACCGCGGTGGTGATGGATGCCAAGAGTCTCAGCTTTAACCCAATTTTCCAGGCCGACCATCCGTTTATGTTTGCCATCCTTCATCAGGCGACCGGTTCGCTCTTGTTCATGGGGCGCGTTACCGATCCCAGCCGACCTTAATTAAACTGCAAGATATTATTATGATTTATTGTG
>DNPP01000154.1:0-1071 GCA_003501365.1 Bacillota bacterium
GAATATGATCAATAGCCCAAGAAAGACAAAACCTAATTCATAGGCAGTAGTAATCGCGAAGAAAATTTGCAGTAGATTTACCACCACTGTAATCAGTGATATTCCAAGCCCTTGAGCTAATGTCATAATGACAACATTCAAAGTATTGGCGCTGTTGCGATCTTTAGGGGCTATTTCCGAAAAATTCAAGCCATTGTAATTGGTTAAGGCTAATGAGCGTCCGGCACCGGAGATTAATGCCAGAAACATGATATAAATAGGCACAGTAGTGGTTCTAATCAATGCCAAGGCAATCGAGGTAATAAACACCATTCCAAATGATGACAATAGCGCGCTACGATAGCCTAGTTTACGGATAATTGAATTGGTAAAAGGCTTGATTCCAATATTTCCAATAAAAATAAACAGCACACAACTGCCTGCTTTTACGGCGGACCAATGAAAAATCGTTTGTAAAAAAATTGTGAGGATATAGGGCAATGCCCCAATACATAGCCACAAAACCGAACCACTGGTCTCACAGATTCTAAAAGAAGTTATTTTTAAGGCATCAATTGAAAATAATGGATGAACGGTCTTTTTCAAGTGCCCGAAAACCATAAGAGCCAGGATCACCCCTAAGGCGATGCATCCAAAGGCACTAAGCCAATAATTTTTTCCATGGGTGGCCAGTTCTGCCCCAACCAAAATGATGCCGGATGCCAAGGAAATTTCGATAAATCCTAAAAGATCAAAAGGGGTGGTTTTCTTTACCGGATCGTTATCGATCAATTTGATACCGATTAAAGCGATCACTAAGCCGATAGGAATATTAATCAAGAAAATCCATTGCCAGCTCCAGTAGGTAACAATCAATCCGCCAACCAGCGGGGCAATTGCAGGTGCTATCAATGCGGGCCAAATAAGATAACTAACCATTTTTAATAACTGTGAAGCGGGGGCCTTTTCTAATACGATCAGTCTGGCTGTGGGTGTCATCAAAGAACCGGAAATTCCTTGGATAATTCTGGTTACCAAAAGGATAGCAAAGTTAGGCGCTAAGGCATTGGCTAGCGAGCTAAAGGTAAAGAT
>DNPP01000154.1:1444-3140 GCA_003501365.1 Bacillota bacterium
ACACTTACGAGTAAAGCGGTTGTTGCCGCGCCGGTATGAAAATATTGAGCCATTTTAGGCAGTGCGGTGGTTACAATGGTTCCGTCTAGCATTTCCATAAAGAGACTGGCGGCCATTAATAAGGCTATTTTTATTTCTTTTGACATTCTGCTTGTCACGCTTTCTGCAATTCCTGTTTAAATTGTTCAGTCCATTCGATGGCGACATTGGCCTGTTTTAACAATAACTCAAACTTTTTACTGGCATACCAGTGATCTTTGGAGGTTTTTTGCGCTAATTTTTTGAGGGCTGCTTGCGCATCTTGAATGATATCTTTTTGCTCTTGATAGAATTGCTCTAATAACTGGATTTGTTCATCGAAAGCAAGGTGCTGCATTACATCAAGCTTTATTGAATAGATATCAGCATTGTGCGCACCGTTAGGAGCAGGCATTTTCATTAGTTCAAAGAAACGTTCTTTTCCTTTGTCAGTGATAGCGGCAATCTTCTTGCTTTTCCCATTCGAGTCTACATTGGTTATTTCTAAAAAACCCTCATTTTCTAATTTTTCAAGTAGAGGATAAAGCACACCATAGCTGATTTTACGATGACGGCCCAAATAGATTTGCAAGCCATTGCGTAGTTCATAACCGCTTTGCGGTTCTTCCATCAATTCACCTAAAATGAAGAGTTCATTAATCATTTTTAATAATTCGCTCCAATATATCTAAAAGATATATGTATTATATATCTTTTAGATATAAAGGGCAAGTTGTTTTCTTAATAAATTTTTGAAAAATACACTACTGTCCGATTGGATTTTTCAATCATCTTTTCTAAGGGATGGAACGACCCGATTATCGGCAGGGGGATATGGACAACTCTTTCAGAAGCGGAGGTTTTGTTGATCCAATATGATTGGAAAGCTCAACCCAAAAGCGATAGTCTCCTATGTCGATTAAAATATAAGCTTTAATCATCTGAAAAATTTAATAATCACCACACTTATAATAAACCCCCCATAAAACAGGGATGAAATTAATAATTTTTTGGCCGAAAAACGTCTACTTCGCAAGCATAGCCAGAGGAATGAGATCGACAGAACAGTAGAAATCGCTCCCATTACCAGATAGGAATCAAAAAGCCAGGGCGTAAATATTAATCCGAGTGCAGTAGGAATAGTCGCTTGAATCATCATTGCGCCGCTGATATTTCCCAGCGCCAATCGTTCTTTACCTTGACGCACCCAGATAACTGCATTTAAAACTTCCGGAAGTTCAGTGGCTATTGGGCTTAGAAACAAGGCGATGATATGAGGGGCTATGCCGAATATTTTGCTTAGGGTTTCCAGCCGGTTTACGAATACTTGGGAACCAATAAAAATCAACGCCAGGGAAGTTCCGGTCTGAAAAATGACCCAAAGAAATTCCGGATTGACCTTTTGGGGGCGAAACTTTAAAGGCGCAAGGCGCTCTGTTCCGGCTTCGTTTTTGGCGCTCATTTCCGTATAACAGTAAATTGTATAAGCTAGAATAAAAAACAGACTTAGCCAGGCTTTCCCTTTAAATAAGACAAATCCCAAAGCTACCTTGATTAAAAAGATAGCTAAAAACCATAGCTGATCGCGGGCTAATTTATGGTCGCTCAAATTAATTTTAATACCAATTTTACGTTGTTTCCGAAAAGCGACGATACTGAAGCCGACGATAGCGTAGGC
>DNPP01000133.1 GCA_003501365.1 Bacillota bacterium
TATTAAAGCGGGATCATCCGGATTTACGCGATTATGTTTACCGGAGCCGAACAATTAAGAATGTGAGTGATTTACCTAAAACTGTCGACTTGCGCAACAACATGTCTCCGATTGTTGATCAGGGGCAACTAGGTTCCTGCACGGCTAATGCCATAGTGTCCGGGTTACGGGAGTATCTTTTAATTAAAGCCCAAAAAGCCTTAGTAAGACTTTCCAGACTCTTCCTTTATTATGAAGAACGTAAACTGGAAGGTACCATTGCTGAAGACAGCGGGGCTTCACTGCGCGATGGGATGAAAGTTTTGGCTCAGATTGGCGTTTGTCCGGAAGAAGATTATGCTTATGATGTCACTAAATTTACGACAGCACCGAGCGTTAAGGCATATACAGATGCTGTTCTATATAAAATTTCCGAATATCATCGGGTAGTCAATCTAAATAGTCTTAAAATCGCTTTATCCGAAGGGCAGCCGGTAGTATTCGGCTTTGAAGTTTATCAATCATTTGAATCGGAAAAAGTGGCCAAGACTGGCATAGTGCCGAAGCCTAAAAAAAATGAAACGATTTTAGGGGGGCATGCTGTTCTGGCGGTTGGCTATGTTGACAAGGGAAAGAGCAGTGGAAGGTTGATTGTCCGTAATAGTTGGGGTCAGGCTTGGGGTGACCACGGCTATTGTTACATGTCGTATTCGGTTTTTGATGCCCTGGTTATGGATATGTGGACCGGTCAGGTGTAAAAATATTTCTAATCAAATTCTAATCCCCATGTAATGGTGCTCTAATAATGCTAGGTTAGAATAACTCATGTAGTTAAAAATTGTGACAAAGGAGTATTAAATAATGAAAAACGGCATGAAGTTATTGGTTGTAAGTATGGCATTAGTTATGGGAATTTCGGTTGGTGCATCAGTTTATGCGGCGGATAATAGTAAACCGGTAGACAAATCTGCAAAAGCACCGGCACCGGTAACAGCTGTGGCAAAAGTTAAACTCAGTCAGCAAGATGTAACCCAAATCGTACTGAAAGCTCACCAAGATGCGAAGGTTTTAGGAATTCAACTGAATAAAAACGTGTATAATGTAAAGATTTCAACTGCCAAAGGCGACCGTATCCTTTTAGTTGGAGGAAATACGGGCAAGATTTTAAAAGATAATGCGGTTGCCGGTACTCCTGTGACTGCACCGGCAGCTAAAGCAACAGCTCCACCAGCTAAAACCAAATAATAACTGCTTTTAGGAACCGAAAGGTACCGCCTGATTACAGGGGTACCTTTTTTGTCGGTAAAAGATTAAATAAATCGCATATAAGAGCAATGATCATTACTAATAATCGTTTTAATGTTTATCGAGAATCTTCGTTATAATAATATTCCGGGAGAACAGTATGGATTCGACCAAATTATTGATCATTGAGGACGAAAAGCAGATTGCCAGATTCCTTGAACTGGAATTGACCCACGAAGGATATAAGGTCGAAATCGAGTCGGATGGCCGGGAAGGACTAGAAAAGGTCAAGGAAAATCATTACGATATAATTTTATTGGATATTATGATCCCGGGAATCAATGGAATGGAGGTTTGTCGACGGATCCGGCAATTCTCAAATATTCCCATTGTCATGCTGACTGCCAAAGATGAGATTATGAGCAAGGTAATGGGACTGGACCTTGGGGCGGATGATTATATAACCAAGCCGTTTTCCATTGAGGAATTGTTGGCGCGTCTGCGGGTCGTCTTACGGCATCAAACCAAGATGCGGTTTGTGAAAGAATTACAAATTGGTGATCTAGTAATGGATGTAACCAGCCATCAAATATCGAGGAAGGGAAAAAACATTGAATTAACTAAAAAAGAATATGATTTGTTGGAGTATCTTCTGCAAAATCAGGGGATGGTTTTGACCCGGGAACAGATTCTGGTGAAGGTCTGGGGGTATGATTACTATGGCGGTACCAATATAGTGGATGTTTATATCAATTATCTACGGAATAAAGTGGATGATCCTTTTGAAGATAAATTAATTCATACCATCCGGGGAGTCGGCTATATTTTGAAGGGGAATGAGCCATGAAATCATCTAAATTGCGATTCGCAAAAATATCATGGAAATTAACCCTGATATATGCAGGAATATTTTTCCTGGTGCTTACTTTATTGAATGTGGCCATTTGGTTTGGGGTCCATTATTTTTTGATGCAACAGGCAAGTGCGCAAGTAAAAGATACCGGCGACATTATTATTGATCAGCTTCATGAATCAGGAGAGAAAAAAGCCGACTTGGTCGATAAAGATTTGGTCTTAGGGATCGCCTCAAATGATAATATTTATGTAAAAATAGTGGATAAGCATGGCCATATCATCAATGAATCGGCGAAATTTAATCTTAACATTCCAGAGAAAATTCCGTTAAAGACCAATAAACTAGCTATTTTGGAAAAAAATTTATTATATCAAAATAGGGTTATTATTGTAAATAATAAACCGTATGCGTATTTGCAGGTTGTGAAAAGTCTGGCTAATGATATCCATGTTTTGAAAGTGCTGGTTATTCTAATGGTGATTGCCGATCTGACCGGAATAGTTATTTCGATTTTATCGGGTTTTATTATTAGCCGGGAGATGCTAAAACCGATTTCCAACATTACCGCGGCCGCGCAAAATATCAGTATTAATGATTTAAGTCAGAGAATCAGCGTTAATGGCCCTAAAGATGAATTGGCGGATTTGGCGAATACCTTTAATGCAATGATTGACCGTTTACAACAGTCTTTTGATCGCCAAAATCAATTTGTTTCGGATGCCTCTCATGAGTTACGAACTCCTATTTCGGTAATTCAAGGTTATATTAATCTGCTTGATCGCTGGGGGAAAGAAGAGAAGTCAATTTTACAAGAATCGATTACGGTAATTAAAAATGAAGCGGCAAATATGGCTGAGTTAATCGAAAAGTTACTTTTCTTAGCCCGGGGGGACAGTAATGTATGTCATTTATGCCGGGAGCCCTTTTGGCTGGATGAATTAATTGAAGAAATTTATAAAGAAACGCAGATCATTGCTCCTAAACACCAAATATTGCTTAAACATAACGATAGGGTTTGGTTTTATGGCGATCGGAAAATCTTAAAACAGATGCTACGCGCAATTTTGGATAATTGTATCAAATTTACTCCTAGTGAAGGCACAATTCAAATTGATTCTGCTCAGGAGAATGATCTGCTGAAGCTGGTAGTGGAAGACAGCGGAGCCGGTATTCCCGAAACCGAGATCCCTTATATTTTCAATCGTTTTTATCAAGTCGATAAGGCTCGCCTAAAAACTCAAAGTGGCAACGGCCTGGGACTGGCAATTGTAAAATGGATCGTTGATGCTTGTCAAGGCGTTATAAATGTTGAGAGCAGCATTGGTCAAGGAACCCGAATTTCAATTTTCCTCCCGCTTCACTCTAGAGATAATCGAGAGGATTAACCGGAGTGCCGTTTTTACGGATCTCAAAGTGCAAGTGAGGGCCGGTGCTGAGTCCGGTGGTGCCAATTTTGGCTACAATCTGTCCTTTCACCACCGTTTGTCCTTTATCGACCAATAAAACCGAAGTATGTCCATAGAGGGTGCTAAAACCGGAACCATGATCAATTAAGAGCATCTTACCGTATCCGCCGTTAAATCCGGCAAAGATTACGATTCCTGAGTCTGCGGCCATAATCGGGGTTCCATATTCTGCGGCAATGTCAATACCGGTATGGTATTCGCGTTTGCGTAAAATGGGGTGCATTCGCCAGCCAAAATTTTGAGCAATACGCCCGTGTACAGGCCAAATATATTTACCCGTGCCCAGAATGGTTTGGTTTTTTTCTTGATAGGCGCGGATTTCGGCTTCCACTTGTTTTGAAGTCTGTTCCAATTCATCGAGGGCCTTCTCCAATTCCCCGCGACTTCCTTGGATTATCTCTAATTCTTGTTGTTTAACTTGGGTTATGGCCTTTTTCTGGTCTAAGGCTTTTTTGTTTTGGTCCTTCAAGCCGACAAACAAAGTTTTCTGATCAGTTAATTCTTGTTGTTTTTGAACGATTTCTTTTTTCTTTTCAATGATTAAATTTTGTTGGGCTTGTAATTTTTGAATAATATTGAGGTCAACGGAGGCAAAACGGCTAACCATTTGAAAGCGGGAGACAAATTCGCTGAAATCTTTTACATTAAATAAAAATTCCAGCCAACTCTGATAGCCGTGAATATAGATGGCTTTTAAACGATTATTTAGTAAATCCTGGTGACCGCCAATTTGGGTCTTTAACGCTTCTAATTCAGATTCGGTCTGATTTATCTGCGTATTGATGGTTGCAATTTGTTGCTCAGTATTGCCAATCTTATTGCTTAGGTTATCTAAGTTAGTATCAATCTGCTCTAATTCCTGTTGAGTTTTAACCAGAGTACCCAGAACGGATTTCTCACGTTGTTTGGTTTCGGTCAATTTCTTATTGGTTTGCATGATCTGATTTTGCACTTCGTCTAAGGAAGCCCCCGATCCGAAAGATGAGAGAGCGAGGAAGAGGAACATAATGACGGCAAGTCCCGCTAAGAGTCGACGGAAAAAATTTTTCATCGGTTTTGCTCCAATTAATTAATATGAAAACGATTATCCGAAAGCACGTTCTCGGTAAAATGCAGCCCTCATACTTGGTGACGATTGATGCAAGTTTAAAATGGGAGTTAAAAAATATTCTAAATATTTTTTCGGCAAAAAAGGAATTTAGTTTATACTTGTGAATTTCACCTTAGGATACCAACGCGAACATAATAATTTCCAACTAATTTAAGCAGGAAAAGCCCTTTTGAACAGGAATAATTCTTTGAATTTTGATGGGTCGCCTTTGAACACAATATAGCTGGAAGAGAGGAAGTCAATATGCGGGCAAGAATGATGTTTATTTCAGCATTGGTAATCGTGGGTATCGTTTTAATAGCAGGGTTTCCCCGGTTACACATTTTAGCGGATAAAAAAGCTAATGAGTTAAAAGTTAGTTCGCCGCAAGGTAAAGTGGTACAACCCGTAGCGGAAGTTAAAACATTGAGTCCAAATGAGCTGGGACAGTTGATGATTCTTGAGTATCATCTTATAGGGGTTCCTGAAGCTCAATGGCGGCGGACCCCGGATAATTTTCGCAAAGATTTGACGATGTTGTATGAGAACGGCTATTATCCGGTCCCGTTGGAGGATGTGGTGAATGCCAGTTTAAAAGTACCGGCCGGAAAAACTCCATTTGTAATAACATTTGATGATTCTAGTCAAGGACAGTTTCGTTTTTTAAAGCAAGGTAACCAACTGGTGATTGATCCGGATTGCGCAGTGGGAATTATGGAAGATTTTAAGAAAACGCACCCGGACTTTCCGTTAACCGCCACTTTTTATGTGTTGCCGCAGATTCCCAAAGGGTTGCGTCTGTTCGGACAAGAGGAGTATAAAAAAGAAAAGTTGGAATATTTGGCGACCCATGGTTACGAAATCGGCAATCATACCTACTGGCATCAGAATTTGGGCAAGACCGATGATGAAGGAGTCCAAAAACAAATTGCCTTATGCATCAAGGAAGTTCAGTCATACGTACCGGGATATCAGGTACATTCTATGGCATTGCCGCTCGGAGTCCATCCTAAGAACCGGGCGCTGGAACGGGATGGGATATATCAAGGCCTTAAATATCATAATGATTCGGTTTTATTGGTTGGCTCCGGTCCTATTCCATCCCCGTATGCAGCCGGATTTGATCCTTATAAGTTGGAGCGGATTCAAGCCGGCGACACGGCTTGGGGTCCAAAGGCATACGTGTCGTATTATCAAAAGAATCCTTCTTCGCGCTATCTGAGTGACGGCGATCCCAACACACTTACGCTTCCTCAGAGTTTAGCGGGAAAATTGCGAGAGTCTATCCGCAGCAAATATAAGATAAAATTGATGAACTAATGGTGCAGAAGTAGAGGCGGAAACAAGAACCGTAACTGAAGCCGTAGCCGGCTCCCAGAGTGGAGGCGGCTTTTTTATGGGCTCAGTTAAATTTTGATTAAATGCATCCGCAACATTGACTTTAACTAAAATGGGAATTATAATGGAGCTGTAATTGAGAATGGTTATCAATATCAGAGGAGTGATGAATATCCGAAAAGAAGAAGATATCCTCACTGCGTATTTAAAAAAGAAAGATTTAAAATTTACAGAACAGCGTAAAATTATACTGGATGCCTTTCTTAACGTCGAATCCCATATAACGGCGGAAGAATTATATGATATCATCAAGCAGAATAATCCGGAGGTAGGAGTGGCAACAGTATACCGGACACTCAAGATTCTTTATGAGGCAGGGCTTGCCAATGAACTGCAATTCAGCGATAAAGCCACCCGTTATGAGCACCTTTTCGATCATCAGCATCACGACCATCTGATTTGTTTAAAATGCGGAAAATATACTGAAGTTTGTGATCCGGAGATCGAGGAACTTCAACAAAAATTGGCCGAGCGGAATAAATTCCAGGTAATCCGGCATCGGATGGAACTCTACGGGATCTGTGAAAACTGTATTGCTAAATAAGTCTTTTTGAATTTTTGTTGATAATGATTATCAAAATCGTTCATAATACAACGTAAGGAGAAACATCATGGTAAAATGTCTCGATCAAATTAAAATTGGTAATCGTGGCACGATTCAGGCAATTAATACTGACCATGTCACCAAAGAACGTCTAGAGAGTTTAGGTTTGATAAAAGGAGTTGAAATCGAGGTTGTCCGAAAGTCACCGCTCGGGAGTCCAAAAATATACCGATGTTTAAATACTTTAGTAGCTTTACGCAATGATATTTCCAAACAAATTCAGGTGGAGGTATCGCATGAATAAGTCTCAAGAACCACTTAAGGTTGTTCTCATCGGTAATCCCAACACCGGTAAAACTTCGTTGCTTAACGCACTGACCGGCATGAGTTTGCATGTTGGTAATTGGCCGGGTAAAACGGTAGAAAAGAAAGAAGGCCGGATTTGCTTTCAGGATCAAAGCCTAAATATTGTTGACCTACCGGGAACATACAGCATTGCGCCTTATAGTGAAGAGGAAAAGGTATCCCATGACTATTTGATGACTCAAAATCCCGATGTCATTGTGCAAACCATCGATGTAAACGCTTTGGAACGTAATCTGCTTATGACGATGGAATTGCTGGCGCTGGGGAAGAAGATTGTTTTGGCCTTTAATTTTAACCGAGAAGCCGAGAGGCGGGGCATAAAAATAGATGTCGCCGGAATCCGTAAGGTATTACAGCTTCCGGTAGTATTGATAGAAGCCAATAAAGGCGAAAACAAAGAGGAACTATTGAAGGAGATCCTTAAAGCGGCAGCGGGTGAGTTCCAGGCGCCGGATTATTTGTCGGAGTTGCTGAAAGAGGATTATCAAATTCATCATGATGAATCGGTGGTGTTTTTTGCAGAGAAATTGGCGCCATACTATTCAACCGAAAAGACTAATCAGAGGACGGAAAGGATCGATGCCGTCTTACTTAATAAATATAGCGCTTTCCCTATCTTTCTGGTAGTGATTTTTCTGATGTTTCAGGCGACATTTACGTTTTCCGGGCCATTGGTGTCGATCATTCATAATCTTTTCGGCTGGCTGGGAAGGTCGGTAAATGTGCTACAATTGCCTGCCTTTCTGGCCTCTTTTATATCGGAAGGAGTCATCGGCGGAGTTGGCTCGGTACTTGCTTTCGCGCCGTTAATTTTTATTCTGTTCTTGTTGATTGCTTTATTGGAGGACAGCGGCTACTTGGGAAGAACCGTAGTTTTAGTTGATCCGCTTTTTCAGAAATTGGGAGTATCGGGACGGACCTTTATCCCGATGATTTTGGGTTTTGGTTGCAATGTCCCGGCAATTATGGCCACCCGGACTATTAAAGACCGCAGGGAACGCATGATCGCCATCTTTACCAATTCCTTTATGTCCTGTGGAGCCCGATTGCCGGTTTATCTTTTATTTACCGGAGTGTTCTTTCCCAGGAAAGCCAGTTTAATCGTGATGATGCTTTATCTCTCCGGTATTTTGATCGCTTTTGGGTCCAGCTGGGTGTTGTCAAAATTGATCAAAAGCCAGGGGCAGCAGGCATTAATCATCGAACTGCCTCCCTACCGGATGCCGACTATCGCCAATGTAATCAAGCATGCCTGGTATCATACAAAAGAGTTTATGAAAAAGGCCGGAACCATCATTATTGGATCGGTAGTAGTTATTTGGATTTTGGCCAGCTTACCGATTGGGGTAGCCTATGGCTCGGAAACCAGCCTGCTGGGACGGCTGGGCCATTTCATCAGTCCTGTTTTTAGGCCGCTCGGATTTGGAGATTGGACCTTTGCGGTGGCCTTAATCTTTGGTGTGGTTGCCAAAGAGGTGATTATCGGGACTTTGGGGACGTTGCATGGAGCGGGAACGGGCACTCTAGCCGCTGCAATACCCCATTTTATCACGCCGCTCGGCGCCTTGAGTTTCCTATTTTTTGTGTTGTTATACATCCCTTGCCTGGCGACCATCGCAATCATTCGCCAAGAAAGCGGCGGTTGGAAGTATACTCTGCTGCAGCCGCTGTTTACCATTGTCATTGCTTGGTTAGTTGCCTTTGGAGTGTTTCATTTGGGGTTGATGATGGGGTTCCGCTAATATTTAATTATTAATCGATAGACATTTCAAGCAATCATTCGTAAGAACATAGCCTTACATTAAATGCTGCGAAATCCTTTGCCAATGATTTCGGAAGTGTTGGTGATGGTAATAAATGAATGGGGATCAATTTCGTGAATATATTTACGCAGGGCTATGGCTTGCCCCCGGGATACCACGGTAGTAATGATGTGCTTTTGATCATTGGTAAAAGCGCCATAGGCGATGTGAACGGTAGCTCCTCGGTGCAAGTTTTTGATAATATATTCCTGAATCGATCGGGATTGGTCACTGACGATCACCAGTTGTTTACGGAGATTTAAGCCCTCAATCACCAAGTCGATGACAAAGGCTTTTAAGATTAAGCCCAAAAAGGAATACATCCCGATTCGTATTCCATAAACAAAGCCGGCCGCGATGGTGATGACAACATCGGCCAATAGAAGGGCCTTGCCGATGTCGATGTTGGTAAGTTTGTTGAGGACTTTGGCTACGATATCGGTGCCACCGGTGGAGGCATTTTGATTGAAGGTAATTGCCGAGCCCACCGCCGGTAAAAGAATGGAAAAAAACAATTCAAGCATGGTATCATGGGTAAACGGCTGGTTAATCGGGCATATTTTACCAAGCAGCCAAACCATACCGGAGAGGGCGAGACTGGAATATACCGTTTTCGAGCCAAAATTACGGCCAATCAGCGCATAACCGATGATTAAAAATAAAATGTTGATGATCAACATCCAGGGACCAACGTTGATTCCCGGTGAAAAATGCTGGACTACGATGGCGATACCGCTTACACCGCCGGTTGCAAAGTGATTGGGTATCTTAAAGAAATAGATTCCCGCAGCCACTAGGGCCAAGCCAAAATTGATCAACAAGAACTCTTTGATTTTGTTTCTATTGAATTCAGGGAAAGCTAATTTTTGCATGCAATTTATATCCTTTTACAAATTATATTACAAACCCTCCATTGGGACTGAGCACTTGCCCAGTGAAGAAATCGGCCTGATTTGAAGCTAAGAACAAGACCGCTGCTGCAATATCTGCCGCAGTACCTAGACGCTGCAGCGGTGTGCCGGATTTTAATTCGGCTAAATCTGCTTCACTTAGAGATCCCAACATAGCAGTCTGAATAACTCCGGGCGCGATACAATTAACCTGAATATTGGAGGGGCCTAACTCTTTGGCCAGCGCTTTGGTAAATCCGATTATTCCCGCTTTGGCGGCGGAGTAATGGACCTCACAGGAGGCGCCCACCATCCCCCAGATCGAGGCGATATTAATAATCTTTCCCCGTTTTTTAGCCAGCATGTATCGTA
>DNPP01000132.1 GCA_003501365.1 Bacillota bacterium
TACAACGAAACACAACAATAACGGCAGCATAAAATAACCGCCTTTCTCCAAAAAAGCCATCTATATTCCTCCAACTTGAAAACATATTTAACCCGCACCCGCCATTCAATGGGTTTCCCATCCTGGGTGGCCGGTTGATAGCGCCACTTTTTTACTGCCTTAATTGCTTCTTCATCTAATAATGAAAACCCGGACGATTGAATTTTACTAATCTCGCCGACCCGACCCTTTTTATCCAGAGCCGCTTCAAGAATTACCGTACCCTGCCAGCCTTTTTCCTTGGCAGTCTGTGGATAATAGGGTTTCAAGGTGTACGACTTAAGCGGTCCCGTTACATTATTCCCTTGGATGCCGCCGTTCCCGCCTTCTCCACCCAAAACGACCTTCCCGCCGGCAATATTGATATTTCCTTCCGGATTGCCGCTGGATTCATTGACGGCATTCGTTACACCACCGGCACTGAGGCTTGACTGTTCACCATTCCGGACCTGACTGAGGTAGGTTGTTGATTCTAAGTTTTGAGCTTTCTGAGTTACCTCTGGTTTCAGGTCTGATGGTTGAAGACGTTTTGATTTCAATGATGGACTTGGCATGCCAGATGCTACGGCTACCCGATGCCGGTCTCCCGGTGTTATCTTAGAAACCAAATCCAATTTTTGATTTTCGCCATATTTTAGCCCAATCCCTGCCGGCCCACTCGCTGTCGCACTTACACGTACCAATTGAAAATAGGCAGGCTTTATTAAGGCTGGAGGTCGGGACAGGCTTAACCCCGCCCCGACAATCAACAAAATATGGACCATAATTGAAATGATCAGACATTTCTTAAACATTGACAGCCGCCTAGAAAGTGTACTTGGTGCTTAAAGTATAGCTGCGACCGGGCATAGGGTAACCATTTTCAATTTGGTAATACTTATCCACAGAGTTATCAACAGCCAAAGAAAAACTTAGATTTTTATACATCTGATAACGTATATCGAGATTAAGAATGTTATAGTCGGGTAAATTATATGTTTTCCCATAAGAGACATAATCCCGATCCCTGATATAGCGCCAATTAATACCATAATTCCAGGCCTTATTATTAAAATCCAATCCCAAAGTAAGCTGATGTTTCCCATACTTATTGTAGTCTTGCTCGTCACCTAAAACCGAGTCGGTTGCCTTTTTGTCTATATAATCATAATTGACCCTAGTTGTAATAATCTTCGCCCAAGTATTCTTCCAATTAAAATTAATCCCATTAATATATACCTTATCAATGTTTGTTGCAGTAGTGGCCCAAGTAGTATCATTATAGAGCCAATCTATTTCGTCTCGCAAATTGGCCTGATAAAAATTAAGTGTAACGGATTGTTCGTTTTCTTTCCATTCCGCAATTAAATCAGTACGATTTCCGGTCTCCGGCTTTAAATTGGAATCGCCAAACTGATAATTTATTGTATCATACCAATATAAGTCCTCAAAAGTAGGGGCACGAAAAGTCTTTCCATATCCTGCTTTAATGGTAATTTGATCCGTGATCGACTTTACCAATGTAATTTTAGGTAATAAAGGTGAAGAAAAGTCAGAGTAACAATCCTCTCGTAAGCCGGTGATTATTTTCAATGAATCGGCTAGTTGCCAACTATCTTGAAGAAACAATGCGTTATTACTACGAGAATGATCGCCGAAGTCCGTACTTTCACAGCTGTCCTGCTTAATCATCACTCCTGTTACCAATTCATGATCTTTCAGTTGATATTGACCTGCGGTATCAATACCATAACTAAAAACCTGATGATGAGAGTTTGTGTTCCAAGCTGGATCGCTGTATTTCAAATCATATTGTTGTCGATATATTTTATACTCCCATACTCCACCCCAGAAATTATACAAACCATTTAAATTTATCGCCATGTCTTGATCAGCTTGAGTTGCTGTTGTTGACAAGAAAGAAAGAGAACCCGGTTGTTCTCCATGTTTGTTAAAAGCTTGAAAGTATAGCTTTAGATATTCATCTGTATCTTGAAATAAATTATATTGGCCCATAAAATAATTGGAAAAGGTCTCTGAATGAGTACGATATCCATCCGTCATTAAACCCCCTATCGCCAATCCCCAGTTATTTCTCTGGGTTAGGAGGTCTAAACTCTTGGTATTAAAACTACCGCCGCTGACATTAACCCGATCTTTCGATTCACCAGTAAGATCAGTGATAATATTGACTACACCACCTAATCCACTTGATCCATATAGACTAGATAACGGTCCATGTGAGATCTCTATCCTATCAATACCTACTGTCGGTATAAAGCTTAATTCTGACTTACCATCAGGTCCAGCACTTAAGGGTAAGCCATTAATTAAAACCAAGGTTTGATTGGAATTAGAACCATCCAGTTGAATGTTTGCAGCTCCCGCTTTCCCCCCATTGCTGGAAACCGATACTCCTGCATCCGCTAATGCTTCCGCCACAGTTGTGGCTCCAGAAGCTTCAATTTGCTCCTTGGTTATTACTTCCGTCTTCCCCGGAGCTTTTGACTCCGGTACCGCTGTTCTGGTCGCCGTGACCACCACTTCTTCTTCAGAAACATTTTTATCGGAATCATCCGCAAAGCTTAGTGAGGAACATAACAGCAGTGCGGAGACGACAAAGAGCGTTAAAAAATATTGATACTTTTTCAATTAATAAAGCCTCCTTTATGTGAGAATATTTAGTAATGCCGTGGATGCCTATTGACCTAACCCTTACCCCAATGTCATCAAGCTACGTTTCCATGAAATGGGAGATAGATCAAAGTTGCCTATTTGACCTAACTCTTGCTCTTCCCCAAAGATGTTATTCAAAGTAGTTGTTTCAGTGGAAGAGTAACCCCAGCCGTTGATCTCTAAAATCTTTTGAGCCTCAAAGGCGGTACGCACTTGTGCGTGGGATTACTCTCCCACCGAATCCGCTTCTTGAAAACACTTCATTGGGGGAAAGCTCGCCTTCGAGAAGGCGCCGAGTGGGGTCTGCGCCGAAAAGGGCCTATCCCGAATCCCGGCCAACAAAAAAAGCCTTAACCCTATGCAATCAAAATTGCATCTGCATTTGCAATCGCAAATGTTTACGGGAAAAAGACTTTAATTGACATACCATAAAAACCACCCCCATCTCTCGTAGGTTGGATTTGATTTAAACTTCAAGGCAGGTCTCCTGGCTTAAGGCTCATCATTTCTTACTGTCTTCCCGGGGGGATAGGGGATACCCAGTGATCTGAGCGAACCACAATTCACGCTTCGAATTTCAATTCGCTTTGTAAGAAACTCACCTATTACAGTGGCGGGACCGTACAGGATTTGCACCTGTTTCCCTGTTAGGCTATTACTATAGCACCTTGGTTTATATTAACCTGAAACCCATTATATACCCCTCCGCTTGCTTTTACAATCATTCGCCGGCTGCTAAAATTGATTGTCGGCAGTTAAGACGGAGCATATATTTTATGGCTATGCCGATTTTTTAAAATTATCATTCAAACAATGGATTTCTTACTGTATACTTAGTTCATAATCAATTTATCCATAAACGGAGGTCTCTCCCATGGAACCATCACCAACCCCCTCTTCAACAGTACTGATAACCGGCGCCTCCCGAGGAATCGGCAAAGCGACTGCCGAGTTATTTGCCGCCCATAATTACAATGTCCTGATTAATTATCATCACTCGGAGGCTTCTGCTTCGGAGCTTTTCAAAACCCTTCAGAAAAAAGGGGCTTCGGTAGCCTTATACAAAGCTGATGTAGCAAATAGGCCTGCAGTCAACTCGATGGTTGATTTTTGTATAAATACCTTCGGCAGTGTCGATGTTTTGATCAATAATGCCGGCATCGCAGCATCAAAGCTGTTCATTGACATTTCTGAGGCCGAGTGGGATCAAATGCTGAACGTCAATTTAAAAGGGGTGTTTAATTGTTCACAGGAGGCAGTACGATACATGCTGGCTAAAAAACG
>DNPP01000135.1 GCA_003501365.1 Bacillota bacterium
AAGAGTTTAGTTATTGAAATCGATGAAATTTTGCAGCTGCTGGTTAAACATAATGTGATGGCCATCAATTACGATGAAATCATTAATACCTTTTGTCGTTGTACCGGAGCAGAAGCCGATGTCATCGCAACCCAGCTCAAATATATGGAAAAGCTGGGGCATCTCCAGATCGAAGAAGATCGCAATAACCAAACAGTAATTCGATTACCCTATCGTAAAATATGAATACAAAAAACCCGTCCAAGAAATCTCAGGCGGGTTTACCTTTAGCCTTTTGTCAAATACTTATCGCTTGGCAACAGAATCTTTTAAGGCTTTGCCGGCTTTAAATACCGGTACTTTGCGGGCTGCAATCTTAATTACATTACCGGTTTGCGGATTGCGACCATTGCGGGCTTCTCTTTTTCTTACATCAAAGCTGCCGAAGCCGATTAATTGCACTTTGTTGCCTTTGGTCAAAGAGCCTTTAATTGCATCTACCATTGCATCAATTGCCTTTGCAGAAGCCTTTTTGGTTAATTTAGTTTTTGCTGCCACTTTGTCAATAAGTTCTGTCTTAGTCAAACAAATCGCCTCCCAAATAATTTTAGATTTGACGTCGGAGTAACTCATGCAGTTACTGCATTTGTTTTTACAACTCCCGCTAAATTAATATTCGGTAAATCTTGAATAAACTTTATAGTTAATTTTAGGGGTTTTGCACTTTTGGCATTCCTGAAAAGATTTATAATCGCGGAGATGCCCTATGTCAACTTTCTTAATGCAAAGCTTGAAAAGGTTTTATTGATCTTTAACCATGCTTATTATTGATAAATAAAAACTTTTTCATACATTTATCCTGTTTTTCCGCATTCTCAAAGGAAAGCCGCACTCCCCTCTTTCCAAAACTGCCGTTAATTAAGGATAATTACCGATACAAGAGCCCCGACAGCCAGAAAGGGCCCGAATGGAATCGGAGTTTTACGAGTTATAACTTTGCTCCCGATTAATATCAACCCGATTACTGTCCCCAAGGCAGAACCACAGAATAATGCGGCTAAAACTACTTTGGCGCCCACAAATGAACCAATCATTGCCAATAGTTTTACATCCCCCATCCCCATTCCCTGAGGATAGAAGTAAGCAAGCGGTAATAAAATCAATCCCCCCACGGCCATTCCCAGTACCGCATGAAATATATCCGTGCCGCCATAAGGAACGGCCCATAGTAGTCCGATTATCATACCGGAGATCGATAGAATATTGGGAATAACCCGGTGTTGCAAATCGATACCGGCAATGACAATCAATAAACAAAAAAGTATGATATATTTTAAAAAGATTGCATTCAAACCAAACCTAAAATATAGCCCTACACCAATACCAGCTGTAAAGATCTCAACCAACGGATATTGAATTCCGATGAAAGTCCGACAGTTCCGGCAACGGCCCCCTAAAATGAGGTAACTAATAACCGGAAACAAATCATACCATTTAATCCGAGATTGACAATTAGGACAGAAAGAATGAGGAAAAACAATAGACATTCCATGGGGTATTCGATAAATACAGACATTTAAAAAGCTTCCAATCACTAAACCGTATACTAAGATAATGATAATCATTTTTTTATAATTCGCTCAAAGGACTTTATCTCCTGCAATAATTGATACTAACCGGGACTAAAAAATAATTTCTTTCCATCGCGATCAAGCCGGGATAATAAGTATGTATGGGTTCTAGGGTAAAGGTCAATAATATTGATATATATGGTGATAATCGTCAATGCAATACCGATGGTGGAAAAAATAAACAATTATTAAAAATTGCTTCACTTTGAGAAGGATGTATTGATAGTAGCGGGAATATTATATATATAAAAAGATAACCTAATTAATTGAAAATGGTGCTCAAATATGCTGTATATTTTTAAGTTTCGTTTGATATGGGTATTAAATATTTTGTTAATAGGGTTGCTTAGCTCATCCGCCTATTGTCAACCCAAGAAATTAATTGATCTCGATTTTAAAAATGCGGATGTAAAAGATGTTTTAAGGGTCCTAGCGGTTCAAAATGGCGCCAATTTTTTGATTGACAATGAAGTGAACGGCACAATTACAATTCATCTAACCAAAGTTACTTTTGAAGCTGCCTTGAGTATTATCGCCCAGTCCAATAATTTGGAATATACTAACGATAATAATGTTTACCGGATCACTCAGGTGGATCAAGGCCTTTTAAATGTGGATTATAACAATGATTTACTAACGGTAGAAGCAAAAAATGCCAAATTAATATTATTGATCGAAAACATGGCCAAAAAAACCGGGCTCAATCTAGTAACCGCCCCGGATTTGAAAGAGCGAATCACCATTAATTTACAGAGCGTCCCGGTCCAAAATGCTCTGGATGCAATTCTGATTCAAGCCAATTGCGTTGCTGATAAAAACGGCGCTGTAACTTTTATCCGTAAGCAAACCGCTAACCAATCCCCTTTTACAATTACATATCAAAACGACCTGCTTACCATCGATGCCCAAAATGTCCCTCTTACAAGCTTAACACGGGAGATTACCGAGAAAACCGGAATTTCCGTGGTGCCCAACCAGGATGTTGCAATGAACATCAATATTTTTCTACAAAATCTGCCTTTAGTCGACGCCTTAACTCTTTTATGCAATACCAACAATTTGCAATTGGTAAGCGCCGGACAGGCTTGGCGAATCGCCAAGAATCCTCCAGTGAATTCCATGGGTCAGAATCTGAATATCAATTATGATAGCAAAAACGGTTTATTTGATGTGGAGATCCAATCCGCTTCTTTGGCCGCC
>DNPP01000489.1:0-7284 GCA_003501365.1 Bacillota bacterium
TTGCGGGTTTCAATCAAATTGATTATACTAGGCCAAAATATTGAATAAGGGGTTATTTGATCATGGACGAAAACGAACAGACAAAAGAAATTCACCAACTTGAGCTGGTGCGCTCCCGGATTCAGTTACAGTTGGATCAAGCAATGAAAAATTCCCAAGCGTTTCATCAAGAGCTCACGGAGGTACTAAATGCTTACTGGGAATCCCCCCGGACAAGTTTATGGGATCAGGCACAATTGATCGACAATGTCGAACGGCAACGCCGTCTGACGAAAGTATCTTATCAGCGGTTGGCGGTATGGCAAAAGATGGCCCGCTCGCCTTATTTTGGCCGGATTGATTTTCTGGAAAAAGCGCCTTTGACTCGTACGGAACCGGAAATGATTTACATCGGGATTTCCACACTGACTGATTCGGTTAGCGGGGAAAATTTGATCTATGATTGGCGCTCTCCGGTGGCAGGCATGTTTTACGATTATGAGTTGGGTTACTCTGAGTATCAGTGCCCGGTGGGAATTATTCAAGGAGAAATTATTTTAAAGCGGCAGTATAAAATCAGTGATGGCCGGATGGTTTATATGTTTGATGCTGATCTCAAGATTGATGATGAAATATTGCAGCAGATCTTAAGCCGAAGCGTAGACCAAAGGATGCGAACCATTGTCAATACGATTCAACGAGAACAGAACCGAGTAATCCGGGATCAAGAACACCGGATTTTAATAGTCCAAGGCACTGCCGGAAGCGGCAAAACATCGATAGCTCTCCATCGAATCGCTTATCTGCTTTACCGGGAACGTGACCGGATAACTGCGAATAATATCTTAATCCTATCGCCCAACCAGATATTTATCGATTATATTGGTAATGTTCTTCCCGAGTTGGGAGAGAGTAATGTTTTTCGGACTACTTTTCAGGAATATGTGAGTAAATTAAGATTAGCATTGCCGTTAAGGATTGAGGATGCGGCTTCCCAATGGGAATACTTATTGGGGCAATTTGCTACAGCCGATTATGCGGTCCGGATAGCCGCAGTCCACTATAAGTCTTCGGCTGATTTTGGACGAGTCATCCGGAATTATCTCTTTTTTCTCACCGACACCCTGATCCGTGAATATCCGGTGATCCAATTTCGGGGTCAAACCGTCTTTTCTAAAGCCGAATGGGAGGAGCTCTTTTTTAAAAATTTGGCCTACTTGCCGATTATGGGGCGGTTAAAGCAGATTCGGCGCCGGATTGGGGTTAAACTTCGTCCGATTGTTTATGAACTACGTAGAGATAAAGAACAAGCCATCGCCGCGTCGGGTGAAGAGGTCAATGGAAAGATGATTAAGGCCTTAGCCCGGTTGGCTGCCTGGCAGGAATTGAGGGGCCTCCGAGCAGAAGTTGAACGCCTTACCACCATGGAGCCATTCCTTCAATACCGTCGTTTGTTTGAGGAACAGGAACTTTTTGGCCGCTTCGCCGGAAAAGATGGGATCCCAACTAATTGGCCGGACATTTGCCGACAGACATTGGAATGGTTTGATAGCGGCAGGATCTCTTATGAAGACTCGATTCCCTTTCTGTATTTTCAAGGATGCTTGGCGGGATTTCCGGTTAAAAGGGGCATTCGCCATTTAATAGTTGATGAAGCCCAAGATTACACGGCTTTGCAATTCGAAATTTTAAAACAGCTCTTTCCTGATTGCTATTGGACCGTCTTGGGCGATCCGGATCAACAGGTTAATTATTATCAAGCAAAGAGTGATTTCATCAAAATTGCCGCCCTAATAAGCGATGAGACACGGGACCCGAACGATTCACTATCGTTGAGGCTGAACAAAAGTTATCGCTCAACCCGCGAGATTCAAGAGTTTACCAGAGAATTACTTCCGCAGAGCGGTTTTGGGGAACAAATCGGACGTAGCGGACCCCAACCGCAATTAATTCGAGTTGCCGATAAGGAATTAATTGCTTCCTGCATTAGTCGGACAATTCAAGAACTTCAGGAAGAAGGTTGGCGATCGATTGCAGTGATTGCTAAAACCGCCGCAGAATCCATGGACATCTATCGGCGATTAAAAGATAAAATATCCCTTATACTGATTACGGCGGAACAAGAGGAGTTTCAGCGCGGTATAGTGGTAATTCCGGGATATTTGGCGAAAGGACTGGAATTTGATGCAGTCGTAATCTGCGATGCCGGTTTACAAACATATCATCGAGAAATCGAATGTCAGGTGCTTTATATTGCTTGCACTCGTGCTTTGCACCGCCTGTTTTTGTATTATACCGGCGAGTTGTCACCCTTTATCGCCGGGATTAATCCGGATTTGTACCGGATTGTTTGAGCCTAAATTGAATTATCCCGGCTGGGAGGGAGGGAGCGGCTTTAGCAAACCTTGATGAGCGATTTTTAAGACTTCACCCTCGCTGACCGGCTTGCTGAAGATAAATCCCTGAATGATGTCACAATTTTTACGGACTAAAAATTCTAATTGTTCCTTAGTCTCGACACCTTCGGCAATCACCTTCAGATGGATCTGGTGGGCCAAAATAATGATAGTTGCGATTAGCGATTGTTGTAAGTCATTCCGGAGATCATCGATAAATGTTTTATCAATTTTAATCATATGGATCGGCAAACTTCTTAAATAATTCAAGGAAGAATAGCCGGTTCCGAAATCATCCAAATGAATTTTGACCTCATGTTCCCGGATCAGCTGCAATTTATTTAGATTGGTCTCAAATGATTCCATGAGTGCGGTTTCAGTTATCTCAAGAACTATTTGGTTAGGGGATATCCCGCTTTTCGATATAACCTGTTCAACCGATTCCACAAAGTCTTTTTGTAAAAGCTGGCGGGTAGAAATATTGATGGATATGGTAAGATGCGGGAATTCTTTTTCTTGTAGTTCGGCGGCAAAACGGCAAGAGTCTTCCAAAACCCACAGGCCAATCGGAATAATCAGCCCGGTTTCTTCAGCAATCTTGATAAATCTGGCCGGTGAGACTATATCATATTTTGGACTTTGCCAGCGGATTAAAGCTTCAAAACCGATCACCCCACCACTCCCGGCCTCGACTTGCGGTTGATAAACAATAAAAAATTCTTTATTTTCCAGTGCTCCCCTAAGTGCGGATTCCATTTTTACTTTTGCAACGATGATATCATTCATTGAGCGATCAAAGAATAGACATAAGTTTCTACCGGACTCCTTAGCTCGGTACATTGCCGTATCGGCGTTTTTCATCAAGTCCTCAATATTTTGACCATTATCCGGAAAGAGGGTAATTCCCATACTTAAAGAGATGTGAAAAGTATGGTCTTGGATATTCAGCGGACGGGAGAAATCACGCATAATCGCTGCGGTGATATTCCGAAGATTGCCTATATCAGAGAAACCGGCGAACAATACCACAAACTCATCGCCACCCAGCCGGAATACTTGTGAATTGTCCGGCATGGAACTCAGTCTGGCGCTGATTTCAATTAAAAGCCGATCCCCCATGGAATGACCGAAAGAGTCATTGATTAACTTAAAATTATCAATGTCTAAATATACCAGGGCGACTTGGGTTCCTGTAGTGATGGCAGTTTCGAGGATCAGGGCGCTTTGTTCAAATAAAGAAGAACGATTGGGTAACCCGGTGAGAGAATCATAATAGGCCAGCCTCCGAAGCTCCTCTCCGGAAGCAACCAGTTCTTGGGAGAGCGCATTCAGCTCTTGATTGCTCTCTAATAATCTTTGCTCATAGGCGACCCGGTCGGTAATATCGATTCCCATAAGCGTTATTCGATCAATGCTTTTGGAGGAGTACTTTTCGGAATTGATGCTCCATAAGACATGGATAATCCCGCCGTCCTTTTTGACTAATGGAAATTCGATGCGGGATTGGTTCTTTTCTTGAGCGGCATTCCGGATGATCATGGTAATTTGATTGGCGGATTTCTCGGGAATAAGGTCATAAATAGTAAAATATTCGAGAATCTCCTTTTGACCAAAAATTAATTTTTCTTCAGCATAACGGTTGAAACTGGTTATTGTTCCTATGCTGTTAATTTCGATCATAATAATATTGGCGGTGTCAATGGCGTTGTTCAGAAAGGTTTGTTCGCGCGAAAGTAATTGTTTTAAAGAGAGATTGTTTAAATTTAAGGTGAAAAAGAGTAAAAGAACCAATAGAATTAATAATCCAAGGTAAAACATGGTTTGATTTAGCTTATTAAAAATGTTTTTGCGGGGTATGGTAATCGCAAATGACCATTCCGTCCCCTTGATCGGGGCGTATCCCAGGTACTTTTCAACTCCGGCAAAGGAATAATTACCGGCCCCGGTTTTTCCGGAAGCCATTTTACGGTTTAGGGTACCAAGACCGATGGCTTTGGAATACTCTTTGGAATTATTGGGATTGGTAACGGATACCAACGACCGGTTGGGATGGGCGATCAGCTTACCTTTTCTATTAATAATCAGGGAATAACTTTTAGGACCCATCCGGATGCCGTTGATAATTTCATGGAGGGCGTTTATCGAGTGAGTCTCGTAAAGAACGGAAGTGATCTTGCCTTGATAATAAACCGGCACAGCAAAAATAATCACCGCAGAGTTGTCGACCCGGCTGATTAATAGATCAGAGATCACTCGTTTGCCGGAAAGAGCTTTTTGGAAATAACTGCGGTTCCAAATATTAATTTTTTTCCCATCGCTGGTCTGGGAGGTGCCATCCGGCCTGGAAATACTGATCCGTTTAAGATTCAAATATTTCCGAGCGGCGATTGATTGAATAATATGCAACTTGGTTTCCCATGGAGTCCGGGGATTTTTAATCGGCTCAAGAGCTGAAATAGCTTCGAGTATGTTCAGATAACCGTTTAAGCTATCGGATACCCGTTCGGCCCCTTGCTGAGCTACCTGGACCAATGTTTCTTTTATATTCTGGATGATGATTTGGTAGGCCAGGGAGTAAAGCAACGTAACTGCCAAGAGGCAAAACAATGTAAAGACAATACCATAGTTTAGAATGTTTTTTTTCTTTGGAATATTCATATTTCCCTACCCCGCTAAGTGTGGCTCCAATTAAAAGATCTGCTTTTACCATCCGCCAGTTGTCATTGTGTTATGTCACTTAATTTATCGTCTATTTGCAGCTATTGCTTTAGAATTTTAAGTCTTGGAACTGTGAGAATGATGTAATACATATTCATAGATCCGGAAATACGGGCTAAGTTTTTAAAAGTCCTCAATGGACAATACCCTCCAAGTCTGCTCATATTAACAACTTACGCCAATTTAATGCATAGCAACCTCGTTCCCATGGGAATATTACTTGAAAAAGGAATCCCTTTGAAAGGATGATTAGGGTGAGAAATAAATTCGTGGTCCCTATTTTAGCATTGGCTTTGATAGCAGTTTGCGGTTGGGGGTATTCACAATATCAGACCCGGCGACAATACGAGATTAATGCCGAAAATCAGTACCAGAGAGCATTTGAAGACTTGACCAATCATGTAGGTAATATGGAAACGGCAATGTCCAAGGCTTTAGTGGCGGGGTCTTTTCCACAGTCGATCAGGTTACTGACGGGGGCGTGGCGAGAGGCAACTTCCTGTCAAAATGATTTGGGACAATTACCATTGACTTCTATGGACCTCTCCCGCTGTAAAACTATTTTTGCAGCCAGCAGTGCTTTCTGCCTTAATTCGGCTCAAAACAGATTGCTTAAAGGAACATCGATCGATGAATCGGAATGGACGGCATTAAAAAACTTACGGGATCGTACTCAAATAATTAAACGACATTTGGATACTTTGCGCGGAGATTTTTATAATAACCGGGCTCGCTGGTTGCAGGTCGATAGAATGGGGACGGTTGGCGCCAGTGGATTGGCCGCCAATTTCAATAATAATACGGTGACGAAATCTTTTTTAATGCTGGAAGATGGGCTTAAACGGGTCCCGGATGTCCAATTTCAGGGGAGCAATCTTAACTTTGTGCCCAAACCTACCGGATTGACTGGCAATAATATTAGTTCCCGCGATGCCCTAGCTGTTGCCCAACGTTTTGTTGCGGCCGAGATGCCGCGAGCCCGGGTGAAATATGAAGGCTTGATTAAAGGAAGTTTTCCTAGTTACATGTGTTCAATTGTTGATCCCCAGAATTCCGACAATAGTCGCAATTTAAGTATTAGTGTGAAAGGGGGCCATGTTCTGTGGATGCTGGGTAACCGTCCGGTGCTGAATAGTCGTCTAAATCTTAATCAAGCGCAAGAGAAAGCGATTGGTTTCTTACATCGTAACGGCTATGACGCGATGGAAGCAGTGGCCGATGAGCGGTTCGGCAATGTCTGCTCGATTTCTTGCATTTCAAAACGGAACGGAGTTCTACGTTACCCGGAATTAGTCAAAGTTCAGGTGGCTCAGGATAATGGTGAAGTTTTAGGTGTGGATGCCGTACCCTATTTGACTTTTTATGATCCCAATGATTCATCCGGTTTTAAATCGCGCTATTCGGAGAGCCGGATTCGACGGTATATAAGTCCGCATATTAAAATCCAAAAAGTTCATTTGGCTCAGGTGCTCGATGAGATGTTTAACAAGGTGCCCTGTTATGAGGTTTCTTGCATGGAAGGGTTAAACCGGTTTTTAATTTATTATAATGCCAATACCGGGCAAGAAGAAAAAATCCGTCGGGTGGATCAGTATGGAAATGAAATTCAATAATTTTGTACGTATAGCAATCATTCAGCCCGGCTTGCTCTCGGGCAAAAGTGTATTTTTTGATAGAATAATTTTAGCTTGACATTCAACGCACAGCAAATATATAATGAAACTATATATTAATATGTGCGATGGTAATGAAGAGGAACAGTATCTCATGGTTTCGACCTCAGAGAGCTGGTGTCAGCTGCAAACCAGTGCCGGATCAGAGAGAATCCCCCTCGGAACTGCGGAAATGAAATAATACCGACTTGCCGAACTTCGGCCCGAGTGTGTTGGTATTAGAGTAAGTCCCGCCGGGTTAGCCCGTTACAGGTTGTTTAAGATTCTGCGGCTGAAAATCTGGCTGCGGAAAATAGGGTGGTACCACGGTCTTTCGTCCCTAACGGGATGGAAGGCTTTTTTATTTATAAAAGCAGGAAATAAAAAAGGAAGAGGTGTTTTTTAATGGTTAGGGTTTTAATTAGCGACCCCATTACATCGGCTGGGATTGACTTATTTAAGCAAGCTGGATTTGAGGTTGAAGTAAAAACCGATCACACCAAAGAAGAATTAATCGCCAAAATAAAAAATTATGATGC
>DNPP01000489.1:7648-11056 GCA_003501365.1 Bacillota bacterium
TGGAGTCGACAATGTCGATGTGGAGGCTGCCACTAAAAAAGGGATTATTGTACTAAATGCTCCCGATGGTAACACCATTTCGACTACCGAGTTATCCATCGCAATGCTTCTGGCGTTGGCACGGAATATACCTCAAGCTCATGGTTCTTTAAAGAGCGGCGCCTGGGACCGCAAGAAATTTACCGGAGTTGAGATTAATGGAAAGACCTTGGGTATTGTCGGGATGGGGCGGATCGGTACTGAAGTTGCGAAACGCATGATTGGCATGGGCATGAATGTATTGGCCTACGATCCGTTTCTAACCGAAGAAAGAGCAAATTCGATCGGAGTTAGTTCGGTTGAGCTTGAGAGGGTCATTACGGAGTCGGATTTTATTACCGTACATACGCCTTTAACCGCAGAAACCAAGGGCTTGTTTGGTGCTAAAGAATTTGCCCGCATGAAAAAAGGAGTTCGCTTAGTCAATTGTGCGCGGGGTGGAATATATGATGAACATGATTTAGCTGAGGCCATTCAATCCGGTCAGGTGGCTGGAGCGGCAATCGATGTTTATCCGACGGAACCGCCCGCAGATCGAACCCTAATCGAGTTGCCGCAAACAGTGGTGACTCCCCATTTAGGGGCTTCCACCACCGAGGCTCAGGAAAATGTGGCGGTGGATGTAGCGATAGAAGTAATTAAAATCTTAAAAGGGGAGTCCTTTAAAAATGCAGTAAATCTGCCGTCCTTGCGCCCCGAGGTTAGGTTAGCCATCCAGCCTTATACCGGTTTGATAGAAGCACTCGGGAAATTTGCCGCTCAATTGGTGTCCCCGCCTATCAATAAATTGGAAATTAGTTATTTGGGAGAGATATCGAAGCTGGAGACCAATTATCTCTCGATGGTCCTGATTAAAAGTTTACTGCAGGTCAGTTTAGCCGATGAAGTAAACCTGGTTAACGCTATGTTTTTAGCCAAAGAACGCGGATTGAAGATTCATGAATCCAAGATCCAAGATGTTACCGGATATGCAAGTCTGATCAAGATTACCGCTACAACGGCTCACGGAAATCATACCTTGTCAGGAACCCTGGTTGAGAACAATGAAGCCCGTATCGTTGAGATTGACGGTTATCACTTTGATATTGAAGCGCAAGGGAATATGATTGTGATTAATCATTCGGATGAACCCGGGGTTATCGGAGAAGTCGGTACAATTCTGGGACAATTACGGATTAATATCGCTTCAATGCAGGTGGGCCGGAAGCAACAAGGCGGCAACGCAATAATGGTCATCAATGTCGACTCGGTAGAACCGGAGATTGCCGCTAAATTGGAGAAGGCCAAAACGGTAGCGAAAGCCCGAATCATTCACCTCGAATAACTTTTTTAACTGGCCTGCATATAATGTTTTATGATAAGGCCTTTAAGGGATTGGGCCTTTAGGACATAAGGCAGATCATGGGAGGGAGCATAATGAATGATTCGGCGACTCCTAAAACCCTCCTGATGCAGGTTAAGAAGAAGTGGCTGGTTGAGACGATTACCAGCCTGGGAAGCGGATACCAAACTCATTTGGCTTATAAGAACGAATGGATTGACCCCAAAGTTTTGGCGGATATTAAAAGCAAACAATGGGAACCAAAGGTTTTAGGAGCAATCGTATTTCAGGACCAGAACACCTACCATCGTATTGCGGAAGTAGAATTAATGGAGGTTAATGATTTTGACACCTTCGTTCGCTTTGACCTTCGATTATTGGAAGTAGTTCCTTTTATACGGGGTAAATGGAGCGATTCTGGATCAAGTTACTTGTGTTATTATCAAAAGCACTCTGCTTAAAGGCAGAGTGCTTTTCTCTTGGTGGAGCAAGGGTTATTTTATAAAAAATAGAGGGTAAACCTAAAATTACCACGAAAGATATTAATACTATCAGAAAATGGACGATAATTCAAATGAAGGTTTAATTAAGAAAGGTTTGTATATTGTTTAAGGGGTGATTTTCATGCCATACACAGCGAAAGATCCCAATAAGAAGTTAATTTTGGCTGGAATCTTCTTGAGTATTTTTTTAATTGTGGCGGTTATTACTTATGGTATTAATCGCTATGTGATCAAGGAAAACTTGATCCAGAAAAAGCCAATGGTTATCCTGTTGATTGGGATGGACCGCAATATTCTTACTCCGGAGTCCCATGATAATCCAAAGGCTATGCCGCGGACCGATGTTTTAATTTTAACATTTATCAATCCCGCCAGGCATAATATATCCCTGATATCGATCCCGCGCGATAGTTTGGTTGATATTCCCGGACATGGATTGGATAGAATAAATGATGCCAGTGTAATTGGAGGGTATTCGCTGACCAAAAAGGCAATTGCTCAAATGACCGGGATTCGGATTGACCGGTATGCAGAGGTTAATTTTGAAGGTTTTGCCAAACTGATTGATCTATTGGGTGGGATTGAGATGAATGTGGATAAAAAAATGCGTTATGCGGATGAATACGGTAAGTTTACTATTGATTTAGATCCCGGCGTTCAGATGCTAAATGGCGATAAAGCATTACAGTACGTACGCTTCAGAAATGAACCGCTGGGAGATATCAGCAGGGTGGAAAGACAAAGAAAATTGCTGCATGCTCTGTACCGGAAATTAATGCAGCCGGATAATCTGCTGAAAATACCCCGTATTTTGAAACTTGGAGAACAGTATGTAAAGACGGACTTAAGCACCCAAGAAACGCTTCGATTGGTCAGTTTTGTTAAGCAAGTCAATCCGCAAAATGGATTTCAAAGTTATACACTGCCCGGTAAGTTCTACGAAGTATACTGGCAACCGGATCCGACTCAAGTATCCAAATTAATGGGCCAATTAAAACCACATATATTAAAGAAATAATGGAGGAAGATCTTGTGCGGGTTGATGTCTTACCTGTTCCCGATAGTAATGTAAATTTAGTCGATAAAAAAGTGGTGGTTATTGATGTGCTGCGGGCTACCAGCACCATTGTTACGGCATTGGGCAATAAAGCTTCGGAGATTATTCCCGCCATTGAACCGGCGGAGGTTGTCGACCTGGTAAGAGTCATTGGTTCCAAGGAGTGCCTTACCGGTGGTGAACGTAAAGGCTTAAAAATAGAGGGTTTCGATTTAGGGAACTCGCCGGCTGAATATACCGAAGAGCGAATTAGCGGCAAAAGGCTTATACTCTGCACCACCAACGGTACCAAAGCCATTAAATCGGCGCAAGGAGCGGCAGAGGTCTGGATCGGTTCTTTTTTAAACATTGGAGCGGTCACGGATCGTTTGCAGGATAGTACTCGGGATATTGTGCTAATATGTTCGGGGCGCGATCATAGCCTCTGTTTGGAAGATATGGCCTGCGCCGGAGCAATGATTCAGTTTTTGCAGGCAAGTATCCGGCCA
>DNPP01000489.1:11376-26726 GCA_003501365.1 Bacillota bacterium
CGGATTTGGAAGGTTTCGTTAATCAGACGCAGCACGGTCATTATTTGCAAGAAATTGGCATGGGAGAGGATATCGGACGTTGTCTCGCCTTGAATAAGTACCCGATCATTCCCCAATATAATAATGGACGAATAAGTGTATAAAATTTAGAGGGCCGTCCTGGTTAACCGGGGTGGCCCTTTTTATGTGTGCCCAGCATGGGGTGCAATCTAACGCGTAAGTCCCGAGTGTAGGTTGATAGTAGCAAATATATAGCCAAAAGCAAAAGGGTGTCTACGGTGACGTGGAATCCTGAACGAAGATGGCGGCAAACTTCCAGTCGGACGAACAGGAATCATATTAGGCATATGTATGTTAGGGTAAGGTTGCATAACAAACCAAAGCCCACAACTATCGGAACATGCGGTGTATATATGACAGATATATGGAAGGAAAGATTGCGTTCTTACATGGGGAGGACTCATGAACGTGCGGAAACAAAGTATGAAGCACGGTTGAAACAAGATTTATCATGAGAGGTCAGCAGAATCGCAGTACTTCGTAAAGTCGACAATACGAAGGAAGGACGAACTTTAGGAGGTGAGAGTCAATGAAAGTTACTAAAGATGCAGCAAAATATAGACACCGCGTCAAGAGGGCTATTTCCAGAAGGTACCTGCGGAATAGGGAAACTATGGGGAAGTTTATGATTCATCACAGATAACTGAAAACAACACCACCAACACGGACTTATCGACGGAACGGTTGCTGGAGAAAATATTGGACCGTGACAACATGAATAAGGCGTACCTAAAAGTAAAATTCAATAAAGGAGCAAGCGGAATTGATGGGATGAAAGTGGATGAATTTTAACAACATCTCGAAGAAAACGGAAAGCAGCTAACTTAAGCAATCAAGGACGGAAAAATACCGACCGAACCCTGTAAGAAGGGTAGAAATACCCAAAGGGGAAAATAAAAAAGTAAGGAAACTGGGAATCCCAACAGTGATAGACAGAGTGCTACAGCAAGCCATAAGCCAAGTATTGACCCCGATATTTGAAAAGCCATTTTCAGATAATAGTTTCGGGTTCCGACCAGGACGCAATGCGCATGATGCTATCCGAACCCGCCTTTATGGCCTAATTTTCATAATAAAGCATTCAAAACATTTATTTCATCCTTATATATCTATGATATCTATGCTTTTCAGGCAGACCACCTTCATTCCGCCTGGTAAAATTTGAGTTAGCCTTAGGGGGTTAAAGAATATTGAAACCCAAATAATTGTAAACATAGAATTCCTTTTATTGACTAGCTTAGAAATAAATGATACTATGATAATAATAAATCATTACGATAAAAAATTATTATTTACACAAAACTCTAGGAGTGAGTTCCAACGAATGCTTTTTTAAGAAAGTATATACCCATGGTTGATTTCTTGGCGGAGGTATTAGGCAGTGATGCCGAGGTTGTACTTCATGATGTATCCGATATGGATAATTCAGTGGTGGCTATCCGGAATAGTCATATTAGTGGTAGAAAAATTGGTGCACCTGCAACTAACCTAGCTTTAAAGGTCATGAAAGACCAAAAGTATAGCAATACCCATTATATAACCAATTATAAAGGGGTCTCTGAAAGCGGGCAGACCTTAAGATCTTCGACCTACTTTATCAGGGACGATAAGCAGCAACTTGTTGGGATGCTCTGTATCAATATTGACTTTGAAAAATTTGCCCAGTTTAAGAATTATCTGGACAATCTAATCCGTCTTCCTCAGGAGGACGATGACCCAAACCCGGTAGAGCGGTTTAGTTCTTCGGTTGAGGAGATTGCTTTTGACAGTATTGAGACCCTTATTAAAAAGAACGGAATATCTCCGGAACGGATGTCCCAGGATGAAAAGATTGAAGTTATCAAAGAATTAAACAATAGCGGCGTTTTTTTACTAAAAGGATCGGTTGCTGAAGTCGCAGCCCAATTAAAAGTTTCTGAAGCCACGATTTATCGATACTTGACTAAAATTAAAAAGGAGTAACAAAATGGCCGAAATTATCAGCACCGAGAATGCTCCGAAAGCTATCGGGCCTTATTCTCAAGCAGTGAAAGCCGGAAACCTCCTCTTTGTTTCCGGACAGCTGCCGATTGATCCTGCAACTGGAATTATAGTCGGCAATAGCATTACTTTGCAAACACGTCAATCTTTGAAGAACATCCAAGGTATCCTGACTGCGGCTGGAATGGATTTATGTGACGTAGCCAAAGTTAATGTTTTCTTAGCCGATATTAATGATTTTGCCGCAATGAATGAAGTTTACGCCACCTTTTTTACTGTTAGTTTTCCAGCCCGAGCTGCAGTTCAAGTTGCGCATTTACCTAAAGACGCTTTAGTTGAAATCGAAGTGATCGCCTTTAAGGGCTGATTACATCAAGAATTTTTGAATACTAGAGCGGGGTTCCTCGATAAACTGAAAGGGAGTGCGCTCTAGGGATTTGTATATCTTGCAAATGTTATGTATGTGTAATTATTAGCCGAATATTGCAACAAACCTAACATAGCATTTTCATTATTATTATCTGTTAAAGCAAATTTAACCAAGAAGGCTGTTGGCGGTAAGGCAACATGCGTTTTAAAGAGGAATCATCCGGGTGAATTCATTCATAAGCTTATCGGAGTTAGGCTGTGAATCTTGCCGGAAACAAAATAGAGGGTGAAAGGGAGGTGGGAGCTGAGCGCATTTTTGGGTTTTGCATTGTATAATCGAGGCTAATAATTAGAAAAGGAGTGCATTTCACATGAAAAGACTATTTTTGATTGCCCTTTTGATAGTCGCTGTATTAGGTTTACCGGTTTTAGCGGAAACCAAGACTCTAAATTTTCTCGAAGTTATGACCAGCCCTGAACGGACTGTCATGATCAAAGATATGATTGCCGAGTATGAGTCGGGCCACCCGGGGATTAAAATTAATCTGATCTCCCCTCCCTATGAGCAAGCCGATCAGAAAGCGACTTTAATGTTGAATTCCAATCAACCATTGGATATTATTGAAGTCCGCGATAACACTATTAAACAATTCGTCAACAATAAAAAGCTAGCCAATCTGGGCAAATTTTATCGCAGTTGGAAAGAGTCCAAGACCTTGACTCCAGTGGCAATGATGGCTGCCAAGACCGTTAATAATACGCTTTATATTGTTCCTCAATGTATTTTTGTTAAAGCACTATTCATCCGGACAGATGTTTTAGAGAAGAATGGAGTTACTACAGTACCAGCGACTATCGCCGACTTGATTAAAACCTGTGAAAAAATCACTGATCCATCGAAGAACCAATACGGTTTTGCCTGGCGCGGCAAATCCAGCGAGATGAAATTTGCGGATTTCTTTGCTTCCGCCGGTATCGATGATATTAAGAAAGATGCTTTGCTTTATTCCGAGACCAAAAATTATTTTACCGATTCGCGCTACATCCAAGGGATGAAAGCATATATTGAGCTGTTCCAGAAAGGTGCACCCAAAGATGGAATTAACTGGGGATTCAACGAACAGATCAATGGTTTTGTCTCTGGAACCACTCCCTTTTTAATCCAGGATCCCGATGCTATTCCGCTGATCGATAAAATGCTAGATCCGAATAAGTATATTGTGGTCCCAGTTCCAGTCGGTCCTACCGGTATCGCTTATCTTGATTATGGTTTCACCGGGTTGGGTATTCCCAGCTACTCCAAGACCCAGAGTCAAGCGTGGGATTTTATTCAGTGGATGAGCTCCGCTGAGAAAAATGGCTATTTTTGTGAGCATTATGGCGCGCTTCCGGTACAAAGTACGGCATTTACTACCAATAAATATTTTCAGGGGAAACACTATGCTGCTTTCCTAAAAGAGATGACAACTACCAGCAAATATATATTCAGACCGTTCCCGCAATCTTCCGCCAAATGGCCGGGTTGGGGTTCAATCCATGAAGCGGATATGCAGAGTATTTTACTTGGACAAACCAAGCTTGAAACCGTCCTGACAAAGTGGAAGGAATATTGGAGCAAGTAAAGAGTTAATAATCTAAACAATCTGAGGCACTCATTCGTTCATTGAATGATGTGCCTCCTCCTTTAATCGAACTGCCTGTTGCAATTACTTTTATAATATTTGACATTAAACAAAGTTTTACGGTTATCGAATTAGCTCCGTAGATTGTTCTACCATAGTTTGGAGGTGCCCCGATGCGACATAAAAATACCGGTTTCCTAATCGTCCTTATGATACCCGCTTTTCTATTATTAGGACTCGTCATTTTTTTTCCGGTAGTTAAGGGGGTCGTGATTGCCTTTCAAAATTATAACCTGAATAATGACCTTTCCATGGTTCATTTTAACGGCTTAGAGAATTTTAAGGCGATCGTGACCGATACTAATTTTAATTTTTGGCAAATTATCTTCAATACATTAATCTGGATTTATGTTTCATTGTTTTTTCAGTTTGTTTTGGGACTCATATTGGCCTTACTACTAAGAGAATCATTTCGTGGCAGAGGCATCTATTCTAGTCTGGTATTTTACCCTTGGGCGCTTTCGGGTTTTGCTATCGGTCTAATTTGGGCCTGGATGTTTAATGGCCAGTTTGGACTGGTGAATGACCTTTTAATGAAGTTTCATCTCATTCATCAGAATATCGGTTTTCTTTCAGACCCCAAATTTGCGATGATGTCGGTGATTATCGTAAATATATGGTATGGTATACCGTTTTTTGCCATTATGTTATTGGCAGGGTTACAATCGATCCCTAAGGAATTGCTTGAAGCTGCAGAAATCGACGGGGCCAATTCCGTCAAACGACTTTTCTTTGTGATATTACCTTATATTAAAGCCACCATTGTCAGTACGGTTTTACTTCGAACCATCTGGATTATGAATTTCCCTGAAATCATTTATGCCATGACCAGCGGTGGGCCGAGCAATGCAACCAATATTTTGGCCACTCAAATGATCAATAAATTAATGAAGTTTTATGATTATGGTCAAGGATCGGCTGTCGGCGTCATGATTATGATGATTTTATTCTTTTTCGCCATGTTTTATTTAAAAGTTTCGGGAGCTAAAGAGGAGGGCGCGGCATGAGCAAGACTACCTATACTAGCTTGGTTTTAGAACCTGAGCGTGCTGCCCGTTCTGCGGCCCGTCGTAAAAAGGCAGTCTTTACAGGGATGCGGATATTCTTATTAGCTCTTTATCTGGCAGCAGCCTTGTTACCTTTATATTGGATCATTGCGACATCTTTAAAGGGCGGGCGAGAGATTTATACCTATCCCATTCGGTATTGGCCGCAGGTTCTGACCTTCGAAAACTATGCCTATCTCTTTAAGATTAGTAATTTCCATGTTTACTTTCGAAACAGTGTGATGGTTTCGCTATTGGCGTCGCTGGGTGCTTTACTGATTTCAATGTTAAGCGGTTATGCACTTTCCCGGTTTCGGGCCAAACAGATCCGGCTGCTGTTTTTACTAGCTATGTATTTTACTCAGATTATACCTGCCTATATGATTATGACTCCGCTCTATACCTTTCTGGCTCAGTTAGGGTTGAGTGATAACCTTTTATCGTTGTTTGTAATTTATACCGGGATGATGGTTGCCTTTTCGACCATTATGGGTAGCAGCTTTTTTGCTATGGTACCTGTTTCTATGGAAGAAGCCGCTCAGATCGACGGTTGTAATCGGATCCAGGCGTTGTTTCAGATTATTGTTCCGTTAGTTTTACCGGGCTTGGCGGCTATTTTCAGTTTCGCCTTCGTCAATATCTGGAATGAGCTTTTTTTAGCTGTGATGCTGATGAGTTCGGATCAGAACTTGACGGTTCCGGTGGCGTTAAATTCGTTTATCTCCAAAGCCGGAGTAAGCTGGGGTGTTCTTAGTGCGGGAATCGTGGTATCTTTGCTGCCGACCTTGATTGTCTTTGCGGTGGCTCAGAAATACATTGTGATTGGACTCACCGAGGGCGCCGTTAAAGAATGATCAGGCTTAGCTTCTGTTGTTTTCAAAACGAGGCCTGGCCCTGATATTAAAATTTAGTATAGGACTTCAATGAAAAGATTTCAAAGGAGCATTCAAGATGAGTGAGAAGAAAAATGTCACGGAAATCCTTCATCACTTGGGTGAGGATAATTTTCCTTTTGGGGCGGTCAGTCCGCCCATATTTCAGACTTCGATTTTTTCATTTCCTACGTTTGAAGATTTTCAGGAGGCCATGGGGGATGAAGCCCATCATTACCTCTATACTCGGGGAAATAACCCCACTGTTAACCTGTTTGAGACGAAAATTGCGGCTTTGGAACATGGCGAGCAGGCCAAACTGGTCAGCTCCGGAGTGGCTGCCATCTCTGCCAGCGTCCTGGCGTTTTTAAAGGCCGGGGATCATGTTGTGGCGGTGAAGGATGCTTATAGCTGGGCCAAGACTCTTTTGGAGAAGTATCTCACCCGTTTTGGAGTAGAATACACATACGTTAGTGGTACCGATCTGGCGGAGTTTGCCGCAGCAATCCGGCCCAATACTAAAATTATTTATTTGGAGAGTCCCACCACATTCCGTTTTGAACTGCAGGACCTGAAAGCCGTGGCTGCTTTAGCCAAGGAACGGGGAATTAAGACAATTATTGATAACACCTGGGCTACCCCCATTTTCCAGAACCCGTTGGATTACGGAATCGATATCGTCGTTCATTCCGCCACCAAGTATTTTGGGGGTCATAGCGACCTAGTCGCCGGGGTAATTGCGGGTAAAGCTGACGATATCAACCATATCTTTCGGACAGAATTTCAAAATATTGGCACGGTCCCCGATCCTTTCATGGCTTGGCTATTGCTAAGGGGCATCCGGACCTTGCAGATCCGGATGAAAGCACATTATGAGAATACGCAACAAATTGTGAATTACTTGTCCGGACATCCTAAAATAGAAGAGATTCTGTATCCCTTTTATGTAAAGAATCCCCAGTATGAGCTGGCAAAAGCACAGATGCGCGGAGGAGCGGGATTGTTTTCATTTAAAATAAGGACCCGCGACGCGAGTAAGATTGCCGAGTTCACCAATAAATTACAATTTTTTAGAAAGGCAGTTAGTTGGGGCGGCTACGAAAGTTTGGTTTTCCCCTATGCAGCATCTCACCCGGATGCGTCGGAGGAACTGGTTTCGTTAGTTCGTGTGCATATTGGGTTGGAAGAACCCCAATTGTTGATAGAAAGTCTCGAAAATGCGTTAAAGTGTGTTTAAAGCCAAAAAGAAAAAGGGGCTGTCTCAGAAATAGAATTCTGTGGCGGCTCCTTGAAAAATCGAGACGAAAGAACCCGGAGCCGCTGCTCCAAGTTGATTGGCTGATGCTGACGATTTGGTCTTCGACCCGATGCAATGCGCAATCAGTTACCCTAACTGACGGTGGTACCTTCAGTAACTTTACATTTCTTGAGATATAGTGCCGGAGGCTGGAAAAGTCACTCATGAGTATCATTTGATTTTATAAATGTTTTTAGGGCTGTCGTAAGGTTTAACCTAGGGTTTTTCGTGGCTATGCTTTTATTGAGAACACTCAATCCACGGGAAATGGCGTTTTTCACTCAGTATTGATGTGGCCTTATAGCGAGGTTTATATTTGGTAACAATAATAAACTCTGATTTTATTCCTTTGCTGAGCTATTTTTTTCAAATTGTAAGATGAGCAAGGCAATCATCATCAATAAGGAATAGACGATTAACATCGAAATACTATTTGATAACCGGAGGAGATCCCCCAAAACCCCGATCAGCCAAGGTCCGATCATGCCGCCGATTCCGGCAAAGGTAAATAGGAATCCCAAGTATTTTTCAATGTTCGGTTTTTGAATATTGGTAAATGAAGCAGTAATGGTTGGAAATATGATCGAGAAAAAGAAACCGGTAACCGGTAGAAAAAAGCCTAATTGACTTGGCCCGTAAATTCCCAATGCCAGACTGAGGATGGCCCCAGACGCTGCCCAGAATAAAATCGGTAAATGTCCGATTTTATCCACGATGACACTGCCCAATATTCTGCCGCCGGTTATTAAGCCGAAATAAATCGATAATGAAATAGAGCTATAAAACAATGGTTGGCCTTTAATTTTATATAGATATTCAACAATCCAAGAGGCCAGCCCGATTTCAGCCGCGACATAACAACCGATAGCCACATAGTACCAGCACATTTCGGGATAGAAAGCGGATTTCGCCAACGTAAAAATAGGGTCTGCTTTGGTTTTCTCCTGTTTGGGAAATCGAATCAATGTCAAATAAAGGATTATCATAATGATTGGGATTAGACACAAGGAAAATACGATCCGCCAGGAAATATTGGCTGAGAGCAATGCGCCCGCGTATATCGGTACCAGCATGGACCCCACTCCATGAAACGAACCAAGCAAGTTTAAAAACATCCCCTTTTTTTTATTGTGGAGCAATACGATGGCACTATTGCCGGCAATTTCAAGCATGCCGAGGCCTAAACCTAATAATAAAAACGCTAATAGCAACACTCCGTAAACCGGTAAACCCGCAGTTAAGCCAATGCCTGAAAACGATAACGCAAAAGCCGCTAATAGAATAGCTTTTAAACCGAACTTAAAGATGGCGACACCGGCAATGAGGGTGGCGATAAAAAATCCGATATATTGCAGGCCCAAAACATTGCCCATCAAAGAATAATTGATGCCCAGTTCCTTGATGATGAAGGGAATAGCGGGGCCCTTCAGGTTATCCAGTGTCCCGAACAAAAAGAAAGCGGCGAAAGTGCCAATCGTAACCAATATTTTTTGATTGTTTTTCATGGTATTTTTAACTCCATTCTGTAACGCTAACTTTAGACAGAACATAAATATTTCAAACGATTTTCAAGCAGTGTTATCATTAGGAGTTGCATAAAATCGCCGCTTCTTTTGCTTCAAGAGTCAACTGGCCAGTAATGGTCTTTTTTGAGATAAGGTTTTGGTACTGCAAAGAAACAGGTAATGCAACCGAGACGGGATATTGGTTATGATTGAGCACAAATAAGAATGCTTGTTCACATTGATTTCGAGCTAATACCTCTACCCCGGCGGGGGCTTCAAGCGGAGTCTTGATTTGGTTTAACTGACAGAGGTGTTTGATGAATTTCTTAAAGAAAGACTGATCCGGTTGAGTGGCCAGATAATAAGCCTTTCCTTTACCAAAATGATTTTCAGTCAGCGCCGGATATCCTGCATAATAATCCTGGGTGAAATTTGCCAAGCCCTTTGCACCGTGAAGCTTTACAACATCGCACCATAATTCGCAGCGATACTGACTTTCAGCCTCTTCAATTTTTTCGATTAGTTCAATATTGTTCTCCAGATGAGGTTCCAGAGCATCGAATTCCTCGATGCTGATTCCCAACAATGCTGCCAAAGGCCCCGGATATCCACCCGGAAAAACGCCATCGGTTTCATCGACAATACCACTAAAGAAAGTAGTTATAAACGTGCCGCCGTTTGCCACATAATTTTCAAGATTTTCTTTGACTCCTGGTTTTACCATATAAAGCAATGGCGCGATGACTAGTTTATACCGGGTTAAATCGGCATCAACCGGGAGGATATCTACGGGAATGTTCAGAGCGAAAAGCGGATTATAAAAATTCCGGATCTGCTCTAAATATTTCAGATTTTCGCTGGGTCTCTGGTCGTATTCGACCGCCCACCAGTTTTCATAGTCAAACAGAATGGCAACTTCCGATGGGACCCTAGAATCGATGATCTCATTTAAACTGCCTAATTCAGCGCCTAATTTAGAGACTTCCCGGTAAACCCGGGACTGATCATCTCCGGTGTGAGTTATCATGGCGCTATGGAACTTTTCAGCGCCTTTAAGAGATTGCCGCCATTGGAAGAACATGATCCCATCAGCCCCATGAGCCATGGCCTGATAACTCCAGAGAGGCATTACTCCGGGACGCTTGTTGGTGTTGGTCGGCCGCCAGTTGACATTGTTGGTGGCCTGTTCCATCAGAATGAAAGGTTGACCTTTTTTTAAACCGCGCATTAAATCGTGGTTAAAAGCAGCCCAACTGGGATGGTAATTGGGTTCCGGATTGGGATAACTGTCCCAGGAGACTACATCTATATGTTTGGCCCACTCAAAATAATTCAGCGGTTTAAAGTCGCCCATGAAATTAGTGGTGACCGGAATATCCGGGGTGATTGACTTCAGGATGCCGTACTCACCCAGGTAACAATCGAGCAGACTATCCGACATAAACCGTCTATAATCCAGAACTTGGCTGGGGTTTGGGAAAGTGGAGGTGGCTCTGGGCGGGATGATCTCCGACCAATCATAATAATGTTGGCTCCAAAAGTTAGTGCCCCAGGCTTCATTTACCTTTTCAACGGTTTCATATTTTTTCTGCAGCCAACTTCGGAATGCTTGGGCGCAGTTTTCACAGTAACAGCTTTGAATATGGCAGGCATATTCATTATTGATATGCCACATGGCCAGCGCTGAATGATTTTTATAACGCTCGGCCAGACTCCGGACTAATTGTTGCCCTAAACGTCTGTAAGTAGGGCTGTTGGGGCAATATGACTGGCGAGAGCCGTAACTGATTTTATTTACTTTTACATCAACCGGTAAGACATCCGAGTATTGTGATAACCAGGCCGGTTGGGCCGCGGTTGCGGTAGCCAAGTCGGCGTAAATGTGATTTTCCGCTAACAAATTGAGCAAGCGATCCAGCCATTCAAAATTATAGGTTTCTTCATTGGGTTGCAATAAAGCCCAACTGAAGATGCCGATACTAACCAGATTGACTCCGGCCTGTTTCATGAGTTTCATGTCTTCCAGCCATAGATTCTCCGGCCACTGTTCGGGGTTGTAATCACCGCCGTAAAGAATTTTGGGCAATTTGGAACTAATCATCGGAATCCTCCCTTGAAAAATTTGAGAATTATCTTCTTAGTGCCTCCGTGATCAATGAAATTCAGCCACAGAGACACAGAGAATATATAATTTCATTTAACGATTCTTAAAAACAGGGCCAAAGCCTTGAATATTCCCATAATGCAAGATTGAATCATTTAAAAATTGAAGTATTGCTTGTTTTTATATATGTGCATTATTTATGATTAGAAATACTCCGCTGGTGACCAACAAGACTAAAATGGCTTTTCGGATCTGCTCTTCACTGAGACGCATATCAATCTTGGTGCTTAACCACATGCCGAGAATAGCCGCGGGAAACAGCAATAACGAAAACCTTATAATTTGCCAGGATAGAATCCCGCGCCACCCATAACCAATACAACGAAAAACATTATCAACGATAAAAACGAAACATAAATTACCCCGGTAGTCGCTGCGGTTTTCGGCATACCGGTCAATGCCTGCGGCTAGCAACGCGCCGATTCCGAAAAGTCCCATTAAAACCCCGGAGACGATTCCATTGAACCAAAATATTCCCAGATAAGATCTCCGCTGGAATGTTGCAGTTTTGCTGGTTAGCATTTGAGACATTTTAAGTATATTCATATTATATAACCGATACAAACAACCATTCAATCCAATGATATGAAGGTAAATACCAAAATATTAAGAAAGCCACCATTTACCATGAATTATTTCCTCTGTCCCAACGGATGTCGCCATACTCCTTTGCGGCTTCAATAAATGCCAGTAAATTTTCTAAAGGCACTTCCGGTTCAACGACATGGGTGGGTGATAAAAAGTATCCTCCACCCTTGCCTACTTCCTGGATAAGCCGTTTACAAGTTTGCCTAACTTCATCCGGAGTCCCAAAAGGCAGGGTGGTTTGAGTTCCAAGCCCTCCCCAAAATGAAAGCTTGTTTCCATAAAGTCTTTTCATTTCAAAGGGATCCATACATTCCGGCTGGATGGGATTGAGAATATCGATTCCGATTTCAATAATTTCCGGGATAACCTTCTGCATATTTCCATCTCCGTGATAAAACACCAGAATGTCAGGTTTCGTATTTTTAGCGGCTGCAACGACCTGGGCAAGTCTTGGTTTTATTAATGTTCTCCAGAGTTCGGGACTGATCATCATATTAAGTTGAGTGGCAATATCGTCACCTAACTGCAGAATATCAAAACCGGCGGTTGCATATTTTTCAGCCATACCGATTCTGATTTCGGCTATCTTATCTAACAAATTTACAGCAAAATCAGGATTCGTCATCATATCCACCATAAAGGTATCCATTCCTCTTAAATACCAAGCAGTTTCGAATAGGGTCATTTGCATAGGCGCAACAGCGATTAAATCCTTGTTCACAAGCCCTTTGACTTTATCGGCAACCCCATCCCACCGATATGCCGCATTGAAATCTGGGAAGGGATATTCTTCAATTTCGGTGACCGACTGAAAATCCGCCATTGGGTGAAGCATTTCCTGGAAATGTTCGATTGAACCGGATTTTGCCATGACTCCCCATTCCGGTGCCCAGTTCAACGGATTAATATCGAAAGGCACATGGTGATAGAACTTGGAAAAGTCGGGTTTCTTTTGGGTGGGATTTAGTTCGATATAACGGATTGGGAAGTTGTAATAATCCTGGTAATTTGAAGTACCAATCACTGTTTTCAATTTTTTAACTATCGATGGGCAGGCACAGAATTCAAAGGGTACCCATTCGGGATGCTCTCTTCGTAATGCCTGTAATACATTTTCTCTATTCGTCATAACATCTTTCCTCCTCAATAATACCGGATAAATTTATTTTACCTTAAAGAATCTTCAATGAAATAGATAAAAGGAATAAATGGGTAGATTTTTGTTCGATTTTTTAATAAAATCAAAGTATAAATTTTGGGATTCAAGAGGACTGGATGTTTAGTAAATACGTTTCCAACGTAATTAAACAAGTATCATATAATTCATTGGTTGGGCTTTATCCAAAGTGGACTGGATTTTTAAAAGCTACTCCCGAATATGAATGCAAACCAAGGATCCTGGATGACTATTATCTGCTCTATGTTTCATCCGGGAAGGGAGTATTCAGGTGTAATCAAAAAGAATATGATATCTGTGAAGGTAGCATATTTTTCCTTTTCCCTGGGGTTATTCATTCATATGAAACCGATGGAGAAGATCTTATGGAGCAATGGTGGATTGGCTTTAATGGTCCTGCAGTTCAAAACGTCCTTCAAGAATTAGGCATCAATCCGGATCTGCCTGTAATATACGGCTTACAAAATAACGAAATTGCAATTGAAATAAGGAATATTGTCAGTAAATATACTGAACCGGTGTCTTATGATTTTTTCAAGGCTTGCGGAAGCTTGTATAAAATATTCGGGATCCTTTTACATGAGGGTCCATCCAATCCGGTAGCCGGGGAGAGTGAAGGTGGTTATTCCAAAACCATTCAAAAAGCAATCCATTATATTGAAGCCAATTATCCACATTGTATAACGATTCATCAAATTGCGAAGGATTGCTGTTTAAGCCGGCCTCATTTTTCTACGAAGTTTAAAACGGAAACCGGAATGTCGCCCTCCCACTATTTATCCGCCGTCCGTCTGAGTCATGCCAAAAATTACTTGGCTAATTCAAATATGTCCGTGATGGAGATATCTTACTCGGTAGGTTTTGACGATACCCATTATTTCTCAAGATTTTTTAAAAAATGTGAGGGGTTAACACCAAGTGAATTTAGGATTCGTGTAAACTCAATTACAACCGGATAAAAGTCGGAGTTGAGACCATCAGTTGGGTAGTCAATAAAATACAACTATAGGTATACATGGAAAAAAGTTTTAAACCACTCATTATGAAAGGTATCAAAGTACTAAGGAGTATGACTTCTATGAGTAATATGATTTTTACGATTGTTACTGAAACTGAAAAGAAGCTGCCGCTTTATTTAACAGGAGTTGGTTGCCATTACCGGCAGGAGCATGTGAAACGCCCAGAAGGCTATCCGAGTTTTCAGTGGATTCAATGTCATAATGGGGAAGGGGAATTAACAGTTGGGGGGCATAATTACCCGATCCGGCCACAACAGGGTATGCTTCTATATCCCAATGTTGCCCATGAGTATTATGAAACAAAAGAACCTTGGGAGGTAGATTGGATAGGATTTCATGGTTATATGGTTGAAGATTTGGTTAATGGTCTAGGCTTTAAGCGTTCGGAAGTCTTTTATACTATCAATGGGGAGATTGTATTATCTAAGATGCGGCGCGCACTTAAGGTGGCCCAATCGAATGACCATTTTAAGGGGTTTGAATGTTCGGGTATAGTTTACAATTTGTTATTAGATTTATTCAAGTATGCTTCCCGCAATATTGATGACTCAATCTTGCAACAACATTTAAGACTGCAGCCGGTATTTGATTACATTGAAGCGAATTATTTTCGGGTGATTACTTTGGAAGACTTGGCGAATACCGTTCATGTTACACCTCAGCATTTATGTTTATTGTTTAAAAATATCGCTAAAAGTAGACCGTTTGAGCACTTAAATCATGTCCGTATTAATAAAAGCAAGGATTTGATGTTTGAGAGGCGGGAATTAGAGATTAAGACCATCGCCGAAATGGTGGGATTTGATAATGTAAGTTATTTTTGTGCCGTATTTAAACAAATTGAAGGAATAAGCCCGGGGCAATTCCGGAAATTACATGGGATTTAATTTTTGAATGGAAAAGAGGATGCCATGATTTCTTCAAAAAGTATTGCCGGCCATTATTTAAAGGGTTTTATATTCATTATTGTTTTGCCGGTTTTGGTTATCAACATTGTCTTTAATAACTTTTATATTCATACATTACAAAATAACGCTTCTGATCAAATATTACAGGCCATGGATCAGATATCTTTCGGACTCGCCGATGAAGGGAAACGGGCTTCCCTTTTGGCGGCGACGATTGCCAACGATGATCAAATCCTTAGTTTGGCAAACCAGTGGGACCATGAAAAGGATCCCAACCGTAAATTTTTGTTGGCCAATCAAATCGATTCCAAACTGGATTATCTATTTAATTATACCAATGATGTCGAGTCGATCATCTTCTTTTTTAAGAATTCCGGGAGTTACTTTTACAAAACACCACTAGCAGTGGAAGAATCTTTGGTACGGAAAGATTCCGGATTTATTGGAGCGCTCCATACCAGGAACAAAGCAATTCTCACCGGTTCTCTAAACTGGGTCCTATTAAGCAATAGTCCCCGATATGTTCTTTCCGTTTGGATTACCCCAACTATCGCCAATTATCAAAATGATGGGATGGTCATTTACTGCGCATTCCGTTCCAATGTATTGAATAACGTCCTCTTTGAATCAGCCAATCCCCGCTTGGGGGAGTTTTTACTGGCTAGAAGCGATGGACAAATATT
>DNPP01000129.1 GCA_003501365.1 Bacillota bacterium
TAAAGGCCAATTGAACGGCATGCAAAGCCGGGCGTGGAAAGAGTGGGTCCGGTATGCCGTAAATCGGGTCGCCCCAAAGCGGATTGCCTAAGGATGCCATATGAACCCGGATTTGATGGGTCTTACCGGTAAATAATTTTAGAGCTAACAAAGCTGCGCCGGGGTAATTATTAAGCACCCGATAACGGGTGATGGCGGGATTACCTTCATCAGCGATCTCCCATTTGAACCCCGTGTCGGCGTGCCGTAAGGGAGCGATTATTTTGGCGCTGCTTCGACGTATATTTCCTTGGCAAATAGCGAGATATAAACGGTGGAAACTGCCGGCTTCAATCTGCCGCGACAATTGTTGGTGGGCCCAGGGGTTTTTGGCAACCAGCATCAGACCGGAGGTGAGCCGGTCTAAGCGATGGACCGGATGAAAAGAGGCTGATTGTTGACTCATCTGCCAATGGTACACTAAGGCATTGGCTAAGGTACCGTTCTTGTAAACCCCCACTGGATGAACGATCATCCCGGCCGCCTTGTTGATCACAATCAGGTCGGCATCTTCATAAATAATATTTAAAGGTAAGGCTTCCGGGAGAATTGTTTGCTCTGCCGGAGCGATCTCGATGGTTACCCTCTCGCCGCCTTTAAGACGTTCTGAAACCCAGGCCGGTCTGGAGTCGATCATGATCCCGGCTGTTTTTTTGAGGGCTCTGATCCGGCTGCGGGAGAGATGAAATTCGTTTTTGAGTAGAGAATCTAAAGTCCGTCCAGCCCAGGATGGTGGCACGTTATAGTGTAGTTGGTTTGATTGTGACATTTGGTTTATTGGGGCTGCCGCAAAAGAAAAGTATCGATAGAGATATACAATAGATAAGTATTTGCAGTATCCATCGGAGTAATGTATTGTATATCACATTGATTTAAATTTCCTTGCAACAGCTCTTCCTTTTATTTTATTAGGCTAAAAAGCATTTTAATGGCAACTGCCAGCGACATAAGGATAAAAATAGGTTTTACAAGCTTCACGCCTTTATTCAAAGCCATTTTAGAACCCAAGCCGGCGCCACAGATCATGGCCAGTAGTACTGGGAGACCAATAGTATAATTGACCTGGCGGTGGATGACAAAAATAGCCAAAGCGGAAATATTGCTGACGAAGTTCAAGACCCTGGCATTAGCACTGGCATGAATAAAATCGAAATGATAAAGGGCCATCAATCCGAACATTAAAAACGAACCGGTCCCGGGCCCGAAGAATCCATCATAGAAGCCTAAACTGAAAGCCAATAGAATACCGGAAATGATATTACTCCGATTGATCTCGGGAAGAAGCTCAGTTTCACCGAATTTCTTTGAAAACAGGCTATAAATACCGACTCCCAAGACCAAAACCAATACCATGATATAGAGAAAACGCTGATCGATTTTTAAAACAATACGGGCCCCGCAGATGGCACCGATCAGAGTGAAAGGGATCAGGTATTTTAATAACTGGAAATCTACCTTTTCGGAGCGGGTATACGTTAGTGAACTGACTAATGAGGCGGCAGTAGAGGCAAATTTATTGGTACCCAATGCAAAATGGGGTGGAACTCCGGCCGCCAAAAAAGCCGGTAAACTAACAATACCACCACCACCTGCTATGGAATCTACAAAAGCAGCAATAAAGCCAGCTAAGCCTAAAAATAATGTCTGGGAAAACACAGTTGCACCTGCTTTATATATTAATTTCTTAAAAATTCAAGGGGCAATTCGACAATTCCTGCGCATTTTATAAAAAACATAAAGCTAAATCAAATATTGCTATTTTTAGTAGTTTATCTTAATATTAAAGAATGTATAAATACAAGCCAAAGGAGTTCTCTCAATGCTTTATCCGTTAAAATTTCAACCGGTTTTTAAAGATTATATTTGGGGTGGACGTAATTTGGAGCAATTTGGGAAAAAGCTCCCGCCGGGAAATGTTGCCGAGAGTTGGGAGATATCTTGCCATCCCAATGGCATAAGTATTGTTAGTAACGGTGAATTTACCGGGCAGTCCCTGCCGGAGTTGATTGGGAAGTTTGGGCGGCAGTTAGTCGGGACTGCTTTACCGGAAAAAGATGTCGCTACGTTTCCTTTATTAATCAAATTAATTGATGCCAATGATAAACTTTCGGTCCAAGTGCATCCCGATGATAGCTATGCACTTACCCATGAACACGGCGAGCTTGGAAAAAACGAAATGTGGCATATTCTTTCAGCAAAACCAGGGGCAAAATTAATTTATGATGTGTTACCGGGGACTAATTTGGAGATTTTTTCCCAAGCGGTTAAAGATAATCATATAGGTGACTATTTAAAGTCAGTTGAGGTGTTTGCGGGAGATACCCTTAATATTCCGGCCGGACTTATTCACGCAATTGGTGAAGGCATTGTGTTGGCTGAGATCCAACAGAATTCGGATACTACCTACCGGGTTTTCGATTATAACCGAGTTGACAAGAACAGACAATCCAGACCACTCCATGTCGAGAAAGCAAAAGAGGTCATCGATTTTGCTCACTCGGGCCGTCCGGAAAAAATGACCGGATTGACGGTCACGATCAATCGGGAGGGGAGTAAAAAATATCTAATAGCCAATAAGTATTTTTCAGTAGAATTATTGGATGTGCATGGCTCAATAGTGGAGAATGCAGATGGTAGTAAGTTTTATATCTATTTACTAACGGAAGGCGAAGCCCGGCTCGATTTTCAAGGTGGTCGAACCTCGGTAACCAGAGGAGAGTCGTTGCTGGTCCCGGCTTCAATGGGGGATTACCGTTTTGAAGGATGTTTTAAAGCTCTTAAGACATATGTGCCTGATCTAACCCGGGATATAGTAAGGCCTCTAAAAAAAGCGGGTTATACTGAGCCGGAGATAATTGCCAAGTTAATGAATTGAAGTGTTAAAAAAAGGAAATAATAACTGAGCAGGAACTAAGATTCCACGGAAATACGGTCCGGAGAACGAAGTTTCTGCTCAGCCTAAGTAAATGGATGTTGCTAATTAACTGCTATAACCGGTGTTAAATTTAAACTGGGACTGTTGCTGTTGATTGTATTGATTCAATTGGTTGGCGCCTTGAGTACTAAGACCGGCTTGGAAACCTGCTTTAACATCAGCAACGGTTTGTTCGGCCAAAGACTTTTCGGCGGCTTCAATCATCCGGCGCACCATGTTTCCTCCGATGGCTCCGGTGTCCCGGGTGATCATATAACCCCAGTAACCGCCTTGGACTTTCGAAGTATCGACATTTAGTTCATTGGCAATCTCATACTTGAACTTATCCAAAGCAGCGGAAGCTTGTTTAACAAGGATATTATTACTGCGTTGACCACTACCCATTCTTTTCACCTCCTCCTGATGATAGAGTCTCCCACAAACCTCAAGCTATGTTGATTTTTTTTTGGAAGTTTCGGAAAAAATCTGTTAAGAAGCCATCCACCCTGGCTTTGCCCGAAGGCATGGAAATTGCGAAAATCCGCCAGGGTGGCTGTTCAACCTAGAATTCGGGCTGAAAGTATTTTCTCGGTAGTCATCCACCCTGGCTTTGCCTGGGCATACGAAGTCGCGCAATTGCGCGCATGAAAATTTGCCAGGCTGGCTGTTCGATTTAGAATCTGGGTTATAAGTATTTTCTAAGTAGGATTTTGATTTTGGA
>DNPP01000309.1:0-6704 GCA_003501365.1 Bacillota bacterium
GAGGAAGCGTATATTGACATGCCGTATGCAAAAACTCAAATGCAAGCGCAGATTAGTCTGGCAATTTCCAAAGTAAAACAGGCTATCTATACTATAGTTGGTGAATTGGGGATAACCGCCTGGGTCACTTCAGAACCGGTACCGTATAGTGCCCGGATGAAGGGCGCTAAAATTACATTACGAGTCGGGGACAAATGGGGTGAGCTTTGGGATTGTGCCTGGTTTCATTTTGAAGGGAAGATACCGCCGGAGGCAGCCGGGAAAAAAGTGGTATTATTAATTGATATCGGTGGGGAAGCCTGCGTAGTCGATAAGATGGGCACTCCGTCACAGGGATTGACCAATATTTCCTCTGAGTTTGATCATTCATTGGGAGAGCCGGGGAAACGAGTGGTTTTTTATCGGGAAATTGCTAAAGACGGGGAAACAATTAGTCTTTGGGCTGATGGCGGCAGCAATGATCTGTTTGGGAAATACCGGGATAACGGCAGAGTCCAGGCTGCCGATATCGCTATTTGTAATAATCAGGCTAAAAAATTATTCTACGATATGAAATTTTTATTGGAGTTGATGCAAAACCTGCCGGAAAGCCATGCCAGGCATGATCGAATCTTATTTAATCTATATGAGGCAGCCATGTCCCTTACTCGCTATACTATGGAGGAGATGGGCGCTGCGCAGCGGGTAATAATTCCGGAATTGGCCAAAAAATCCGGGGATCCTTCTTTGTTTATTAGTGCCTTGGGGCATTCTCATATTGATTTGGCTTGGTTATGGCCGCTGCGGGAAACCGTCCGCAAAGGCGTCCGCACTTTTGCTACTGCCTTGATGATGATGGAACACTACCCCGAATATATCTTTGGCGCCAGTCAAGCTCAGCTTTATCAATGGATGAAAATTTATTATCCCGAGTTGTATCAGAAGGTTAAATCAAAAGTCGCTGAAGGACGATGGGAACCCCTCGGCGCATTGTGGGTAGAGGCTGATACCAATCTCCCCGGCGGAGAATCCTTGGTGCGTCAGTTATTATATGGAAAAAGTTTTTTTCAGAAGGAATTTGCTCAAACAATGAAAATTGCCTGGTTGCCCGATAGCTTTGGTTATACTGCCGCGCTACCGCAACTCTTAAAAAAGGCCGGAGTGGAGTATTTTTGCACTACCAAACTCTCCTGGAATCTTTACGATCAATTTCCGCATCATACCTTCATTTGGCAAGGGCTTGATGAAAGTTCCGTTTTGGTCCATATGCCTCCGGAGGGTACCTATAATAGTTCTGCGGCGCCCCGGGCTATTGTGAAAGCGGAGGGCAATTATCTTGATAAAGGGGTCTCGGATCAATGCCTGATGCTCTTTGGAATTGGCGATGGCGGAGGTGGACCCGGCGAAGAACATCTTGAAATGTTGGAAAGGGAAAGAAAGACCGCTGATTTGCCACCGGTGCGGCAGCGAACGGCGGAAGAATTTTTTAGGCAATTATTGGCCCCCCATAGTTCGCAATATCAGCACTGGCAAGGCGATTTATATCTGGAACGGCATCAGGGAACTTATACCTCTCAGGCCCGTAATAAACGCTATAATCGAAAAATGGAAATCGCCCTCCATGACCTGGAATTTTTCGCCGCGCTTGCTTTGGCCTTGACGGGAGCGGTTTACCCGGCTGATGAAATTGAACTAATTTGGAAAGAAATACTGCTTTACCAGTTTCATGATATCCTGCCTGGTTCCGCCATCCATCGTGTTTATGATGAGTCATTGGCCCGCTATGAAAACTTATTGAATTTAGTTAATGAACATAAGGAGCGGATTTTGAGAACTCTAGCCGGAGAGATTGGCGTTGGCGGACCCCAAAACCGGTTATTGATCGTCAATAGCAACTCCTGGCAGCGGGAGGAATGGTTAAAATTTGGTGTTTGTTGGTATCGGGTCCAAGTACCGGCCATGGGTTTCCGGGTAATCGATTTAAATATACCCATAACGCCACCTTCGGGGATGAGCGCTAATTCGGGCTGGCTGGAGAATGACCAATTAAGGATAGAATGGGCAAAAGATGGCGGAATTACCAGGATCTTTGATAAGTTGCATCATTACGAAGTGCTTGCCGGCGGGGAAAACGGCAACCGGTTGGCCGTTTATCAAGATGAGGGAGATGCCTGGGATATCCCGATTGGCTATCTCGACCGCCAACCCGAATATTTTCATTTAACGGATGTTTCCTATCATGTCGATGGTCCCGTGGCTTCGGTTAAACACCGTTATGATTACGGTAATTCAGTGTTGGAACAAGAAATCGTTTTATGTCACGGTAGCCGGCGAGTGGATTTTATTACCAAAGTCAATTGGCAAGAACGCAATAAAATGCTACGGGTGGCATTTCCACTTACTATTCGTGATGGTGAAGCCTTGGCGGAAATCCAATTTGGCTGTTTACGGCGGCCAAACCACCGTAATACTACCTGGGAGATGGCCAAATATGAAATCTGTGCTCATAAATGGATTGATCTTTCGAACTCCGGGTATGGTGCGGCATTATTAAACGATTGTAAATACGGGCATCGAGTTTATGAAAACATCTTGGACCTTAATTTATTACGGAGTCCGACATATCCCGACCCTGAAGCGGATAGGGGTATTCATGAATTTACTTATGCGCTTTACCCCCACAGCGGTAATCATCTGGAAGGCCGAGTATTGCGACGGGGGTATGAATTAAATTATCCCTTATTTCGGTTGCAATTGCCGCCGTCACAAAATACGGGAAGCATAGCCCGGGAGTTTTCCCTGATTACAGTCCAGCCGGAGAATATTGTCATTGAGACTGTTAAAAAAGCCGAGGGTAAGTCGGATCCGGCAGCGGCACTCATTATCCGGCTCTATGAGTCCGCCGGATGTTCCACCGGAGCAAAAATTGATATTCATTTACCATTCAGCTCTGTTGAGCTTGTTGACCTTATGGAAGAACCTTATCAACATCAACACTTTAATTTGGGCTCCGGGCGCTCTGGTTCCGCTTCCGGGATCGACCTTCAATTTGGGCCCTTTGAGATCCACACTCTGAAAGTAAGAATTGGCAATAGTAACAAATACCAATGACCAAAAAAGGGTTTTACTTATGAAACGAGAAAAAGAATAGTGCTTGTATCCATTAAATGGAGCAGAATATTTGATGCCTAAAATTGATGATTGCTGCGAAACCAAAGAACCCTTTCGGATCGGTCTTAGTAAAGAGAAGTCACTCCATGCGGCAATGAAGGAATGGTATGCACTTCCGGGGGATCAATTTGAGGTTAATGTGGCAGGCTATTTTATCGATATCGTTCGCTCCGGTCAAGATAGCGATAAACCATTACTGATCGAAATCCAAACCGGCAATTTCACCAAGATTCGTCGAAAACTTTTACGATTGCTCCCGGAGTATCGGATAAGGCTGGTCTACCCGATCCCCCGCGAAAAATGGATCCTTCGCATCACAGCCGAAGGTGAGGTTAAAAGCCGTCGCCGGTCGCCAAAGACCGGTACAGTCAATGATTTATTCAGAGAATTGATCCGGATCCCCGATCTGATCGTTGATCCTAATTTCAGCATTGAAGTGGTTTTAACTAGCGAAGAACACATCTGGTGTGAAGACGGGCAAGGAAGTTGGCGCAGGAAGGGTGTAAGCATCAAAGACCGGAGGCTATTATCGGTTTTCGAACGAATTGCACTTTTCACTAAAGAGGATTTCCTGGGATTTTTGCCCTCGGAGCTTCCATATCCTTTTTCCAATAAAGACTTGGCGGCTGGCCGGGGCTGTACTATTGATCAGGCGCGTAAAATAACCTACTGTTTACGAAAGATGGATATCTTAATGGAAGCCGGCAAATATCGAAATGAGTTGTTATTTAATTTTAAGTCGCCGCCCCAAATTTAACCGGTCTTGCATACCTTGCATACATAGGATAGTGGGGTTTATTTACGAAAGGAGAAACTGCAATGCAAATGCACCCTAAACTTCAGGAATTGAAAACTCGTTTAGCTGAAGTCAATGATTTAAATGAAGCCAACGCTGTGTTATCTTGGGATCAAATGACTTTCATGCCACCCGGCGGAGCTGAGGCCAGGGGCCGCCAGATTGCAACACTGGAGCGGCTTTCCCATGAGAAGTTTACCGACCCGGAGATAGGCAAGCTATTGGATGAGCTTCAGCCGGTTGTGCCGGAACTTGCTCCGGATTCGCCCGATGTCGCTTTGATTCGAGTCACAACTCACGATTATCAAAAAGCAGTCAAGGTACCGCCGGTTTTTACGGCGGAGCTTTCAGAACATACTTCCAAAACTTACTCAGCTTGGACCAAAGCCAGGGCGGAAAAGAATTTCAAACTGGTAGCGCCGCTGCTTGAGAAAACGCTGGACTTGAGCAGACAATTGGCAAATTTTTACCCCGGATACCAACATATTGCGGATCCTTTAATTGACGATTTGGATGAGGGGATGACCGTTGCGGTGATCCGGCCGCTGTTTCAAAAACTGCGGACCGAATTGACTCCACTGATCCAGAAGATCACCTCACAAGCAGCGCCGGATGATTCCTGCCTGCGGCGGGAGTTCCCCGAAGAAGAGCAATTGAAATTCGGTCTAGAAGTAGCCCGAAAAATGGGGTACGATTTTAACCGCGGTCGCCAAGATAAAAGTCCGCATCCCTTTACTACCAGCTTTTCGATTGGTGATGTCCGGATTACCACCCGGGTTAAAACTAATTTTTTGGCGGAAGCTCTTTTCAGCACGATTCATGAGAGCGGCCATGCCCTTTATGAACAAGGGATCAATCCGGATTTCGACGGTTTACCGCTCGCCAGCGGTACTTCCATGTCCGTCCATGAGAGCCAGTCGCGTTTATGGGAGAATTTGGTGGGCCGCAGCCGTACTTTTTGGCAGTATTTTTACCCGCAACTTCAGGCCATCTTCCCCAGCCAGCTTCGGGATGTCCAGAGCGAAGATTTTTACCGGGCCATTAATAAAGTGGAACGTTCCCTGATTCGCACCGATGCCGATGAGGTTACTTATAACTTACATGTAATGATCCGTTTCGACCTGGAGCTGGAGATGCTGGAGGGCAAGTTGCCGGTTAAAGATTTGCCTGAGGCCTGGAATAACAGGTATTTTAAAGACTTGGGAGTTATTCCTACCGATGACAGTGTAGGTGTATTGCAGGATATGCATTGGTACAGCGGTACCATTGGCGGTTATTTTCAAAGCTATACGTTAGGAAATATTTTAAGCGCCCAATTTTTTGACGCTGCTATCCGGGCATATCCGAGTATCCCGTCGGAGATTGCCGCCGGTACTTTCGATCATTTGCACAATTGGCTACGGGAGCATATCTACAAATATGGGCGGGAATATAGGGCCGCAGAGATTATTACCGGGGCTACGGGCCGCCCTTTGGAACTCGAATCTTATCTGAAATACTTGCACAGCAAATATAGTGAACTTTATCAATTATAGTGGATCGTACGAAGTGGGATAATGTTGTTTGTCCCTGTCCAAACCGCCGGAAAGGCGGTTTTTTTGTGTGTCAATCGGGGTTTATTCGAAAGTATTTTGGCGAGGATTGAGTTAAAGATTGGTATTCTGAAAAGATTTTTCCTTTAAAAGAGGATTTTGGAAAATTTTTTTGTTTAATACTTATCATGAAACCGAAAAAGGATTACCGGCAGCCAAAAAAATGAAGGGGGGATAGGCTCAAAAAGTACACGATAGTTGTATATTTCACTTCTACTGTTTTATTCAAGCTTGAAATCTGAAAAACCACAATATTAAAAGGAGGATATCCCATGAAATCGTTTGGAGCAAAACGCCGTTTTTTATGGGCGGTTGTGATGACGTTGGCAATAATGATGATTATTGGTATTATTACGGTATTGGCTGCATTCCCCAATTATCCGGCATATAAAGGCAAACCAGTTACCATAACCATGTGGGCCTGGACCAGTAATGAAAATTATTCGATTGACGAATTTCAAAAAGTATATCCTACGATAAAGGTTAAATGGGATAATCTGGATGTTCATTATCAAAAAGTGATTACGGCCACCACTGCCGGCAAAGGGTTACCCGATGTTATTATGAGCGAATATACCTTTGCACCGCAGTTTATGGATTTGGGTTCGTTTCAACCGATTAACAAATGGGTTCCTGAATCTCTGTACAAATCTTTCTTTCCAGAGGCCTCTTTGAAGTGGACTTCCTTGGATGGTAAGATCTACGGCACTCCTCAAGACAGTGGAGCAATCACCATGGTCTACCGGAAGGATATTTTTGATAAATACGGGTTAAAGGTACCGACAACCTGGGATGAGTTTGCCGAGCAAGCTGTAAAACTTCACAATGCCAATCCCAATATCGCATTTACGACGATTCCGATGAACTGGGTATTGTGGCCGATGGGAATGGTTTGGCAGGCCGGTGGTCGGATGTTTGATTACTCCAATAAACAATGGTATCTCGATATTACCAACCCGACTTCAGCAAAAGTATTCAACTATTGGAGCGATCTTTTAGAGAAAAAAGCTGTCAAACTTGATATGTGGTGGTCGGCTGATTGGTATAAGGGGTTAAATGATGGAGAAACGGCGACTGTTCTTTGCGGAGCATGGTATCCTGAGTGGCTGCAGTTAAACAGTCCAAAGACCAAGGGTTTGTGGCGGGTCGCGCTGCCGCCTCAATGG
>DNPP01000309.1:7091-12645 GCA_003501365.1 Bacillota bacterium
TAATCTTCATGATAAAAGCCAATTGCCGGTGCTGGTATCCAAAGTCTTCAGTCAGGAAGTGGCACCCCAATATACGGACATAGGGCATGATTACTTTGGCGGCCAAAAAATCACTCCGGTCATTTTAAAAGGGGATGAACTGGTTAAGTCTTCTTTTGTATGCCTGCCGGTTATGGATTACGTCCAATCAAGTATGCAGGCGGAATTCCAGAAGGTGGCCGACGGGAAGATGGCTTTCAAGGATGTACCGAAGAATTGGGAACCCACGGTGACGGAATTCATGCAAAAACAAGGGTATAAAAACCTTACCGTCGGTAAATTACCCTAAATAGAAAGGCGCTAAAGAGTTCGAGGAGCATAGAAAGTTATTAAAATCCCAAGTATGAAGGGGCTGCCTGCAAAAGAGAATTTATCGATAGCGATATGCACAAAACTTACATATTTATCGGTTCAATCTAGGAAATATCGTATTGATTTCAAGACTCATTTTGCGGCAGCCTCCACCAAATAGGGGCAAGGTGATCAAGAAAATGGCAACCGGAAAGATGATTCAGTTCCCTTCACGAGCAGGGAAATTGACAAACTTTTTACGATCAATGCACGTATCGATGAAGGCGTATTTATTTCTGGCTCCGTTTTTATTATTCTTTATCTTCGTTGTGGTTTATCCGGTGGGATATGCCGGTTATCTTTCGCTGTTCGGCCAAAGAGGAGCCAGAATGTGGTTTGTTGGATTAAGTAATTATAGTTCCATCTTGACGGATGAAAAGTTTTGGCAGGGATTTGGAATACCAGTTTTTCTTTTACTGGTGCAGATCCCGGCCATGTTAATCCTGGCCATTTTTATCGGGCTGCTGTACGAAAGAATCAAGCATTCAGAGGTATATCGGCTGATATTTTATTTACCCTATGCCATACCCGCGGTTATCGCCAGTATTATCTGGTCGTATATCTTCTCCAAAACCATGTCGCCGTTCATACCCTTATTGAAATTTTTAGGATTCGGCCAAGTGCAATTGATTACCTTATCTTGTTTGCCCTGGATATTGTTGATCATTATCCTTTGGGAATGGACCGGATATACGTCACTGATTATTTATGCCGCTTTACTTTCGATTCCCAAGGAATATACCGAGCAAGCTTCGATCGATGGAGCTAATTATTTTCAGGCGGCCTTTTATATTAAAGTACCCTTGCTGAAAAATACGGTATTGATATTATTCATTTTCAATGCCATTGGGGCTCTGCAGATTTTTAACGAGACTTGGATGTTGGGTGGAGTGGGGAATTTCAGTTTAATGACCTTACCTCCCAACTACACTCCGGCCATGTATGTGTATCACCAAGCATTTAACTATGGAGCGTTTACTTATTCCATCGCCATGGCTTTAATCTTGGCCGCAATTATCTTTATATTCTCGTTTGCTTTTATGAAAATGTCGGCTAAAGTATTGCAAAGCCATGAGTGAGTTCACCCATCAATGGGTGTACTTTCGGAGAATAATTGAAAAGGTGATGTTTATGAGAAAGATTCATAATACGGGTTTTCAGATGGCAGCCATTTTGTGCTCCGTCTTTTTTCTTTTTCCGTTTTATTGGGTGGTCATTAGTATCACCAAAGATATTAGCCAATTATATGAAGGGACTTTTTTACCCGGGGTACCGAGTCATATGATTGATAATCTGATTGGCGTTTTTGGGTTCAATCATGCGATTTTTCTCAGATGGCTGGGAAATTCCTTTTTGTTTGCAACGATGGGCGCTTTATTGGGAACATTTTTTGCGGCCTTGGCCGGATACGCCTTTCGAAGATACGCTTTTATCGGTCGAAAGCTGCTCTATATTCTTATTTTGGGTTTTTCAATGGTGCCGGCCTTTGCCACGGTTTTGCCTTTGTTTATTATTTTCAAAAATATCGGCTTGCTTGATACGCGTTGGTGTATTATTATCCCCTCCATTGTGAACATCTTCGGAGTTTATCTGATGATCGTGTATTTTAATCAGATCCCCCAAGAGTTATTTGATGCCGCAATGATCGATGGCGCGGGGGATGCAACCACTTTTTTCCGGGTGGGGCTTCCCAATATTCTATCCGGTTTTACGACCTTGCTTTTGCTTTCATTTGTTGGTGTCTGGAACAATTATTTTCTACCCCTGGTGTTATTAAACAGCAGTGAACAGTTCCCGTTAATCCTTGGCATCACTACGATTCGTTCGTTGCAGGGGTTTCCCATTTATAATTTGGTGATTATGGGGGCCTTTATTACCACTTTACCGTTGCTTATTTTATTCTTGGTCGGGCAACGCTTCCTTGCTCCGCAACTGACGGGGGCGATCAAGTAATTATTTGCGCAAGCGAATGGCATATTTATGGTGCATTGCGTGCATTGTGTGCATTGCGATCCGTCATAAAGATATGATTCCCGATTTTTACGGTGGTTCTTAATTTTCCGGAATTAAAAAACGCCAGTCCCTCCGGGGAGGAAAGCTTGGGATTATAGTAGTATAATGCATCATGGGAAGGGTCTTGACCATTGAGAGCAGCGGTTGCCGCCTGGAAACTGGATTCAGTCGGGATAATGCTTGATAGTTTCGGAAGGCATTTGAATTGACCATCCTGATAAATGACTCCCTGGATGGTGTTGGGAAAACCGGAATCATTGACACGATTTAAAACTACCGCCGCAACGGCCACCTGTCCCTCAAGCGGTTCATCACCTGCTTCGGCAGTTATTAGCCGCGCCAATAATTGAAAATCACTAGTACTGATATTTGCAGGAGTTATAGCTTGGGTCTTCCGTTTAGGAGTTGGATAACTGGGGATTCGATAATTTAACGATATACTGACCGTTGGTTTTAAAAAATCCGGGTTTGCATCATGAAACAGGGTATCCGGAACGGCTTTTGCCTCAATGGTCAGAAAAACACCGCTTCGCGGATTGAAGCCCAAATTTAACGCCAATCCAGCCAAGACTTCTATTTTTTCTCCTACTGAACGTTGCTCAGCGGATTTTTGCAATACATCCCGTACCCCGAAACCCAGATATTTTTCAACTCTTGAGCCGGCATTTTTCGAATAAATGAAATCGGCAGTCAGAAAATCATCATCATGATTATAATTTCCTTTGATAGACCATTGTTTGGTAACATCCAGATCCAGGTTGACGGCATTCATCGAACCATCCCCATCAGCCCGATATTGCCATTCCAAACCTGTAGAAACACCGGCATATGCAGGTAACGTCATTGTAAATAGTAAGATAATAAAAAAGATGGTTATTTTAAATACGGGCATAAAAGTTTTGCCTCCGATCATGTGGGATTCCTCGCTTAAAAACACAGCATAAAAATTATTCTATGAAGTAAATATCGGTTTATGGATCATAAAAGATAATAAGTAAACCGGGTTATCTTAGTTATTTTATCATCGGGAATATATTGTTCATTATGTGCTTTCACTGGAGATTGGGTTAAAGGGAAACCCGGATGAAAAATGTGTTGACAAAGAATATAGGTTTGCCTATAATATATATAAAAGATATATATCGAATCGATATACAAAATACAAGTTGTGGTCAACGGGGATGGCGAATGCTAGAATACATTATTTTAGGATTTTTGATGCACGGTGAAATGAGCGGGTATGATTTGAAGCAATATATGGCCAAGAGCACAGCCAATTTCTTTGATGCCAGCTTCGGTAGCATCTACCCGGCTTTAAAGCGACTGGAGGCAAGAGGGTTTATCCATTCCCGTGAGGTGGTGAATGCCGGCAAGTATAAGAAAATATATATCATCAGTGAAAATGGAAAGTCGGATTTTATGAACTGGCTGGAAGAACCGATCAAATTTGCTCAGACAAAATTGGATCACCTGGTGAAAGTTTTTTTCTTGGGATTATTGCCAAAAGAAAAGGCAATCGAAAAGTTACAAGCTTTTATCAAAGAAGTGAAGCTATCATTGGATCAACTAAGGAAATCCCAGCCAAGAATAAAAGAAAAAGCCGATATGTGTCAATTCTCGACATTATTGTATGGGATTAGTTATTATCAATTCATTATCGATTGGAGCAATAATTTGATCTTAGAATTTAATGGAATCCGCAAAAGAGATTAATTTTACTTTGTCTTAATCCAGATAAAAGCCAGTATTTTGGTTTTTTAAAATAAAATCCCGTAAATCCATTAAATCCGGTAAATCCAGTATTAGTTGCTTGCTTTAGGCCTGATGCTTAAGTCTAAAAGAAAGATAACGGGAACGGGATTAACGGGATTTTCCGGATTAACAGAATTAAAAATGGCTAATAATTGTAAATTGGCTATGCAAGAGTTGTTTGTTTTCTAACAAAGTAGAATTAAAATGAGAGTGCTATTCATATTAAATGTTGCCAAAAATGAAGTGATTGTTATACAAATCAGAAGATGGGACGTATGTTTTATTCGGAAATATTAGTTTTTGAGGAGTGATTTTATTATGACGAAGGTTTATATCCATTATTTTAGTGGAACTGGAAATACCAAGCGGGCAGTGGACGTGATTTCTGAAAATCTGAAGCAGAATAATTTTGATGTTCATAAGCTCGTGATCGGTAAAGATCGCTTGGTCACTATGGATAATTCCGCTCTCCATATTTTTGCTTTTTCCATTCTGAGCTGGTCTGCGCCTGTTTTGGTCAAAAAGTATCTGCGGCGATTGGCAGCGGGAAGAGGGGCGAAAGCTGCCTTGTTTGCAGTGTATGCCGGTGATCCGGGGCAGGCTTTGGTGGATGCCCAAAAAATTCTTAAAAATCGGCAATTTGATGTATTTCTTAGTGGCGGAGCATGTTATCCCAACAACTGGTCGCAAATGACCAATCCAGTTCCAGCGGATGAAGCTAAGGAAGCCTTAGCGGCCGGAGACCAAACAGCACTTGATTTCAGCAACAGTTTTATCAAAGGAGAAGCAAAACAACATCCGAGTTTTGCGTCCGGACATTTACTCACTCGGATTATCGCGTTCTTTTTTGCCCTTTTCGGCAGGAGGTTTTTAGGAAAGGCATATATTGTCGACTCCAATTGCAACCATTGTGGAGTCTGCATTAAATCGTGCCCGGTATGTACCATCAACATGTCAGGATTAATAAGGAAAAAGCCTCACTGGCGGTTTAATTGTGAAGACTGCGCTCGCTGTATCAATATTTGTCCTCAGAAGGCGATCCAAGTTTCAATGCCTAAATTAATTATTCACTCTTTACTTTTGATTGCCGGTATCGGCGCCTGTTTTCCGGCGGCGGGATTCATGTCTGTCATGGTACCTGGAGTTTTCCGGATTGCGGGATGGATCCTTGGATTTGCAATAGCACTTATGGCTGCATTGTGGCTTCAGTTTGTTCTGCTTGACCGTATCCTTTTCCTATTGGAGCAGATTTCACCTTTTCAAAAATTTTTCCAAATGAACTTTACTAAAAACTATAACCGTTATATGGCTCCGGGGTTTAAACCGGAAAAACTAAATCAGTAAAGGATTTTTTATTGATATATATGTTGAAATAAATTTTAGTGATATCAGAGATTAT
>DNPP01000309.1:12913-14805 GCA_003501365.1 Bacillota bacterium
GCTGAAAAGTGAATGTCTATTTGACCTAACCCTTGCCCTTCCCCTTGTGAAGCAGAACAAATTTGTTGATTCAAGTGGAAGGGTAACCCTGGCCGATGTCGCCAAAAGCATTTAGGCCTGAAGGTATTCGGTTACTCTCCCACTTTAGGGGGAGAGCGAGAGAGGTCTAGACCAAAAGTTGTCTTGGATTGACCTTAATTTTTTTTCACTCATTTAAGAATTTCACGTCAAATTATTTATTTCAACTCATATAGCCTAGTATTTGTCTAGAATCTTTACACCTAAATGGGGAGTTAAGATTTCATTGACAAATATAAGTATTTACATTAAAATAGTACTGAAGATTCAGTACTAATAACAAGCTGCATTCAGCTTGGAGTAAAAGACAAATTTGCATCAATTATTATCTATTTTAAATGCTATTTTGTATAAAATTTAGGTGAGAATATGCCGCGTAAAAATATTCCTGATGCCAAAAACCGCATTTTGCAGGCGGCGACAAAAATATTTGCCGCAAAAAGTTTTGAAGGTTCACGAATTGAAGAGATCGCTCAGGAAGCGAATGTGCCGAAGTCGTTAATTTATTATCATTTCAAAAGTAAAGATGAGATGCTGGAGGTCCTTATCCGAGGCTTTATCGACGAGTATACAGGGCTACTTCGTATTGCCGAAAATGATACCCATCAAACCAAAACAGAAAAAATGTCTGAACGGAAGCAATATTACCACGATTTTTTTGTAAAAAATGCTGATCTGGTCCGGATTATTTTCATGGACTCCTTGAAAAAATTAAACCAAAAACCTATCATCTATAAAGTTGCAGAGGCACTTATAGAAATAGAGGCAAAATTTGCAATCACCGGTACTTTAGAACGGTATGACCGCGATGAACGTTTGGTAGCCGAATTTTTTACTAACATTATCCCTCAATTTTCATTTTTGTGTTTTTACGAATCGTGGGTGAACTACTTTGGTATGGAAAAACAACATTTTGAAAAATTATTTTTTGATATCACCATGGCCACACATGGGGCCTATCATAAGTATCATCCCTAAAAAATTTTATCTTAAATTAGTAATGAATATTCAGTTCTAAATTAATTAAATGTATAAATCAAAATGAATTGATTAATAAACAAAGGGAGGCTTTTCAATGAATATTTTGATCTTAAACGGTTCACCGCGCAAAAACGGGAATACGGTAAAGATTTTAAAACAAATCGAAGCAGGTATTGGTAAAGAGTATTCGATTGACTGGAGTGATGTTGTCGATCTTGCCATCAAGCCGTGTATGGGATGCTTACGTTGTAGGCCGAATAAAGAATGTGCCTTATCAGAGGATGATGCTCAAATTTTAGGAAGAAAAATCAGTGCAGCCGATGTGTTAATTATCGGCACTCCAACTTATTGGGGGAGTATGACGGGTATTTTAAAGAATTTGTTTGAACGTAACGTCACTACCTTTGAAGATTTTTCGCAGGGCAGATTTTCTAAGCCGCGTCAAAAAGGCAAGAAAGCCGTCATTGTCGCAACTGCAGCCGCTCCTTGGCCATTTAACGGCAAAGGCGCCGTCAAGTCCATTCAAAAGGTATTACAAGGCGGCGCTTACCGGATAGCTGGAATTATAAATTATGGCGGTACGGCGTTACAAAGTGAAATTTCCCCAAAAGTGTTAAAAAAGGCGAAGAAAATGGGTTGCTCGTTATAAAATGCAATTGAGGAGAATAACAGATGAAAATTACCGATGGCATTGAAATGTTGGCGATAGAAGCAAATCTGACTCTAGGCCCGGCTATCATTTATCCCGTGCTTGTCTGGGATGATAATGAAGTTGTTTTAGTGGATACAGGATTTCCAGGACAATTTTCTCAATTTGTCGAAGCTATCCAGAA
>DNPP01000046.1:0-3203 GCA_003501365.1 Bacillota bacterium
ATCATTGAAGTGCTCCTTTGCTTTACCGGTTTGTGCTGTAATTTACAATTAAAATAGCATAATTTCATTCGAAAGGCAAGGATAAAAAAGTGATTATTGATTAGACCGCTCTCTTGAAATCCCCCAAAAATAAAATAAAGACAGCGCCAATGATTGGATAATAAATTTATCATGAATCCGGCAAATAACTTTCAAAAGCGCATCAATTAACATTTTGCCGGATTCTGTTGAAAACCCGATCCGGCCAATTTTTCTGCGTCTTTTCAGAAAAATTGCAATGTACTTGCCGGATCGAGGTTTAATGCAGGGATTGTGGTAATCAAAATAGAAAGAAAGGAGGAACCGTCTGGGAACGTCTGCTTTTGCATTAAACGCGGATTTTCTTTGATTAAAAACAAATGACTTTACAGGAGGCACAAAATGGTAAGCAAATATAAAAAGGCCTTTCGTACGATATCATGGCTAATTTTGATCACTTGTTTCACCGCCGCGTTGTTCCATTCCCCGGCAGGGTTGGCTAAAACCGCTTCTCCATTTGATCCTTATACCAAAATCAAGTTGGATAGCGGGCTTACTTTGATTGTCAAAGAAGTACACTCCGCTCCGATTGCGGCCGTCGATATCTGGGTGGGAACCGGCGCTAAAAATGAAACTCCGGAGATAGCCGGAATCTCTCATTTTTTCGAACATATGCTGTTTAAGGGAACCGGCAAACGGAAAGTGGGTGAAATTGCCCAAGCAATCAAGGCAGTGGGTGGATATCAAAATGCGGAGACCTCTTTAGACACCACCCATTATTATGTAGTGGTGCCCAGCGACAAAGTGAACTTGGCACTTGATATAGAAGCCGACGCCATTATGAATTCCTCTTTTGATCCGCAGGAGATCGAACGGGAACGTCAGGTGATCTTGGAAGAGAAACGGCTCAAAGAGGACAACCCTCAGGGAAAACTAGGCCTCATGGTTTATCAGACTCTCTTTACGGGTACTCCATACGCCAATGATGTTCTGGGTACTTCCGACACGCTCGCCAAGATTAATCACGACACTTTTGTCAGTTATTATCAGAGATATTACCGTCCCGATAATATCGTAGCTGTTGTAGTCGGGGATGTGAACAGTGAACAAATCATAGATCAAGCGCGGCTTTTATTCAAAGATTTCAAAGGCTCGACTAAGAAACCGGCGCTAGAGTTTAAGGTGCCTACGTTCGATAAAATTGAACGAGTTACTGCAACCATGCAGGTCGACCAAACTTACCTTTATTTTGGTTTTCCGGGACCGGGGATGAATCACCGGGATGAGGCCGCATTATCATTACTGGGTGTAATTATGGGCGGTGGAGCCGGTTCCCGGTTGAATCAAGAGATACTGGAGAAAAAGCAGTTAGTGAATGAAATTGCTGCCGGATACAGCGCAATGGAGAAATTAGGGATGTTTGTCATCTATGCCCGGCTTAAAAAAGACCAAACCGTCACTTTAGAGTCTGAAGTTCAAAAGATGATTTCCCGTATCAGCAACCAGGGAGTAACTTCAGCCGAATTAATCAGGGCGAAGGCGATGTTAAGAAGCGATATAGCCTATACCACGGAAAGCGATGCCAACATTGCGTCAATTATCGGTGAATATCAAATCAACGGCGATTTGGAGGATGCTGCTATATATTTGACCAATTTGCAGAATGTAACCGCCAAAGATGTTCAGCGGGTAGCGAAGACTTATCTGAATCCGAAAGCATACGTACTTGCTCGGATTGTACCGCAGGAGGTAAATAACCAATGAAATCATCGATGAATAAGTTGTTTTCAAAGAGCGGGCCCCGCTATGGGATATTGGTAGGGTTAGTCTGCTTGGGGTTGTTGGCTAATTTTTATCAACCGGTTGCGGCGGATTCCACTTCAACGCCGCAAACTCCAAGTGCGGTAATTAAAAAGATATTTCCAAACGGTTTGACATTACTAATCAAACCAAATCCAGCCAATGAAGTGGTTGTAGTCAATGCTTTTGCCCGGATGGGGGCCCTCTATGAAACAAAAGAAAATCGGGGGATCTCCAAACTGATGCAACGTGTATTATTGAAAGGGACTACTACCCGAAACGCTCAAGATATTGTGTATCAGACCGAGTCGGTGGGTGCCTCGATTGACAGCGGGATTGACAGCTTTAGCTCCGGAAGCGTTTCCTTAAAAACAACTTTGAATGGTTTGGATACCGGTCTTAAAGTATATCTGGATGTTCTATTGCATCCTACTTTCTCTGCAAAGGAAGTTGCCAAAGAGAAAGAACAAATGGTTCAGCAATTATTGGCTGCTAAGGACCAACCAACCGGGGCTGCTTTTCAAAACTTTTTGGGACTTTTTTATGGTGACCAGCAGTTGGGTATGCCATCGGAAGCCATTGCCAAGAATGTGGCTACCATCACCAGGGAAGACATCATGACTTGGTATCATCACATTTATACACCGGCAAATATGGTGATCAGTGTTGTCGGAAAAGTTGACCCGCAGCAAATTGAAACCGCATTACAACAATCATTGGGGAAACGAAGTCAAGGCGAAAAACCTTTGCCGGTGACCTCCTCTTTGCCAAGCCGCGGAAGTGACCGACAGCTGATCACCACCCGAGATTCCCAAGCGATATTTTTGATCTTGGGTTACCCGGCGCCGCAGAGTGGAGATCCCGACTATCCGGCGATGGGAGTCATCAATTACATTTTAGGCAGCGATATGGGTTCCCGGTTGTTTGTGGAACTAAGAGACAAAAAAGGTTTGGCCTATAATGTCAGTACCGGTTATGATATCGCCAATTATCCTTCCTATTTTTATGCGTTCATGGCAACTGCGCCGGCTAACTATCCCGCAGCCAAAGATGGAATCTTGAAGGAATTTGCCCGATTAACCACTGAGCCCGTGCCTGAAAAGGAACTGGAGGTTGCCAAAACAGCGTTAAAAGGCAGTTATTTGATGGAACATGAAACTAACTCCGCCCAGGGTCGGTTTTTGGGTAGTTACGAACTGATGGGGTTAGGGTTATCTCTATGATGAAGCTTATCCTCATTTGATTGAAAAAGTGACCGCCCAGGATATCCAAAGAGTGGCAGCCAAATATTTTGAGCATTATTCCTTGAGCGTAGTTTCACCGGTAGAGATTAAGGAGTGAAACGGGATGGGCTAAAAAATTAGGAGCCAGAATTCAGAATTCAG
>DNPP01000046.1:3234-4167 GCA_003501365.1 Bacillota bacterium
GGCTTTTAGCTTTAGTCGACTTCTATATATGTTGAAATAAATAATTGAATTAATTTTTCTTTCAAAATCAAGATGTCTAAAGGCAACTCACCTCCTCGGTCCCCCTCTCTTTCGCGAAAGAGAGGGGGATGGCTCAAGAGTTACAATAAGCAGAAAAGTTCGCAGGGGGTGAGTTGTAGTTAAACATTCAACATACTTATTTCAACCTATATAGTAAAATGTTCTCTAAATAATCCCTTAATTATTGTGAACGTTTTACTTAAGTAGAGCGTATCTTCCCCATTTCTGATTGCCGTTTATTACGATACGCTCTATTGGACTACCATTAAATTTTTCCTAGCTCCTAGCTCCTATATTCTTACCCCAGTCTCCTTACATAACAAGCTCTAAAGCACCTTTTAACCGCGCCACTCCGGCGGCGATCTCTTGATGGCTCAAATGACTGTAGCCCAGGATAATTTTGCTTTGATGGCAGTTTTCTTGCAAAGTATGTTCGCTTACCGGGTGAATAATGATCCCGGCTTTTTTTATTTTGTCTTGCATTTCATTATCAAATAGGATTTCCGGAAATTCCGCAATCAAATGCAATCCGGTGGATTCGCCGGAGATGGAGATCTTGATTTGGTCTTGGAAGGCGGCTTTTAATTGATTTATCAATAGATCGCGTTTAGTGCGGTAGATCTTCTTCATTTTGGCGATATGCCGTTCCAAATAGCCTTCTTCAATGAAACGGGCTAAGGTCAATTGGGCTAAAATCGGCGCATGATTATCTTGGATGTGTTTTATGGCGCGACAGGGTTCAACCAAAACCGGGGGCAAAATCATATAACCGAGTCTCAGGGCAGGGAAGAGTATCTTGCTGAACGAACCGATATAAATTACCCGCTCCGGCGCCAGCCCTTGCAACGAACTGACCGGCGGTCCCTGATAGCG
>DNPP01000312.1:0-20377 GCA_003501365.1 Bacillota bacterium
TTTGTTTTGCCGCCGCCAAGGTCTGTATATTCAAAGTCGGCTTAAATTCTCCACTCGCTCCATCAAATAACAGACAAGGAAATGAAGTTACCCCGACAATGTGAATGGTGGAAAATTTCATGATCTCCCGGGCGGCAACTTTTAAGTCCTCAAGCCTAATTCCACCGGTTTGACCCGGATAAATAAAATCATCCTTACCCACCACTTTTAATAGCACAGCTTGGTTTCTGCCGGTTTCTTGGGCTTTCTCGGCCAATTGCTTTGCTTTTTCCAAAGAGAAACAGGTAATCACTTCCGGCTCCATGGCTAAAACCTCAGCCAAATCTCCTGTCGGTACCTGAACCAGATGGCCAACATGACCGATGGTTAAACCATTTTTATATAGCGTTTTGGCTTCCTCAACATCCACTGCCACGGCCTTAGTGATGTCCGTCCCCTCAATGAGCTTTGCAACTCCCGGATTACGGCCAAATTGTTTGGTCATATAATATAAACAAATACCGTAACGGTCGGCTTGTTCCTTAATAACCCGGGCGTTTCGGGCAATCGCCTCCACATCCAGCACGTATGAATTAGGCTCAATCAATCCTTGCCGGTGCATATGAGCTGCTGCAGTAATCAAGTTGGGATTTCGCTGAATGGTCATATCTAAAAACATTTCAAATCTACATCTCCTCAGTCAAGCTGAATTTACAATTCGTTTTGCCATAGAGAACACAGAGTAAAATCCGTGTTGTAAGCGTATTGGTTTTTGGTTTCTCTGTGTGCTCCGTGACCGCTGTGGTGTAAATTAAATATTACTTTGTTCCACATCCATGGCTTCTCCTAAAATTCGCAACACCGTATCGGCGCCAGCGCGCATCGGATTGATCCGGATCATGTAATTTTCCAAATCCGGGTTCTCCCGGATGAAAGTTCCCGATACCCTATAAAACATGGCGCCGATCTCATAACGGGACTCGGAACCTACCGGATAAGGCACTGCTCCTAGCTCCTCAGCCCGCTTTAAAACATTGATGGCAATCGGCACTGCAAACTCTACTAAAACCACTCGGGATTGAGCATTGGCGATATAGGCGGCTTTTACTCCGTCAATTTCATGACGATTTAAGCGCTGCACGATTTCATCCACTTGACTGGCTTGAAGCGCTAGTGCAACGGGAGTATAAACTAAAGAACGCAAGGCTTCCATCGCTTCAGGACCCTGTACCTGACTGCCGCCGGAATAATTCATTTGATGAATTTTCCGAATGATTTCCGCTTTGCCCACCACGCACCCGATACCTTCCGGGCCAAGAAGTTTAAAGAGGGAAAAGACTGAAACATCAGCCCCTAATTGGGCCCCAATCGCCGGCACCTTCATTACCGTATAATTTTCATCGGTGATCACCGGTAAAAGCTTATTTATACTTTTAATGGCATTAATTACCACGCCCATGGCATACTGGTCATTTGCTTTTTGCCGCGAATGCTGAATCAATGCCGCTTGAATTCCAGTTGTAATGGATTGGGATAAGTTCTCAGGCCGGTTCATATCGGCTGAAATCAATTGAATCCCTTTTTCCGCAATGATATTTTGAGTGGTTGAATATACCGGAGCATCATGGACCATCAGCTTACCACCCGGAGTTACCAGTGAATTAAGAGCATAACGCATTGCTCCGGTTCCCGCTCCTCTTACTAAGGCCGCTTCTTCTACCCCAAAGAAATCAGCCAGTACCCGTTCTACTTTGGCTGTAGCTCTGGGCCGTCCCCATTCCGGAGTAATCCCATAGTCTCCGGCGTCCATCAATTCTCTACCCCGAAAAACCCTCTGAATCGTATCCACCAATTTGAACTGTAGCTGAATCGCTTGCTCCAAATTGAGCTGTGTGATGGGATTGGTCTGCATTGTTTTTCCTCCAAAGCCGCGCAAGATAGGATGTAACAAGATACTTACGCGAGTATCTTGTTACATCGATAAGTGATGACTATTTATTTAATCACTGCCAACACATTGGCTAAAACTCCGACAATAATTGCTCCAATCGGTCCTACCGCTACCCGGACCAAAGGTTTCTTGGCAACTTCATTCAATAAGTACAAACCGGCTACTACGAAAAATCCTAAGCCGGGAGCGATCTTATTGGCAGCCATCATCGAACCGACCAGGATGGCAATCTCCAACAATTTTGACATGGCATTCCGAATATTATCAGCAGCGTTTCTGATTCCGGGATACTGATCGAAAACCTTGACAAACAGCAATAAGCTGGATGCCTCCAACATAATGACGATTGCTCCCAAAACAGCGGCAATAATAATATTAGGCGAAAGCAAACCGGCAGTAGCGACAAAACCAAAGCCGTCTGTGACGAACGTGCCGCTCGCCAGGGCAGTAGTTCCTTTTAGCGGGATAAACGATAGAGCCCGGGAAATGGTAATCCCAATCGCGTCGGCTTTTAAGCCTTTTGACGCAGCGATTAGAGATTGAGGTCCTTCCATCATTAATCCTATTTTGACAGCAACCCCATAGAGGGCACCCATAATCCCGATATACGGTAAGGAGCGCTTAATATTTTGAACCCTTTCTCCAAACAACGACATGGTACTGACACTGCTTTGCGATTTCGTCCGCATGGCATAAATTAATAAGACAATAAGACCGACAAGTAACGCAATCCCATCGGCTGAACTAGGATAAAACCTTGCCACAACCTCCCGGGCTACACCAATGATGGCGAATGAAATAAGCCCGTTTTTAAAGCCATATTCAAAGGCAACAGCCAAAGCCGGGAATGCAGCAAACGCAAATATAACCGGATCACCCAAACTGCCCAGTGCATCAAAAACATTGACCGGCAACATTTTAATTAACTTAACAAATCCAGCCAGTCCGATTAAAATTAATAAACTATAAATACCACCAACTAATCCGGCTAGGCTAACTCCAATTACGCTCTCTTTGTCTTTATACCATTCTTTAATCGGTTTACCCGGGAAAAATGTTCCTATAATATCAGTGCCTAAAAAAATTGAATGAATGAGGATAATCGGCGACATGATCGAAAACGGAATCCCAAATCCAATAACCAAACCGAAACTGAGCCCAAAAGTAGTAGTAGCCAATTCCAAACGGCTCATTCGGTTTTCCCGAAATTCTGGAAAGAAAGGGCGGACCGCATCATTAAAAATTGCAATCCCACGGTTGGCTAATATAGCCGCCCATGCCCCAGTTAAGAAAATTAAAATATACTTCAGCATCATTACACCTCCGTCTTATTTTTGCTCTTTTTCCAAGATAGCCTTCATAATCAGCGGAACTGCCAAATCTACATGATCACCTGTGAAACCAAAGGCCACTTTTCCTTCAGTGAGGTACTGCTTGATTTCACTTGCTTGCGGCAACCGACCCGGCATCGATACTGTCGCACATTTCTGGCGGGTTAAAATAGCCAGAGCCATTGCTAATGCGCCGCCGCCACCAGTGGCACACGCTCCCAAATAATATTCGGCTTGCCCGGCTTTTACCATCATCGCGGCTTCAATATCCGACTTGACAGCTACACTTACATTCTCACCTCCGATTTCAGTAATTTTGGCGGCAATTTTTTGTTTTTCAACTACTCCTCCGACGACTAGACAAATCATCCTTCTCATTCTCCCTTTTGAATCAGATTACATAAATGGAGCAAAATATAGCGTTTTTCACATTCCGGCAAGTTGCAGCCAAGCTCTTGCTCCATCTCACTACAAATCTGACCGGCAGAATCATAGCTAACAGCGGCTTGGACTTCGGCAAATATACTATCTTCGATAGTTCGACTTAATTCTTCGCCATTGGTAAGCCGTTGCACTGCCATAGCCAGATGGGTAATAAACATCTCGAACTGCTCATCTCGGATTAAGTTAGGCTGCTTGGACTCAAAGTAACTGATCAAACGATTGATCATCGTTCCAACCTCGGGAAAGATGACCTTCCCTTCGACCAATAGTTGGATGCGCTTTCGTAATTCCATAATCTCCTCCAATGCCCATTATACAGTATATTGTACTATATAAAATAAATATCTAGCTATCATTAGTGTTAGTATTCTGGGAGAATCTCGTTTTTTAATACTGCCTGTTGAATTTGACAAACTTTTTCGGAATCAACAAAACGCTGAATGATCTTTTGGATCGCTCCTTTATCTTTGGGAACCACCAACACGGCTCGAGTATTATCGGTATCGGGTATCCCGGTTTGGTTTTGCAAAGGATAATACTTCAGGTTAAGGTTACGGTCTTGAATCTCATCCAAATTCCAAACTGCGGCATCGATCTTCTGATGGATTAAGTTAAAAATGATTTGGTTGTATGCAGTTCCCACGTACTCCACTTTTTTCGATTGACATTCATGTTTGGTCAAAAGACAATGATCAATTGAGGTTGAATCCAAAGCGACCTTCATTCCGTCTTCAATCTGAAAGCGACTGGGATCTGAGAAAATCACACAATGAGAACTCACATTGGTATTTGGCCCGAAATCAACGGTTACTTTAATATCTTTTCCGGCCTTGATGTTATGATTGGCCGCCAGCATCGACATAATGGCAAAGTCATATTTCCCGTTTTGCAAAGCTGCAATCCGGCGTTCGCTTCCTTGAAGGTAGGCCATGTTAAAGGGAATATTCTCCGTTTCAAATACTTTGTATAACCCGGTGGCCAATCCTTCATAACGCCTGGAATACGGCAACGGCATTACCCCGGAAATAATACTGTAACCGCCTAATTTCCAGAGAATTTTGTAATCTAATTTAACGATATAGGTTCCTAGATGGCCTCGGGCATCCAAAAGGATGGCCCCGTTATCCTCTAAATACTTTAAAGCGGTTTGAATCGTACCCCGACCCAGATCAAATACTTCGGCATACTCACCGATGGTTTCGATCTTATCGCCCGCCTTCAAGGATAAAAACTCCCGGGCCAGCCATACTGCTGCAATTCCGTTTTTAGTCAGAAAATCTTGCTTCATTCAATCCTCTTAAACAATATACGATATTTTGTATTTTAATTAAAAATACCACACTTTTGCACTCCAGTCAAGATATAAGGTAAATGGCTATAAATAATCTGTTTTTAGTATATATTAGCGTTAATTGTAAGTACAGGAACCCTCGCCACTTTATTTCGTTCTATAAAGCACACTATTTTATTAGCCGATACATATTAGGAAGGAATTCACTAAAGGAGTCTACTATCCCATGAAAAAAGGCGCTTCAATACTGAAAATATTCAAAAAATATCTGTTGCTTGAGTTGGGAGCCATTTTGGCGGCAGTCGGATTGGAGGAGTTCTTAATCCCCAACAACATCATCGACGGGGGTATTGTTGGTATATCCATTATATCAAGTTATCTCTCCAAAATTCCCCTAGGCGTTTTTATCTTTTTGCTCAATATACCCTTTCTTATTTTCGGGTATAAACAGATTGGCAAAACTTTCGTCATATCCACCTTGTTCTCTGTGACTTCCCTGTCGTTTTGGGTTACGATTTTCCATCCGATTCCCGTTGTAACCGAAGATGTTTTACTGGCAACGGTTTTCGGCGGAATCATCCTGGGCATCGGGGTCGGTCTCATCATCCGATATGGCGGTTCTCTGGATGGAACCGAAATCATCTCAATCATTTTAAATAAAAAGACCGGTTTCTCGGTAGGCGAAATCGTGATGTTCTTTAATCTTTTCATCTTGGCCGGCGCCGGTTTTGTCTTTGGCTGGAATAAGGCAATGTACTCACTGATTGCTTATTTCATCGCCTACCATATGATTGACATCACCATCGACGGTCTGGATGAAACCAAGGCGGCTTTTATTGTCTCGGAAAAAGGGGAAGAGATTGCCGAAGTCATCACCGCCCGCCTGGGCAGGGGTGTAACCTTCCTGGAAGCCAAAGGAGGATTTACCGGTGATCCCAAAAATGTAATCTATTCGGTGGTTACCCGGCTAGAGATCGTCAAGCTGAAGTCGATTATCAATGACATTGATCCGGAAGCATTTATGACCATTAATGATGTCTATGATGTCATGGGCGGAAAACATAAAAAGCGGGATATTCATTGATACAAAAAAACACTATCATGAATATCCCGTTGAAAAGCAATATGCCACTATACTAGTATGAATTTCACATCAGGATGGTTAAATAATCACCTCTGGCCATACTTTGTCCTGACGAATTCCTGCATTGCCAAAATATCAGCCTCCGGTATGATCCGGAGTTTACCGCCAATACTCCTGCCTAAAATACCGATATAAGCCGTTTTTTCAACCGCATCGCATACTTTAAAAGCAAATGGAAGATCGGGTCCTGTACATACTGTGCCATGACTTTTCAAAAGTACCGCATTCCGTTCCCTTAACGTTTTAACCACATTAATCGCCAGTTCTTCGGTTCCCGGTAAGGCATAATCGGCACAATCCACAGAAGCGCCAACGATCTGCACAAAATCCTCATTAATCGGCGGAATACTCTCCTCGATTACCGCAAAAACCGTAGAATAAGTGGGGTGAGTATGGATGACGGCGTTCACATCGGGACGATGCTGATAAATAAGGATATGTAGCCGATATTCAATCGATGGATTCCGGAAACCTTCCACCTTTTTGCCGTCCTTGTCAAACACCACGATATCTTCTTCTTGAATGATCGCGTAGTCCATTCCGCTGGGAGTAACATAAATATAACCGGTTTTAGGATCGCGGCAGCTGATATTACCCCAAGTGCCAATAGTTAAATTCTTTTGACAGAGTTCCTTGCCGGCATTAATTAAATTTTGTTTATTGATATTCATGAAGTCCTCCTGTATAGTTTGAATATTTTTAATAATTTTATAACTATAATACTTATACTGTGGATTTTTTATATAAATCTTTTAAACAACAATATAATTCCTTGTATATTTGATAATTTTTTTGATAGACCGGGGATCCATCCCGATGATACATTTCGCTGTCCACTTTAACTAATTTGCTGATAGCAGATTCAACATCGGAATAAATTCCCAGCGCCATTCCGCAAAGAATCGAACAACCCAAAGCCCCATTTTCCGGGACTTTAATAGTAATAAGCCTTTTTTGCAGTATTTTTGCCATAATATCACGCCAGATTAAATTTTTACTACCACCTCCCAACAATCTCATTTCAGTGACGGCAATCCCCAAAGACTCAATACTTTCCAGGTTATCCTTTAATCCAAACCCAACTCCTTCCATCACTGCCCGGATAAAGTGATATTTGTGATGATTGATCGAAATGCCGTAAAACACCCCTCTAGCATCGGCATCCCAGTGGGGTGTCCTTTCTCCCATCAGATAAGGAAGAAAGATTAAGCCTTCACTACCATCCGGGATTTTTGCCACTTCACGGTTGTAGATTTCAAAGAGCGCGCTGCTGCTTTCTTTATCTTTTTCAAAAGCGTTTTTAAACCAATGCAAAGATTCAGCTGCGGTTTGCATGACGCCCAATATAACCCATTTGTCATCTAGGCAATAATTCCAACATGAAGTGCGCCCTTGCATATCGGGTAATGGTTTATCCGAACAGGTGGACACGACTCCGGCAGTTCCGACAATCGCCGTAACCTGGCCATTACGGCAAACTCCGGAGCCTAATGAAGTAGCCGCCTGATCCGCGCAACCGTTGATCACGGGTAAACCTTGGGGAAGCCCCGTTTCTAAAAAAGCATCGGAGCTAATATGGCCAATAATTTGTGAGGAACAGACGGCTTCAGGAATCAATTCACTTCTAATGCCAAATAAATCAAACATTTCCGGTGACCATTTCTTCCCAACCGCATCAAACAATAACGTTCCCACCGCGTCCGAATAATCAGTCACCATCTGCCCGGTCAACCGGTATTTAATATAATCCTTAGCCAGCAATACCTTGGCAGTTTTTTGATAAATATCCGGTTCATTCCGCTTGACCCAAAGAATATTAGGCGCCGTGTAAGTAGTAGAAATATGATTGGCGGTATGTTGAAAAACTTCCTGTTTTAACCGCGCATCTCTGGATAATTCTTCAACCAGTCCTTTGCTACGCTGGTCCATCCAGGTAATCGCATTGCGGAGAATATGGTTGTTGCGATCCAGATATACCTGGGTATGCATTTGACCGCAAATCCCGATTCCTAATAAATTTTTTACCCGGTATTCATTTTTAGCCATCAGTGTTTGAGAAATTTCACAAAGCCCGCGCCACCATAAATCAGGGTCTTGCTCCGCGAAACCGGGTAGAAGGCTGACAATTGGATATTCGATATAAGCGGAGTCTAAAAGCGTTCCTTCTTCATGAATAAGAATCATTTTACAACCGGTAGTGCCCAGGTCGATACCGACAAAAACTCCCTCTCCCATGCTTACCCCTCCCAGGAAATATCGTCCGGATTCTAAAGATAAATTAATCAGCTTCTTGATCAGCGGACTTTATTGATTAACGTTTGATAGCTATTTCCCGTATTTTACACCAATCGCCCGCACTCCCATAACCAACAGCAAAATAGCTCCCCAAATAATCAGTGTTAAATATGAACTCAATCCGAATATATTCAACCCGCTAGAGATAATTTGAAGAATTATCAATGCCAGCACCAAACCGGACACCTTGCCAAATCCCCCGTCCGGATTAAACCCACCCAAAACTGCCAATAGGACGGTTATAAGCAAGTAGGAAGTCGAATAGCCCTGGCTTGCCGAGTTAAACCGGGAGATCATGATTATCGAAGCAATACCGCATAAGAGACCAGAAATGGCATAAGTTTTAATAATAGCCGCCTTGATGTTGATCCCGGAAAACCTGGCCGCCGTCGTATTGGAACCAAGCAAGTAAATGCTCTGGCCGAATATAGTCCTAGTTAAGAGAACTGAAACTCCTACAATGCAAAAGATTAAAATAAACAACGGGAACGGAATACCGAACAAATAACCGTTGCCAATATTGAGAAAAGTGTCGGGATATCCGGAAATAACATAACCTTTGGTAATAATCAGCGAAGCGCCGTCGATCACCATGGAAGAGCCCAAAGTGGCCAAGATCGGAGACACATCCAGCATGGAAATGATGACCCCGTTTAAAATCCCGATGACGGCCGATACTGCTAGACCGGTAATAATTGCCAGAGGAATCAGCAAACCCGGATCCATTCCGTGTATTTTTGTCATCATGATGGCCATCACAATACCGACAAAATTGGCGGACGCCACAATTGAAAGGTTAATACCCCCGCTTAACATGGCAACTGCCATGGCTAAGGCCAAAATACCCAATTCCGGTAATTGAAAAGCCATCGATTCGAAATTATCACTTTTTAAGAATTGCCCCGGATTGAGCCAAATCATTAATAAAACCACTGCCGCCAACACGCAAGATAAAGTGGCGATATCCGAATTTTTGCGGAAATAAAGGTTTAATTTCCCCATCGGTTCCTGTTTATTGAACATTGATCGCACTACCTCTTTCCTCGCTTATTCGCTGCTGATAAGCAGTCATACTCACACTGGCGATAATAATCAGCCCGATAAAAAGCGTATGCCAATAAGATGAAATATGCATCAGAATCAATCCGTTGGATACGATAGCGATAATGAGCACCCCGAAAAAAGTTCCCAAAACCGAACCCTTGCCCCCTAAAAGACTGGCGCCGCCCAGCACAACTGCGGCCAGCACATCCATTTCGCGGCCGATATTGGTGCTCGGGGAAATATTCTGAATCACATAAGCTTGGACAGTAGCGGCGATCCCTGCAATCATCCCCATGAACCCATATATAAAAAGACGAATTTGTAGAACGTTGATGCCCACTCTTTTGGCCGCCTCAATACTGCCGCCCAACGCATAGATTTTCCGGCCTGTTTTGGTATGATTAAGTAAAAACCAAGTGGCGATATAAACGCTTATCGCAACGATAAAAGGTAACCACTGGCCACTGGTAGAACTGGGCTTAAACCAAGCTGGAAAACCAAAAAGCCATTTCCCGCGCGAAATAACCAACAAGGCGCCGAAAAAAATATTCATCGTGGCAATCGTTACAATAATCGCCTGAGCCTCAAGCCAGTGGATGAAAAGCGCGTTCACCGCGCCAAGAATAATTCCGGCGGCGGCGGCGATTAAAAAAGCTTCCAACATATTGCCGCCATGGGCTATGATTTGCAACGACATGATATACTGAGCCACACTGGCGGTTGCCATGAATGAGATGTCGATACCTCCGGATATCAAAACTACCAGCACGCCAATTGCCAGGATAGCCAGGAAAGCATGATTGTTCATTAAACCGAATAAATTGCCGGGGCTTAAAAAACTCCGGTTGATCGATCCCATGACGCATCCCAGGGCAATAATCACCAAAAACAATAATGCTTCTTGCGATGTAAAAAATTTTTGAATCCCGGGCCCGAATCCGGGTTTTTCCTTAGTAGCGGAATTTGTGGTCGTCATTTTTTTTACCTCGTCTCCTACCAAAATAAGTTAAAATCTTGCATCGGCTGTCAATTGGCTGTATATTGAGTCAAAATGTTAAAGTCGTTTACATCTTCCGCCTTGATTTCCTGAGGATTCAGTTCTTGTAAGAGCCGACCGTGATCCATCACCAAAATCCGATGGCAATTATAATAAACTTCATTAAACTCATCGGAAATGATAATAATCCCCATTCCCGCAGCGGCCAAAGATTTAATCATTTCATAAATTCCACTTTTGGCATGAACATCGACGCCGATAGTCGGCCCATCCAGTATTAAAATTTGGGGGTCGGTGGCGATCCATTTAGCAACCGCCACTCGTTGCTGGTTTCCCCCGGATAAGGTTTTGGCTGGGGCGTCGATATCCGGAATTTTGATGTTCAAGTCGGCGACTAATTTTAAGGCCAATTTCTTTCTCTTTCTCAAATGTATTAATTTGATCCGGGACAGCAACGTTTTCATTACCGTAACAACGATATTGGCCTCCACGGAATGATTCATTATCAAACCCTGGCCCATCCGATCCTCCGGCACCATGCCAAGGCCATTTTTGATGGCATCCCGGTTGTTGTGGATCTTAACTAGCGCGCCATTGACAAAAATGTCTCCTTTTTCCGGCGGGTTCATGCCAAAAATCGAGAGCGCCAGCTCAGTTCTTCCAGATCCCAGCAATCCCGTAATACCCAGTATCTCTCCCTCATGCAAACAAAAACTAATATCTTTATAATTGCCTTTTTTACTCAGGTTTTTAACTTCCAGGATGCATTGAGGTTTAATTGTATCCTGTGGCCTGGAATAGGCAATGTTTTTTCCGGTCATTAAGTATATTAGTTTTTCATTATCCAATTCTTTACTTTGATACGTGCCAACCTTTTTACCGTCGCGGATTACTGTGACCCTTTCCGCAATAGACATAATCTCATTCAGTTTATGACTGACGAATAATGTTGTCATTCCCTTGCGTTGCAATTCTTTAATCACCACAAAAAGCTGGTCTACTTCCTCCCGGGTCAGTGAAGCGGTCGGTTCATCCATGATTAAAAGTCGGGCATCCCCGGCGATAGCGCGACATATGGCAATCAACTGCCGATCAGCTATGGATAACAAGCCGGCATTTTTTTCAAGCGGTAGACTTACACCAATTTTAGCGGTCACCTCTGCCGCTAGGTCCCGGACTTTCCTCCAATTCACCAATTCACTATTACTTTCCAGCATTTTAGGCATAGCTATGTTTTCAGCTACAGTCAGATTGGGAAAAATCGATAAATCCTGATAAATTACTAAAATACCCTGTTGAATTGCGCTAGTTGAAGTGAGGTGATGGACGGGGTTACCCAAAATCCAAATATTTGCCCCTTTTTCAGGCTTAATCACTCCGGAAATGATTTTGATTAAAGTGCTTTTTCCGCAACCGTTCTGGCCGACTAAACAATGAATTTCCCCTTCATTTATAGCAATATCCACATTATTGAGGGCCTGAATTCCGGAGAACTTTTTGCTTATTCCTTTCATCACTAAAAACTCTTGAGCCATTTTCTTGTCCTCCAACTTTTCTATACGGCACTGGTCGTTAAAATACATATGGCGAAATACTTGGTGAAATGTTTTTAAAAGATAGGAAAAAGGTCAGGCCGGCCTTTAGTCCCAGCCAACCTGACCAAGGTTTTTAGAAGGTAAAGGAGTCAACGTTTTTCTTGTTAATATCCATGATGGCGTTAAAACGAACAACCTTGTTCTTCTGATCGATAACCCCTTTTCCAAAACCGGGGACTTGGATTTCATTTCCAATCTTCTTTTTTTGTGCCGTCAGCATTGCCATATATACCGCAGCATAACCGGAGTCTGCCGGATCCCACAAATATCCGTATTGCAATGATCCGTCTTTAAGATATTGAGCGGCTTGCTTCGGTATCACAGTCCCCAAGATGTTAAATTTACCGATGAGCCCTTTTTCGCGAATGGCTTGAGCTGCGCCAATCGGTCCTAAGCTTCCCATGCTAACAATACCTTTTAAATTCGGATAGGCTTGCAACAGTTCCAAAGTCTTCGTATGGGAGAGATCAGCATCTTCGCCGCATGGAATGCGGTCGGTGACTAACTTCATATTAGGGTAATTTTTCTTTAAATAATCTAAACCGATATCAACCCAGAGGTTATGTAAAGGCACGGTTAGACCGCCGACAAATACTGCAAATTCCCCTTTACCGCCCATAAGTTCGGCCATTTTTTTAAAGTTCGCTACTCCAAAAGCGGTATTATCAATATTTTCAATGTCCCAACTGGCGCCGGGTTGATTTGGAGATTCATTGGTAATAATAGCGATGCCTTTACTTTGCGCCTTTTTAAAGACCGGCGTTAGGGCATTAGCATCATTGGGAACTACTACAATCCCATTTACACCTTTGGCAATAAAATCTTCAACCATCTTAACTTGTTGGGCCGGATCTGCTTGAGTCGGACCGACTACATAGGCATTGACACCGAACTTCTCAGCAGCTTTCTTTACGCCGGCTTCAAATTCATTAAACCAGGGAATACCGATAATTTTAACAATAACCGGAATTTCCAATTTCTTAGCGGCTGAGACAGTAAAAGCGCTCATGATTAATAACCCGATTAAACAAGATATCACCAAAATCCGCAAACTCTTTTTCATTTTCACGCCCCCCTAAGTTTAATTGATGAAATCAAATACCGAACCCAAAACACGAAGTCTTCCTTTTATAAAAACGGGCACCTCCTTTATAGCTCAAAATCAGCCACTCATTTTTATGGGATATTCATAATTTTGTAACCCAAAATTCATTATAATTGATTATTGGTAATATGTCTACATATTTATGATAAATTTATGAATATATATGATTATTAATGATAATATTATGATTACTGTCCCTTTTAATGAATAACCCCAAAATAAAAAGCTCTCCCATCAAAGCACCGATGGAAGAGAGAAAAATCATGGATTCATGGGACGATAACTCGCGGTTTTCTTTATTTAAGTTTTAAATCCCTATTCTATTATGGATCATCATTTCTTTAAAACTTTCGACCACTTCACTAATCTCATGCCCTTGTTCGTCCTGAAAATCGATGGTCAGATTGCCGCTCTTTGCTTGATTAATGTTGATTAATTATTGATTAATATGTAGCCATTTGTGGTTTGAATAAACTATTCAAAAGAGCCTTCAACAAAAAAGAGGCTGGCCTAAATTAGGCAACCTCTTCTATTAAAGGACTTTTTAAAAACAGCCCCTGTAATTAAAATCAAACGACTCAATGTCACTATATTATGTCTTTCTTTTGTTTAATCGACTTCTTTAATCTTTGATATTGCAAATAATGGATATTGATATAGTGCGAAGCTAGAACCAAGATTAAGATAGCTCCGGTAATGATATCCGTAATATTCCGGTTAATACCGAAAATATTTAAACCGCTGGAGGTTACCTGTAAAATTGCCACAGCAATTACTGTTCCCATAACCTTTCCATAACCGCCGGTAACATCGCTTCCTCCCAGTACAACAGCTGTCAGGCTTTGGAAAAGGTAAGAGGAACCATAATCAACTTTGGCCGAATTATAGCGCGAAGTCATAATGATCGCGGCGATACTTCCAAGTAATGCGGAGAAGAGATACACCTTAAACAAAACTTTCTTGGTATCGATTCCCGAAAGAGCGGTCGCTTTCGGATTATAGCCCAGCATGTGAACTTTAAAACCCCAGGGGGTATGTTCCAATAATATAATTGCGATAACAATAACCATCACAAAAATGATCAACGGCACCGGCACATCCAAGATCGTACCATTGCCAAAATAGTAGTATTTTTCGGGGAATCCGGAAATCGCGTCTCCCTTGGTAAATTTTAAACTAATGCCTTCAAACAAAGTCATTGTAGCAAGGGTTACCAAAATAGGTGAAACGCCTATATAAGAAATGGCTAGGCCGTTAATAGCGCCGCACACTATTGCGGTGATCAGAGCAACCACAATCGCAACCGGGATGGTAATTAAGATATTAACGCCAGCCGCATTAAATCCGGCTAGAATAAAAGCAGCCAGTATTCCGGAAAGAGAGGTTGCGGCAGTGACCGATAAATTAATCCCCCCCGTTAGTATCACCGCCATCATCGCCAGCGCAATAATTCCGAACTCCGGCAGTTGAAATGCCATGGATTGCAGATTGTCGAAACTTAAAAACTTATCCGGAGACAGAAAAGACATGATAGCGATCAGGATTAAGAGCACTCCCAATAAAAACCATTCTTTACTGTATTTTCGCATTCCAGGCGCCGCCTCTTTGGCGTTGCTTCTATAAATCAACTTTGTTCAGCTCTCTTTCGGAATGTTTCCGCTGAATAACGTCAATACTGGCCACGATAATTATCACCATTCCGGCGACTATCTTTTGCCAATAAGCGGGTATATGCATCAAAACTAATCCGTTATTAATGATCGCCATCAGAAAAACCCCCATAGCAGTCCCAAAAACAGTACCCGCTCCTCCCAAAATGTTCGTTCCACCTAAAACCACTACCGCAATAACCTGAAGCATAACTCCGGAAAAATTATTCGCTCCCACCAAACCGATAATAGAAGTGTATACCACTGCCGCCAAACCGACCATAAAACCCATATAGGAATACAAGAAAATGGTGATTCTATCACGATTATATCCTATGCGAACCGCCGAATCCGGATTGCCTCCCATGGCATATATTCCCCGTCCAATCAAAGTAAATTTAAGAATAATCCAAGTCAATATTGCGGCAGTTAGAAAGAAAACAATCTGAACTGGAAATCCGACCATTACTCCATTACCAACGGGAATTCGAAACAAGGTCAGCCGACCAAACTCGGTAAATGAATGCGGAAGATTATTAATATAAACGCCTTTACTAAAATAAAGTATACATCCATTGATGATACTCATAGTCCCCAATGTAAGCACAATCGGAGGTATTTTAAGTTCAGCTATCAGGATTCCGTTGATCATTCCTAAAGTAGCACCGCATAAACCGCCTATCAAAAATATTAATATTATATTATCACTCCAAGTAAGCATAAAATTACCTATTAATACAGTCACTGCAGCTAATATTGCCCCTACCGATACATCAATACCTCCCATAATAATCACCAACAGCATTCCCATCGCCATGATCCCAAGAACAGTATTGGCTTTTAAGATATCGATGATATTTTCAAGCCGTAAGAAGTTATGATTATTTAGATATATGACAGCGGAAATGAAGAGTACCGCTAGAAAAACCACCATTTCTCTTCTTCTGATCAAATATTTCAATGTCTGTAACCTCTTTATCCATATTCGTTACCGAGCAAAAGTAGGGTAAAAACTTATTCGTGCCAACATAAAGATAATAGTCCGATTATATCTTATTCGCCACCGGAAGCGTAAAATAAAATCTGTTCCTGAGAAGCTTCACCTCGATACAACTCCTTGACAATTCTTCCGTGATACATGACCAGAATCCGATCACACATCCCCAAAAGTTCCTGAATCTCCGAGGAGATCATAATTATTGACGCTCCCGACATCACCAATTCGTTCAGGATGTTATATACATCAACCTTGGAGGATATGTCGATCCCGCTGGTAGGTTCGTGAATTATCATAATTTGAGAATTCTTGAAAAGCCATTTTGCGAGAATAACTTTCTTTTGATTACCGCCGCTCAGATTTTTGACTTTTTCCCCGGGCCGTTCCGGTTTAACCCCAATCATTTGAATATATTTTTCCGCCTCCAACCGTTTCCTTTTACTATTTAAACAATGATGCCTTACGATACCCTCCAAATTGGTGATCACAATATTATCTTCAACGCTGGCTTCAAAAACCAGCCCTTCCTCCTGGCGGTTAGGAGCGATATAACACAAACCATGCCCGGCGGCATCAGTGGTATTATTAATATTGATTTTCTTCCCTTTAATATAAATATTGCCTTTGGTCATGGGTTCGGCGCCGCAAAGCAATTTGGCCAAAGTGGTTTTTCCTGAACCTTTCAATCCGGCAATTCCAACAATTTCCCCTTTGTTAACCGAAAAGGAAATATCTCTGAGGGTTTTACCATCGCTAATTCCTTTGACGATTAACATCTCTTTCCCGATTTCCACTTTTAGCTTGGGATAGCGATCTTTAATTTTTTCCCCGATAATCATTTTAATGAGCCGATTGGAATCGAATTCGTTCCTGTCGATTGTGGCGACAGTACAACCTTCTCTCATTACCGTTATGCGATCGGCAATGTGATTAAGCTCGTCAAGCCGGTGGGAAATATAAATCACCGAAACACCCATGGATTTTAAATTACGGATTATTTTATAAAAAAATCCAATTTCCTGCTCAGTAAAAGCTGCAGTTGATTCATCCATGATAATGATCCGGGATTTATTGACGATTGTCCGCGCAATTTCAATGAATTTTTGAGTGCCTGCACTTAATGCTTTTACAGGAGTTTTGGGATCAACTGTAATATTGAGATAATCTAGTATCGTTTGCGTTTTTTTATAAACCAAATTCCAGTTGACGAATTTTATCAAGCCCAATTTAACGACAGGTTCTTGATTAATAAAGATATTTTCGGCAACATCCATATCGTAAAAAAGACTTTGATTTTGGAAAATATAACCGATTCCCAGTTTCTGTGCTTGTTTGACATTTTCAATCTCCACCGGTTTGTCCTCTAAAAAAATTTCTCCGGCATCCTTGGGATAAATGCCTGCTAAAATATTCATCAAAGTAGACTTCCCGGCACCGTTTTCACCAACTAAAGCGTGAACTTCACCCGGATATAAATTCAAACTTGCTCCATTTAAGACGAAATTCCCGTCAAATTGTTTATGGATATTTCTCATCTCGAGGATTAGTTCCGGCATGTTTTTCACTCGCTTTCACAAGTATGAGGGCAGAAAAGGTTTTATTAACTTATTGATACTGTTCAGCTAACTTCATATGTAGTAAACAACTGGATATAATTATCAAAATAATATTTCTTGTATTCTTCAGAAATTTCTTTGTTACTGATTACTTTCTTAAACAGGCTTAAATCTCCCAGTTTGGTAAAACCAACATTGTCAAATTTGTTATAATCGGCTACGGCAATAACTTCCTTGGAAATATTCAATACTTCTTTGACAATTTCAATTTCGTCATAACTCTCCATTGAATAGCCGAACTTCAGATCGACACCCTTAACTTCAATGAAAGCCTTATTAATGTATATTTCTTTCAGCATCCGCAATACACAAGGGCCGACCATAATTCCAGTGGAAGGAACCAACTCTCCTCCGGTTAGGGTAACCTTTACATTGGGATTATTATATAGTTCAGTGGCGATAAAAAGGTCATTGGTGATTACCATCAATTTCTTTTTTTCATGCAGGCATTTAGCAACTTGCCTGCCGATAGACCCGCCGTTTAAAAAGATCGATTCATTGCCTTCAATCATTTGCAATACAATCTCACTGATAAGATTGATTTCGTCTTTATTATCTATCTTGTGGGATAATGAATCTCGTTCTGTTTTGAAATCCTTATTAATAATAGCTCCACCGTAGGTCTTGGTGATGAAGCCCTCTTCTTCCAATTTGTCAAGATCTCTTCGAATCGTAACCTCAGAGACGCCCAATTGTTTGCTTAATGAGGGAACATCAACGATTTCTTGATCTATTGCAATTTCACGAATTTTTTGCAATCTTTGAGCGCCAAACATGGGCAGTCTCCTTTTACCTAGAAAATATAACCCTTTCAAACTAATTATATCTTAATATGATCCGGATATCCACCATATTTGAGTATTATATTATAGTGTTGATCAGATGATGAATTTTCTTGAACATATGCTAAAAATCCCTCCGATATTAACTGTTCCTCATCTGAACAACTATCCAGCAGATCCAAAACGGCCCGATTTATCATCAATCGATAATCGGACCGTTTTATAAATGCACCAACACTCATTCCCCGTGCACCTGTTCATGGATATCATCATGCTCTTTGAAATCCCACGGTTCGAGGCCTACCGAAGTCCGGTAATTATTGATGGCCTTATGAACCGCATCTTCCGCCAGCACCGAACAGTGCATTTTCACCGGAGGGAGCCCGTCCAACGCTTCAGCAACCGCTTTATTGGTCAACTCCCAAGCCTCTTCCAAAGTTTTGCCCTTGATCAACTCGGTCGCCATACTGGAGGAGGCAATGGCCGAACCACAGCCGAAGGTTTTAAATTTCACATCCTCGATGCGATTATCTTTAATCTTTAAAAAAATCTTCATAATATCGCCGCATACCGGATTGCCGACCTCGCCGATACCGTTGGCATCAGGAATCTCTCCCACATTGCGTGGATTCATGAAGTGTTCCATCACTTTTTCGCTGTACATCATTGGGCAATCATCTCCTTGTTCTGATATTCGCGCCATAAGGGAGACATACTTCGCAGCCGTTCGACAATACCGGGCAAAACCGTTAAGACTTTTTCGACGTCTTCAGCGTCGGTACCGCTACCCATACTTAACCGTAGTGAACCATGGACAATCTCCGGCGGTACCCCGATCGCCACCAGCACATGGGATGGGTCCAGTGAACCCGAGGTGCAGGCGCTACCGCTGGAAGCGCATACTCCCATACTGTCCAGGAGCAACAGGATGGACTCTCCCTCGATAAATTCAAAGCATACATTGACGTTTCCCGGCAGTCTCCGTTCGTCCACCGGACCATTTAATTTGGTATAGGGGATTTTTAAAAGCCCCTCGATTAACTTATCTTTTAACCGCAACAATTTACGGTTTTCGGTTTCAATCTCCGCCGCCGCGAGCTCCAGTGCTTTTCCCAGGCCCACGATGCCGGCAATATTTTCAGTCCCGGCGCGCCTACCCCGTTCCTGACCGCCGCCGTGAATTAGGTTTTCGAGCTTGACACCTTTGCGAACATAGAGTGCCCCGACACCTTTCGGTCCATAAAACTTATGGGCCGCCAGTGAGAGCAGGTCGATGTTCATTTCCTTGACGTCAATGGGTATATGACCCACAGCCTGGACTGCATCGGTATGGAACAAAACTTTTCGTTCCCGGCAGATAGCGCCGATCTCTTTAATCGGTTCAATGGTCCCGATTTCATTGTTGGCGAACATCACCGACACCAGGATGGTTTTATCGGTAATTGCCCTCTTCACATCTTCCGGATTTACAAAACCATATTGATCCACCGGCAGATAGGTAATGTCGAAGCCGTTCTTCGCCAAGAATTCGCAGGCATGTAAAATCGCATGGTGCTCAATCTTGGTAGTAATAATATGATTGCCTCGCTGTTTAAGGGCAAAAGCAACTCCTTTTAAAGCCCAGTTGTCAGCTTCCGATCCGCCCCCGGTGAAATAAATCTCATCTTTCGATGCATTCAAAACCTTGGCAACTCTATTCCGGGCCTTTTCGATCCCCAGTTGAGTATCGCGTGACAACGCATATATTGAAGATGGATTCCCAAAAAACTCTTGCATAAAAGGCAGCATCTCTACGGTTACTTCGGGTTTTACATAAGTCGTTGCGGCATAATCCATATAAACTTTGTTTTTATCCATCTTAACACCCTCTCGATTCTCTTTCAATTTATCATAATCAACAACGATATCCGCCAGAGTTGTTGATTCCAGTACCTGATCAATACTATCCTTGATTTTGACCCATAAAAGCCGGGTAGCGCAACAATCCATATTGGCACAGCTTGTCTCGTCAATACAGTCCGAGATCTCCACTGTTCCTTCGAGAACATTCATAATATCGGATACTAAGATTTCGGCGGGAGGCTTGCTTAATACATAACCGCCTAAGGCCCCGCGCACACTTTGGATTAGGCCGGCTTTGCGAAGCTGCGCAAAGAG
>DNPP01000312.1:20731-25947 GCA_003501365.1 Bacillota bacterium
GCCTTTACACCATAACGGCCTTTGGTAGATAGTTTCATTGCATCGCCTCCTATAAACTTGAGTATTTTACTCTACATTCATATTAGCATACCATACTATTATAATCAACATTAATTAGACAATTATCCCTTATTTTAAAAAAATTTTAACAGTGAGCCCGAAGCGCACCCTTGGGATATAATTCATTTTTTACAGTTTTGCCGAGAAGCCAATAATAACCTTTACTGAGTTATCTTAATAGATATCCGGTGAAATTATTTTTAACATTATTCCAATCACTGTCGATTATTGAATACCATGCTGTATCTCTATTTTTCCCCTTCACAATCATATGCTTCCGGAATAACCCTTCGTCGGTAAAGCCTAGCCGGATTGCAGCATTTTTACTGGCCATATTATCATTGTCGCATTTCCATTCGACTCTGCGATATTGCAGGCTTTCAAATAAATATTTCAACAAAACAAAACTGGCTTCGGTATTGATTTCGGTCTTCTGGGCTTCTTTCCCGTACCATATACCGCCCAATTCAGCCCTGCCATATTTCTCATCGATATTGAGAATCGAATATACCCCGACATATTTTCTCATTCGTTTGCTATAGACGGCATAAACGTAACGGTCTATCATATTCATTTGTTTTTCGAGCCATTCTTGAAACTCATTTTTACTGGAAAACGGTCCATAAAGCATATATTGAAAGATATCGTTTTTCTCATTCGGCTTACCAATCGCCATTTCCCATAAATCTTCACTGTGAAGGTCCTTATCGAGTATTTCAAGCCTAACCCAATTCCCTTCAAGCGTCTTTCTTTCCGGTCGTTGCCACATTATTATTTCTCCTTCGTTTCATCGATGAAATACTTTTTCTCAGCTCAGTTTAACATACTTGGTCGTAATCTTTAATCGTCATTTCTCGATATTTAGAGATGAACTAGATCGAAATCTCACCGGTTCCGAAAAAAACGACATTCCCTTGAATATTGACATGTCCATTCTTTTTTTCAACCCACCCTTTAATAATGCTTGGGCGACCGATATATTTCCCCTGGGATATGTTAATCACTTGATCGGGTTTTGCAAAACCCTTCCGTACCAGATAAGCGCATAACAGGCCGGCGGCGCTCCCGGTTGCAACATCTTCATTCATTCCGGAGTTATCCCAAGTTCTGCATTCCAAAGTAGGGATTTCAAAAACATACACAAACTTTGCTCCCCATGTGCTTAGAAATTGTTCAAATTGATCATGATTTATCTTCACTTCGCCAATTCCTTTTTGAATAGGAACCAATAAATAGGGCAATCCGGTCGACACCACTTCAATCGGGAATTCCTGAGCCAACTGTGTTGGCAGCATGCTTAAACTCTTTGCAATTTCATCATAATGGTACTGCCCGACTTTTTGAATCCATTGGGGAATGCCCTGATTCATGGTGACGGTATAATAAGGAGCGATATATTCCGTTCGAACTTCGGTATTCTTTTCCGGCAGTTGAATTTGAATACTCTTCTCGGATGAGCTCTTATCAATCAAGCTATGTAAGACCGCCCCGGCTCCAAGAATCGGATGACCCGCAAAAGCCAGTTCTTCCTCAGTTGTGAAGATTCTTACCGGAAAACATCCTTCAGTGTTTTGAGGATAAACAAAAATCGTTTCAAATTGTTTTAACTCCTGAGCTATTTTAAGTAAGGTTTTCGATTCGAGTTCCCGTTCGGGAAAGACTACGGTCAGTCCATTCCCATTCATAGGCTCTGTTGCAAATACGTCAACATGATAAAATCGCATTTGGTTTCCCTCCTATTTAGATTGAGTCTTAAATACTATAATAATGGGTGATAATCATGACCTATTCGATAATAGTTTCCTTAGGCAAGCGCCAACTTTACCTCTTGGAGAATAAACGGGTTATAAAAGGGTATCCGGTTGCAATCGGAAGAATTTTGACAGCGACTCCATCCGGCACATTTTGGATCATCAATAAGGTCCCCAATCCCGGAGGACCGTTTGGAGCGATGTGGATGGGATTAAACAAGCCCCACTACGGTATCCATGGAACAACAATCCTGCGTCTATAGGTAAGCGGGTATCCAAAGGATGTATCCGCATGTATAACGCAGATGTTCTCGAACTTTCCCGCATAGTGCCTATTGGAACTATCGTTACGATCCGGCCCGGCTGAACTCAAGGCAGCTTACTTTATCGTAATTTTGTAAATACAGCTTTTGTGGTCCCGGATCCATGATCTTACAACTTCAACTTTGACTTTCTTTTGAAGAATATATGAAAACATTTTTTCGGTAAAGCCTTCGGAACAACTACACAATTTTTCCGATTGGATGATATTATTTTTAACGAGCGGGCATACACAATAATCTTTATTTTCATCAGCAATAATGATCCCGTTTGTTTTATCGTACTCAATGTTCTGTTTCCATTCTTTTCCGACGTAATCAAGAAATTCATCCAATTTACCGACATACGGTTCCAGTACTTTTTCCATATTTGCGGTTCTAAAATGGGCTATAGAACACTTCTTGATAATCGGCTTCAGTTGAAAATCATTGGTAAAGTTAAAATTCATAGTTTCGTTTAAATAGCATTTTGTCCAAGACTCAATGATATTTTGTTCCATTGATTGATCAGGCATTGTCCACCTCTATTCCCTCTTATATAAACTTGAAATCATTTCTGCATCCGCATTGTTAGGCGCTCCAACCCACTGACAAAGTATTTCTTTGGGTTTCATATTATGGATTGCCCTCCTTTGATGCCTGCATCATTTCAGTTATCATTTCCTGCGAGATTTCCTGTATCTTCGGCAATATTCTCTTCATGTTTTTCTGATTCACGATCATCGATTGCTGAATTAACAATGGTGTTTTTTCGATCATCTTTTGGCCGATCGGTGATTGATAAAACGCGATTAATTGCTGAATCTCTTCTTTGGTATAAACCGACATGTAGATTTGGATGTAATCCACCTTCATCTTATCCCAACTCATTTCATCCTTCAGTGCATCAAAGATTTTATTCATAAATTTATCAATGATGACGGATTGCTCCTTAGAAATATTGGTTAACGACAGTTGTTGGAGCACCATCGGCTTAACTTGTTCAAAAACTTGATTGGCAATTTTGTCCTGTTGGGTCAATAAGAGTAACTTTTCAACAGAATCACGAAAACTTTCTTCTTTAGCAAATACTCCCAAAGAACAAAACAGGGTCGCCACGAAAAGTAATGCCATGAATTTAATATTCTTCATCTTTTTGCCTCCCACAATTGCTGATTTTAGTTCATATTTAAAATTCATTTTGTGTGGTTCCTATATTTTAGTGTCCATTTGGCGGTGGCAAATTTGATTTTTCCGCCGATACTCCAATGTCAAAAGCGAAATCTGTACCAATATCGATATATTTCTTTAAACCCTAATTTTTGATAAAGATTTTCCGCAGGGTCATTACCCACCACTACTGATAAATATGCATTCTCAATTTTCTCATCAGTTGCAGCACTCAGAATCCCGTCCATTACATCTTGACCAAATCCTTTACCCCTATAATTTTTATCTACAATAATATCAAAAATCCCGATATATCCTCTTTCAATTGCTCCATAACCACAACCAATGATCTTATCATCAATCTTTTTCCTTACAACAACAACTTTCCCAAGAATATTATGCAAAATCTCTTTTGCAGTTCTTTGATACATTTCATTTTCTAAACCTGAACAATTTACAAAATCTTTAAACCACTCATCTGAAAATATATTATCTACCAAAATCCCTTCAGGTCTTCGGTATTGATAATGACTCATCTCTAATACTCTTACCGAAGTTTCATCCAATCGAAAATAGTTTCTTCTTTCTAACTCATTATCAATTCCTTGGGGATGACTATCTTTGGTCACCTTAAAAACTACCGGCAAATTTTGTTTTTTATATTCATTTTCACATATTCCAATCTTCTCTTGTATTTGCAAGGTAGAATGATAAATTGGATTTATGGAATTTGATCTTTTGGTATAACCATTGGCAAATCTCATAATCCAACCATCATAAAGCTTTGTTTGAAGTGCCGGCCATGCGTTTAATGATAGCTCTTCCAATGTTTTTATCACTTGTATTCCTCACTTACATTATGCCTTTTAGCCCGTCACGATGACGGGCAATCCCGTGTGCCATATTTTAGAGAGCGTCCGCCCGTAGTGGTGACGCCGACTTAGCGTTTCGCATGTGGACGCGCCAGCCGACCCATGGATGGTTGGATGGTCGACCGTTATTTATTTGCTTTCATAACTTTACTTGCTTTAGGTATGCATTCATATTTAAATCGGCGTTCTTCTCATAAAATTTGTCCCATCCGGAACTTTCTTGAAACCGAATTTCTCATAGAATAAAACATTTTGGTTTTGACAGCATAATTCTACTCGTGCAATATCATTTAAGTATTTATGCCGAAGTAGAGTTTCCAACAAAATTCTGCCATACCCTAAAGCTCTATAGTTTTTGGATATCATTACATCATAAATTGTCGCTCTATAAATACAATCCGATAAAAATCTGGCAAAACCAATAATTTCATTATTATTTTTGTCAATTAATGCAATGATGTTACTGTTTTTAAGCATTAATTTTACATCTTCGGCCTTACGTTCTTTTGACCACCATTCATTTCTGTACATCTCTAATAACTGACTTATTTGTTTTTCAGTAAGTGTCTCTACTATGTAAAAATCGTAACTCATTTTTTCCCTCCAAAATGAAAGCTTCGACTTAGCTTTGTAGATGTGGCCGCGCCTACTTCTTAAATTGGCATCATTGATATAACTTCATGAATTTGCTTTACTTCTTCGACTTGACATCTTTGAATACCGCGACCCGCCAGCGGCAACATGTGTTAGCTGCAGTATCGAGCCACGCAGAACAGTACCACTTTCATCGGCGGCCGAGCCATGTACGGTTGGCCGAGTGACATATATTTATGGCTAATTCCAAGCTTGTCCAATCTTCCGTAGAATTGTTGAGGTAGTTTTGCTTCAATTTTCTCAACCCATTGCTTTATCAGTCCATTTTAAGTGTAATCTATTTTATATACACCCTGATATTCGGATTTTAGCATTTGTGCAATCTTCCTCATTGCGATATATACACATTCTTCATCCCAATTATCACAGTTATGATTATTTTTCTCTAGCTGAAAAGGCTGTCCTATATT
>DNPP01000496.1 GCA_003501365.1 Bacillota bacterium
GAGTCTCTAATCGTCGAGGCGGCTTCAATTTTACCAAATGCTTCTATTTTAAGAGGAATCTCATCTTTGGTATCCGCCTTATACGCCGCAAGCGATAGACGGACTTCTTCGATCAAATCCGTAATCTCCGAGGAAATAATTGCCTGAGAATTATTTCCTCGGAGATTATTCAATAAAGCGGAACATCCCCAGCCAATTTCCCGCCGATAAACCATGACCTCGTTTTTAACAATCCCGAGCTCAGTGGCATCCTTGTCGATATCCAAATAAATCGTACTCGTTGTAGTATCATCCCAAAAATTGCGGTTGAAATTGATAAAATTTTGCAAACCCTGATAACGAAACCCGGTCCATTCTATCTCAAGCCCTGCTTGTTTTAAAACTTGAAATTCTTTAGCCAGTAATTCCAGCTTTACCAGCGCGATATTTACCAGCAACATTTGGTACTGCTTCTGCCAGTCAATGATCTTCACTAAACTTGTTGAATGGCCGGAGCTACCGCTATCCATCTCAATTTTAACAGCTTCCTCCAGTTGAGCCAGGGGTAGATCCGGCATTACCAGCGACTTATATTCTACCAAGGCAGGCGGCAAGCAACAGATGACCCGATGCTCGGAAAAATGCTCCTGCTGCCAAATTGCTTTTAGCCATGCCGCATTCATTCCATCTGCCGGAAATGCCCTAATCGTAAAATGGATTATCTCCGCACCGTTATTTCGATCTGCAACCTCAACCGCGGCGAGTGATTGATGGTCCCAGTCAAGCGCAACTGCGTTTCGGCTATGAAAAATACCGCCAATACGAGACAGAGACAGTTTATTCATTTTTTTCAAATTCATCATTCGCTTCATTCTCCACCCTGGGGATTTCCGGGACAGCATTATTCCATAATTCCTGAAAGGATAACGGGGCAATTTGCCATTCTTTTTTCAAACCAGCCATTTGCCTTTCCCATACAGTATCAAGGTAATAACGGCTCGAACCTTTACTGACCCAGATACGGTAATGAATAATAGTCGACGTTGTTGTTAGGTAATCATCAGGATGTACTTGTTCATCAGGCTTTGAATATCCCAATGATCCATAGATATCAGTAATATTTTCAATGGGCCCTGATTGGCGGCTATTTAAAATAGTGGTAATGGTCGCATCACTATAACCGGCGTCGCTAAGAATAACCGTAAGGTTAGTTTTGGTAGCCAGGTTAACATTGCAACTACCTTTAATTTGAAACAGCGGCTTGATCTCATCAAGCGTTGAAAGCATGATTGACAAAGGCTGGTCTTTAAGATTATCCACCGTTTCAAAACGTTTCTTGACGAGCCGGTATTGCTCGAATTCATCTTTCCAGGTATCAAGCCTACTTTTGGGAAACTCTCCGTAGGAATTGAGCAAATTGACGAAAGTTTCACCGGAAATCGTATTGGGATTAATCTTACCATAGACGGTTACTTCCGGTGCCAATACGGCATACAATTTGGCGCCATTCTTAATCTCCTTAAGCTCGTTTAAAGAGGAAAAACAACCATCTCTTGGTTTATAAGACGGATTTAACCCTTGATAATAAGTAAGCTCGGCCCCATCGTCCCGCAGGTCACTATTCCGGTCCCGCCAGTCTAATAAAGGATCCAATGAAATTTGGTTATTTTGATTTTGATCCGCCGCTTGACTTTCGGATGTTTTCTTTTCATTATCCGGTTGGGCATTACTGCTCTGTACGATTTGGATAATCCGTTGTAATCCCGTTTCACTGACTGTATTCAAATTGGGTTTGCTGCCTTCATCCTCAATTATGACCGTTATTTGGTAACCGTTTTGTTCCAGCGCCAACCGGCCATGGCCGTACCAGGGATCTTTTGAGGAATCCGCATCCGTTTTATCTTTGACCAATAATCCCAAACGCTCATGTAGAACTGCTTCAGCTATTTCAGCAAAGTGCGACTTCGTTTCCAGGTTCACTACCATAGCCCAGTCCACTTCGTTACGATAAAATAAAAAAGTGACAATCACTCCGACAATCGCTATAAACCATATTACGATAATCAAGGCTGAGCCTTGCTCTGAGCCTTGCTCTTTATATTTCATCGGCGTTACTTTCATTGTGCCAAGTTTTGATGGGAAAAATCAAAGCTCCCGTCTGTTCCTTATTTTTCAGGCTAACTGTCACCCGAATCAGGGCGGGAATCTCATTTTTATAGGCCGGTTCCCATTGCAATTCCCAATTTTTAGTTTTGGGACGGTAATACTCTATTTTCCAACTCTGAATTCCCTCAAATACCTCATTCTCTGAAGGCTTACTGCCCCAAAAGCCGGCCGTTTTCAAAACTTTCCGGGTGGACTGATCATATTTGTATTTAATCTGGACCAAACCTTGGCTGGTTTCGGTCCAGAAAGCAACCTCGTACTCATCACCCTTGACAGCCGGTTCGGCCAAGAACGGACTATTGACCATCGATGCCAGATCGTTATGCAGAGTCTGGGAGATGAACCGTAGTTGATAATTACGTTCATTGGCCCGGTCGGTTTTCCCCCATAAGCCGATACCGGTATATAAGAATTGCGATAAAACCGCAAGCAAAATGCCTAATAAGCTAAGAGATGCCAATAATTCAACCAAAGTCATTCCCGGTTCACTCCGGGTAACGATATCCGACCAAAATGGTTTGGTGGGAAAAGCCACGGTCATCCCTCCATTTCACTATAAAATCAATCTTTTGGTACCCATCCGATAGGGATTCCTCTGTAGCAATCCATTGATATCTTTGATACGGCTCCGCAAAATCTCCGGACAACCCGATTTCGCTGCCGTAAATCAGCTCAGCCAATTTCCCCCGGCCAATCATCACGGCCGTCATTCTCTCTTTTAATAAGCTCTGATTTTGGGTTATTTGAACGAATGCACTCGTAAATACCGCGATAAGTAAGCCCGTAATCGTAATGGCGATTAACACTTCGAGCAAAGTAAACCCGGTTTCTTGCAAATCCTTATTTTTTTTCATATTTCCACTCAACAAAACCATCCTTTTTGCATAAGAGAGAGCCTTTAAAATGGCTGGTCTGCCAAGGAATCTGCAACTCCTCCCCGCTTACCTCGCCTCTATCGATATGAACTTTATAAGATGTTTCTGTTGTATCATCAATTGGCTCCGAAGCAGATTCGCCGGTATCATGGGATGTTTCAGGCTCAGCTTGTTGGGACGCATTTTGGTTGACGGCGGATGACGATGTGCCTTCCTCTGCTTCGGATTGCAAAGGCGCCTCGGGCAATTCAAAGGCAAAATGATACTTAAAACTGCGATTGATGCGACGCTCTCCGATAAAAAGCGAATAACCGTTTGGTTCGAAAGTCACAGCAAAGTCCGAAGACGGATCACTAACGGATTCATCTTTCATCCGCTTAAAATCCGCTTGAATCAACCTTCCGATATAGCCTACCTCCACTCGTTCCGCGCTAAGATCGATTCGTGGATAAGCAATGGTCAAAATTAATCCGATTAGGGTAATGACCGCTACAATTTCCAGCAAAGTATAGCCGGCAGACCGATTACCAGTTTCCAATATCGGCATTGGCGCCGCTACCACCTTCGGCATTGTCTTTACCAAGACTGTATAGGTCGTAAGACTCCGAATTATGATCTCCCGGGGATTTATAATGGAGTTCGTGGCCCCATGGGTCGACCGGAATTTTGTTTTTCTGTATGTAAGGCCCGTTCCAGCTATCCGAGGTAGGCGGAGCTGTAGGTTTCTCAATCAATGCCTTCAAACCTTGTTCGGTTGTTGGATAGCTTGAGGTGTCCAAATAATATGAGTTTAAAACATTTTCAGTCGAACCAATCTGCGACCTGGCCGCTTTAATCTGCCCGCTCTGCAAACTATTAATGATATTGGGAGCAACCATGGTAATAATAAAGGCCAATAAAGTTAAAACAGCCAAAATTTCGATCAAGGTATAACCATCTTCCCGGTCGATATCTTTCGATATGATCATGATTATTTCACTCCTCTCAATCTGTCGAAACATCGCTAACTCAAGGAATTCATCTGGGAATTCATATTGATCACCGGTAATAGAATGGCCACTGCCAACATACCGATGACTCCTACCATCAGAAAGATTAAAATTGGTTCAAATAAAGACATAAACAGGTTTAGCGAATGTTTAACATCTCCGTCGTAAGTTGTGGCAATATTATCCAGCATGGTCCCAAGATTGCCGCTTTCTTCACCGATTCCAACCATCTCAACAGCTAATACTGGAAAAATCCCTTGAGCAGCCATACTCTTGGCAACGGTATTACCCTGCCTCACTTCTTGCTCAACTTTTTTGAGCCCCCCGGCCAGACATTCATTACCCATGATCTTGCCGGCAATTGTCAGGCTGTTCAAGAGAGAAACACCGCTGTTGCTCAGTAGGCTTAAGGCAAAAGCCATTTTGGAAATAGCTATCTTTTCAAAAATTGGGCCAATCCAAGGTAACTTTAGTTTCAGACTATCAACCCGCAATTTTCCTTCAGGGGTGGAGGATTCTTTAAGCCACCAGCCGATAATTCCCAGGATCAAAATTAGAGCCAACCACCAATAATTATTGAGTCCCTCGCCAAACGCCACCACAATTTTGGTTACTAAGGGCAGTTCGGCATCCATCCCTTGAAAAATTGATTTAAACTTGGGTATTACCACCGCTACATAAAACAAAATCGCTGCCAGGCTCGAAACCGCCAAGATCGCAGGGTAAAAAAGGCTGCCGGTGATGAAACGGCGAAGATTAATCTCATCCTCTAAATATTTAGCCAATCTGGCGAGTACCTGCGGTAAAATTCCGCCGGCTTCTCCGGCTCGTACCATGTTGATATATAGCTCGGGAAAGAAATCCGGAAAACGTTCCAGTGCCGCAGTAAACGACAAACCCTCCTGTAAGGAACGGCGCAATTGGGTGACGGTATCACCCAGATTAGGGCTGAATTTTAATTTGCTGAGTATTTCCAGAGCCCTTTCCAAAGGGATCCCGGCTTCCAATAAACCGGCCAACTGCTGGGTGAAGGTCAGCCGTTCCTGCCTAGAAAAATGGGCGCGGTTCAGTTTCACCACAAAAAGCTCGGTTGCCTCCTTAATCTCCAGCGGGTATTTTCCTTGTGCTTTGAGATGAAAGATCAACTGCTCTTTCGAATCCGCTTCCTCCCGGCCTAATTCGATCCGGCCCAATGAGTCGGCAACCCTGTAATTAAACTGCACTCTGTTTCACCTCTCCACCGATTTGGGTGCGACAATGTCAATCCCGGGTCACCCGCAAAACTTCACTGAGAGTGGTAATACCAGTCTTAACTTTGACAATTCCATCATCCCGCAAAGTTGTCATCCCTTGCCTGATCGCAGCTTCCCTGATTTTACCGGAATTAAAACGCTCCATGACCAGACGCTCAATCTCTTCATTGGTACCCAGCATTTCAAACAAACCCAGTTGACCGCGGTAACCGATGGAATTGCAATATTCGCAACCAGCGCCCCTTTTAAATGGAAAACTGTCCATACCCTCCCCACAAATCTCCAATTCTTGCGGAGACGGTTGATAAGGTACATTACATTTAGGACAAATCCTGCGCACCAGTCTTTGCGCCAAAACTCCGCACACGGTGGATGCCACTAAAAACTCTTCCACGCCCATATCAATCAAGCGGGTAAAAGCTGAAGATGCATCGTTGGTATGAAGCGTCGCAAAGACCAAATGGCCGGTGAGAGCCGATTGAATGGCTACTTCGGCGGTTTCCCGGTCCCGGATTTCTCCAACTAAAATCACATCGGGGTCATGACGGACAATCGTCCGCAAGCCTTGGGCAAATGAAAAATCCAACTTGGGGTTGGTCTGCATCTGGTTGATCCCTTTGAGCTGATACTCAATCGGGTCTTCGATGGTAATAATCTTGCGGGTCGGCTCATTTAAGAGCTGCAACGCCGCGTATAAAGTGGTGGTTTTCCCGCTTCCGGTGGGCCCGGTAACCAGAATCATCCCATGAGGTTTACGGATTAACCTGGAAAATAAGTCCAAATTGCCGCCGGATAAACCCAATTGATCCAGACCCAGCATAATTCCTTCCCGATTAAGTATCCGCAAGACCGCTGCCTCGCCATGAAGGGTGGGCGCCACAGCCACCCGGAAATCCAAATCCCGGTTGTTGATTTTCAGTCGAATCCGGCCATCCTGGGGAATCCGCCGCTCGGTAATATCCATTCCCGCCATCAGCTTAATACGGGAAATAACCGCCAGAAAGAGGTTTTTGGGCGGCGGGTGGGTCTCTTGCAAAACCCCATCAATCCGGTAGCGGACTTTAATTTCATCTTCAAAAGGTTCCAAATGAATATCACTGGCCCCCGCCTTGACCGCCCCGCTGATAATGGTGTTGACCAAGCGGATAATCGGGGCCTCATTAGCCATGGTCTCCGGAACAATTGAACTGGTTTCGCTGGCTGAATGGCTTTGGTACTGGCTTAACTCGGTTTCATTCAAATCCTCCAATACCGTGGCGACTGAATCCAAAGATGCTCCATAATACTTGTCCAAGGCCTTCTTAATATGATCTTCAGAAGCCACGACCAACTTTATTTTACAATTCAAGATCTCCCTTAACTGGTCCAACTGCGTTAAGTTGAGTGGTTCGGCAGTAGCGACAATGACCCGGTTTCCATCAACCCTTACCGGAATGACTTGATACTTTTCAGCCTGACGCGCAGTCATAACCGCTAGAGTATCCGGATCAATATTAAACTCCAAAGGATTAGCATAAGGAAGACCAAGCTGGATGCTTAGGGCTTTGGCCAATTGTTCTGTGCTGATGTACCCGGCCTGCAGTAATATCCTGCCAATCGGCAGGTTTAACTCGTTCTGCCTGGTCAGCGCGTTCATCAAATGCTCCTGGGTGATAAATCCTTCCTCAATTAAAATCTGCCCGATCAGCTTCATCGACAACTCCGATTTTTATGATTTAAAAAATTGACTACACCCTTAACTCAGGAACCAAAAAACGCTTGACAGCAAACATTTGTTCGTTGTAATATATAATCAATATCGAACAAATGTTCAAAGGGTGGTGAAACATATGCCGTCTAACCGATCAAAGAATTCAAATCCCCAATCATTAATACAGTTTCAACAACATTTTTCTGATGAAGAAGCTTGTGCTAAATACTTATACCAAATCCGCTGGCCTAATGGTTGGGTTTGCCCGAAATGTCAATCGAACAAAAGTTATCTTATTGAGCATCGCCATGTTTATGAATGTTCGGAGTGTCATTATCAAGCTTCAGTAACTGCCGGAACTATATTTCATAAGACACGAACTCCACTTCATATTTGGTTCTTAGCTGTTTTCCTAGTCACTACTGATAAACGTGGCTTTTCTTCACTAGGATTAAGCAAGATACTTGGCGTCTCCCAAAAAAGGGCCTGGCTAATGCTCCAAAAGATCCGTAAGTCAATGGCCACTAGAGATGAACGTTATCAACTTACTGGATTAGTTGAGCTCGATGAAAGCTTTTTCGGTGCCACCAAAGAAGGCGGCAGTCGTGGCCGTGGTA
>DNPP01000215.1 GCA_003501365.1 Bacillota bacterium
ATTATGGCTGATTGGATGCAGACTCGGAATATTGCCAGTAATCCGGATAAATTTTATGAGACTAATAATTTTTTAGGTCCGCACCCTACTTAATAATTATAATCTAGGTATAAAAATGAAATTTTAATTCGTTCGAGAAGCCATCCTCCTCATTCTAAATTGTCAAGAAGCTACTGAATAGGGAAATTCAGTAGCTTTTTGGCGTTTAATGATGGACCCTTTAAAAAGGGTTAATGTTTCCAAACAAACATTAAAATGTTTACAATCATTATTACTTTACTTTGGTCGGAATAAATAGATCGACTAACCCGATAATAAGGGAAGCTAACAATGCTCCAATGATAGATACAGACATTCCGGGGACAATAAACTGGGTAATATAGATAACTACCGCGGATACCAGGAAACCAACTACTCCATGAGCGTAGGGTGAGATATTCCGCCCCAGAACGACCTCGATTAAATAACTGATTCCGGCTATTACAATAGCGGCTAGCAAAGCGCTCATAAAGTTGAGGGATTTAAAACCGGGAACTAAAGCTCCAATAAACATTAACACCAAGGCTGCCACCACAAAACGAATTATTGTTCTCAACCAATCCATGTTCTCACCCCCTTTGACGAAAAACAAGTTGTCAAACCATATCTTTCCCCGCTGCCCCTCTAGTATTCAAATTGGACCTGGAAAATGGTGCTAAACTGGAATGAAAATCTCGAAGAGTCAAAATGCGTAAAAAATTCTTTTTCGGCAAAAATAAATGAAAAGTAAAGTTGTGAAGTCGAAAGGGAGCATTGGATGAGACAGAAAATATATAGTATTTTTTCCAACGTCAATGATGCCAAACAAGCTTTCGGGAGTATTAAAAAAGCCAGTTTAAATCAGGCTGACCTGACCATTATTTTTGCGGACGAGCAACAACACCAAATAGGTAAGAGAAATGATAATTATGAATTTGCCGGGGAAGGGGAATACGTTATTGAGCCTCCTGCCAATACTATTATTTGGCCGGGACTTCAAACCCAAATTTTAGCAGGGATCGGAAAAGTGCAAATTGGTTTATGCGGTAGCAACCAAACCGATAACCAAATGGGAGAGTCAAATCTGATTCAACAGGTTGGTGAAGATTTACGGATCATTGAAAGGGAAATAAAATCCGACAAAGTGGTGGCGATCATTGAAACGGATAGTGAACTATTGCCGAAATTACGTTTGATCTTAGAGAGTAATGGTGGGGAGATACTCTAAATTAAAAGAATATCTAATCACCATTATTAGCAGGAGTTGGTCAATAAAAACGCGAATAGTTTACCAATCTTGGAGGGAAAATGGTAAATTATATAGGCGCTAGCATCAAAGAAGTCGAGCCGGGCAGTATTGCTGCGGAATTGGAACTTGAAAGCGGCGATATCCTGCTTGGAATCAATCACCGGAAATTACTTGACTTAATCGATTATTTAGTGTTAAGCTCTGAAGGAAAACTCGAACTGAAAGTTTTAAAAAAATCCGGTGAGATCTTGGAGATTGATTTTGAAAAAGATCCGGACGAATCCCTGGGATTAGTTTTTGAAGAAGCCGTTTTTAATAAAATCAGAGTCTGCAATAATCATTGTTTGTTCTGCTTTGTACATCAATTACCTGCAGCTCAGCGAGCTTCCTTATATGTTCGCGATGATGACTATCGGCTTTCTTTTTTGCAGGGTAGTTATGTCACACTGACAAATCTTACCGAATCGGATTGGCAGCGGATTGAAAGGCTTCATCTAAGTCCTTTATACATATCGGTACACGCTACCGACCCTGATGTTCGGAAGAGACTGCTGGGTACTGAAACCGGCGGTAATATTGTAAAACACTTGAAACGATTAGCCGAAGCCGGTATTACAGTTCATACCCAGGCGGTGATCTGTCCTGAGATCAATGACGGCCAAATTTTGGAACAAACTATCGCTGATCTGGCAAATTTATGGCCCGCTGTAGCTAGCTTGGCTGTTGTTCCGGTGGGATTGACCAAACACCGACAAGGCCTTTGCGATTTGCGAATTTTTCGTCCGCAAGAGGCAACAGCAGTAATCTCTATCATCAGCTATTTTCAGAAAAAGTTTTTGGCCGAGCTAGGGACCAGATTTGTTTTTGCTGCCGATGAATGGTATATCTCAGGTGGTGCTGAATTTCCCTCGGATCCCGAGTATGAGGGATATCCGCAGTTAGACAATGGTATTGGATTGGTTCAATGGTTTTTAGCTGAGTTTAGGGAGAATTTTACGGCCTTGCTTCCCAAGCTGCGACGAATTAGCGCAAGTCTGGTCATCGTGACTGGGGAAGCTACAAACCGTCTTTGGCAGCCGATCATCGAAAGTTTTAATAAATTCTGTCCGGAAATTAAACTACGGACGCTACCGGTCCACAATGGGTTTTTAGGGGCCGCAGTGAATGTTACCGGTTTGCTTTGCGGGGGGGATATTAAACAAGCGATAATGGCGGACAAGATTCAGGAAGAATGCTGTTATCTGATACCCCAAATCACCCTAAAACAGGGTGAACAGATTTTTCTTGACGGATTATCATTGGCGGACTTAAAGGAAGCTTGCGCTTCACAAGTTATAGAAGCAGTGCCCACAAGGGCCATGGATTGGCTCCAATGGATAGTTGATAAAGGATGTGTTGCTGGTTGGCCCGTTCGATAATTGCTATAGTAGGTAGACCGAATGTTGGAAAATCTACTCTTTTCAATCGAATTGTTAGACAACGTTTGGCTATAGTGGAAGATACACCTGGTGTTACCAGGGATCGAATATATGCTAACGGCGAATGGTTAAATCGCCAGTTTTTATTGATTGATACCGGAGGCATTACGGATGCCCGGGATGAAATTCAGACGCAGATCCGCAACCAGGTGGACGTAGCTTTAGAAGAGGCCGATGTCATTATCATGGTGGTCGATGGCCGTGAATCGTTAACCGCCTCGGATCATCAAGTTGCTCATTTGCTGCGGAAAACCAATAAGCCGGTAGTCCTGGTCATCAACAAGATCGACAATTTTAATGAACTGATCGATCCGGAAGTTTATAGTTTGGGTTTGGACGAACCGGTACTGGTCTCTGCCGAACATGGTAAAAACATCGGTGATTTATTAGATATGGTTTTCAGTAAAATACCCCAAGGTGAAGATGATGACGATTTTGACAGTACCCGGGTTACCTTTGTGGGTAGACCGAATGTGGGAAAGTCATCATTGGTCAATGCTTTACTTGGTGTGGAACGGGTTATTGTGAGCGACCAGCCGGGAACTACCCGCGATGCTATTGATACGCCCCTTACTATCGATGATAAACGTTATTTATTGGTGGATACCGCAGGGATCCGCCGTAAATCAAAAGTCGAAGCTGCGGTTGAGTATTATAGTGTATTGCGGGCCGTAAGAGCGGTTGAACGTTCGGATGTGGTGATACTGGTATTGAATGCGGAAGAGGAAATCGCCGAACAGGACTTGAAGATTGCCGGTATTATTCATGATGCCGGAAAGGCATGCTTTATTTTGGTAAATAAATGGGATGCCGTAGCCAAAGAATCCAATTCCACCGAGGTTTTTACTGAGAAAATTCGTTCGGCGATCGCATTTTTAGATTATGCGCCGATTATCTTTGTTTCGGCCAAATCAGGTCAGCGTTTGGGTAAGATTATTCCTGCCGTTGATCAGGTAATGGAAAGTTACGCATTTCGAATTCCCACCAACCGGCTAAATCGAATTATTTCAGAGGCAATTGCTTTACATAATCCACCGACTCATAAAGGGCGTATGTTTAAAGTTTATTTTACCAACCAAGTCGGGGTTAAGCCGCCTAAATTTTTATTTACCGTGAATGATGCCGAAGGTCTGCACTTCTCATACCAACGTTATTTGGAAAATAAAATCCGGGAGTACTTTGCTTTTACCGGTACACCATTAAAATTCGATGTTACAGTAAAACATAAATAAAACACAGGAGTGACATTTGTAATGTTATGGAAGACCATTCTGGTATTACTAGGAAGTTATCTAATTGGTTCCATTGTTACCAGTGATATTGTAACAAAGTTTAAAAAGGCCGATCTGCGTAACCAGGGCAGCGGCAACGTAGGGGCAACCAATACATTTCGGGTGATGGGTTCGGTTTATGGGATTATTGTACTGGTGGGTGATGTAATCAAAGGTATCATCGCCGTGTTACTCGCCCGATGGCTAAATCCTTTTGCTCACTTCGACTTAGCGATCATTGCCGCTGTTTTAGTAATTGTGGGGCACAATTGGCCGGTATTTTTCGGATTTCATGGTGGGAAAGGAATTTCAACTTCATTAGGAGCTTTAATCGGTTTAACCCCATATAGCTTACTGATTATTATCCCAACCTGGATCATAGTTTTTTTGATCTTCGGTTATGTATCGCTGGCATCGATTTTGGCGGCAGTTGCATATCCAATAGCGGTTTATCTATTTTATCCCCAAGATGTCTATAAATTAATCTTTGCAATGATCATTGCTGTGTTGGCGCTTTATCGTCATAAAGATAATTTGGGCCGTTTATTTCACGGTCAAGAACACCGAATATTATATCAAAACAGAAGAGGAGCCAAAGAAAAATGATTGGTGTGGGAGTTATCGGAGCTGGCGGTTGGGGCACAGCGCTCGCCAAAATGTGTGCAGAAAAAGGACTTCAAGTGGAGATTTGGGCCCGTGAAACTGAGGTGGCTGGGGAGATCAATCAACAGCATTCCAATCAAACCTTTTTACCTGGAGTGACTCTGCCGGAGTCTTTGAAGGCCAAAACCGACCTGGCGGATGTGATTAAAGGAAAGAAATATTTAATTACTGCAGTGCCTACTCAATGGGTGCGATCGGTGGCCCGGCAAATGGCGCCGTTGGTAGCCCGGGATATGATTATCATTAGTGTATCAAAGGGATTGGAAGTCCAAAGCCTAAAGACCTTGACCGAGGTATTAACGGAAGAGTTACCCGATCACGATTCCAATGCTTTTGTGGCATTATCCGGCCCGAACCATGCGGAAGAAGTAGCCAGAAATATTCCTTCGGCAACAGTGGTGGGGACTCCGGTTTTGAAATATGCCGAAGAGGTTCAGGATCTTTTGATATCACCGCGTTTTAGAGTATATACCAATCCGGACCGGATGGGGGTACAATTAGGCGGAGCTTTGAAGAATGTCATTGCTTTGGCCGCCGGTATTTCCGATGGTTTGGGCTTTGGTGATAATTCGAAGGCGGCTTTGGTCACTCGAGGTTTGAGCGAAATGGCCCGTTTGGGCGCGGCAATGGGTGCCAAGACGCCGACATTTGCGGGATTGTCGGGAATGGGAGATTTATTTGTAACCGCAGCCAGTAAACATAGCCGCAATGCATGGGCTGGCCGGGAACTAGGTCAGGGGAAGACTTTAACCGAAATTACCTCCTCCACAAAAATGGTAGTGGAAGGCGTTACCACCACTCAGGCCGTTTATCAATTGGCACATAATTTAAAGATTCAAATGCCGATTACTACGATAACCTACCAGATTTTATTTGAAGGGCTCGCTCCCCAAGATGGTGTCAGCCAGTTAATGGAACGAATGCGTACTCATGAAATGGAGGAAGTGGTAGCCGCCACTTATAGCTGGCTTTAGTTTTCGATAAAAAAGAAGTCAGAATACAGAAGATAGGAGTCAGGATTCAAATCCAGAACAAAAATCAAAGAATTTCCGGCTCTGATCTCCTTACTCTTGGATTTTGAATTCGGATCCCTAAATTCAAATTTTAATTTTTTAACGGCCCTATTGCGGGCCGCTTTTTTTGTCCATATTTTCCTCTGATTAGTCATCCCCATCCCAGCTTTAGGGTAACCAAGAGAAGAAAATCGTTGGTCTGGCTGTTCTATCAAGAATCTGGGCTAAAAAGTATTTTCTAGATAGTTATATTGGATTCACGCTATCAATATATATATATTGTTCTAGAACGGTATCAGTTTAGGCTATAAAGGGGGGATGGACCAATTCCCGACGAGATATAAGCAGATAATTAGCTGATTGAAAAGGGGGGAAAAAGATGGATAATTATGATATCTTTCGGGATATCGCCGAACGCACTGCCGGAGATATTTATATCGGTATTGTGGGACCGGTGCGTACTGGAAAATCGACCTTTATCAAGAAATTTATGGAGCAAATGGTCATCCCGAATATTGCCAATGTCTATGACCGGGAAAGGGCCCAGGATGAATTGCCCCAGAGTGGAAACGGTCGCACGATTATGACGACTGAACCCAAATTTGTGCCCAGTGAAGCCGTTGAAGTAAAAGTAGGCGAGGTTTATTTTAAAGTTCGTCTGGTCGATTGTGTCGGTTATGCTGTGGACGGAGCAGTGGGCTATGAAGATGAGAATGGTCCGCGGATGGTAATCACGCCTTGGCTGGAAACCCCGGTTAGCTTTGTGGAAGCTTCCGAGATGGGGACCAAAAAAGTCATTAATGATCATTCGACGATTGGTCTGGTTGTCACCACTGATGGCAGTATCACCGACCTGTCGCGGGATCAATATATTAGCGCTGAAGAACGGGTGATTAATGAACTTAAGACCCTAGGCAAACCTTTTGTGGTGATTCTAAATTCAATCCACCCCGCCCAAGCGGACACCCAAGAACTGGTCGGCGAATTGCGGGATAAATACCAGGTTCCGGTGTTAGCGACGGATTGTTTGCATTTAAGTTCAGCAGAGATCGAAAATGTGGTTCAAGAGTTGCTATATATGTTCCCAGTGCGGGAGATCCGAATTGATTTTCCAAAATGGGTTGAAGAATTGGATGCCGGCCATTGGCTGCGTTCAAGATTTGAAACTGCTGTGTATCAAGCTGTTAACGATGTAAACCGGATCCGGGACCTCGATAAAATGGTAAATGGGCTTAAAGACGTCGAAGATGTTCAAGAGGTTGGGGTTTTACAAATTAATCTGGGAGAGGGTTCCCTGCATATTGAGTTACGAACCGACCGGACATTGTTCTTCAAGGTACTCGAGGAACTCTCCGGATTTGTTGTCACCGGCGATCATCATTTATTAAAGATTATGCAGGAGTTGGCCACAGCCAAACGGGAATATGACAAAGTTGCGGCTGCTTTGAACCAAGTTCGCCAGACTGGTTACGGTGTGGTCCAACCGGTGCTAACCGAGTTGACTTTGGCTGAACCGGAGTTAATTAGGCATGGACATCGTTTCGGCGTTAAATTAAAGGCTAGCGCCCCTTCAATTCATATGATCAAGGCCGAAATAACTACTGAGGTGACACCGATTGTTGGTACTGAAAAACAGGGCGAAGAATTTGTAAAATATTTGACGGAGGAGTTTGAGAAAGATCCGTCCCGAATTTGGCAGACTGATTTCTTCGGCAAAACTATGTATGATTTGGTGAAAGAAGGTATTCAGGTCAAACTTACTCGTATGCCTGAGGATGCGCAGGAGAAACTACAGGAGACTTTAACCAAGATACTCAATGAGGGAAGCGGCGGCTTAATCTGTATCATCCTTTAAAATGGTCAATGAAGACCATTTTTTTTTATGATCGGCAAAATATTTGCCAAAAAAGCAACTCGAAGGTGGGGGAAACCAAATTAAAAAATAGATATTAAGTTGATTGGGTATAGCTTCTAAAAATTTTATTATTTTTTTAGGATCGTAAATCTAATATAGCTGGGCAAATTCTCGAAACACAGTGGTACGCTGAAAAAAAGTAGTTTTTTTTTGTTTGAAAAGCAGGATATAGGGGAAGAATCTAGAATTAAGTATAACATTATTTTCCAAGATATACCGGATGGGAAATGAATTATTTTTCCATTTTTTCCGGAAGGAGGTGAACTGTTACATGACCAAAACCGAACTTATCGATAAAATTGCTGAGAAAAGTGGTCTGACCAAGAAGGATTCTGGTAAGGCAATTGATGCGATTATCGGCGCTATGACTCAAAGTCTGTCCAAAGGTGAGAAGGTTCAATTAGTTGGCTTCGGTAGTTTCGAAGTCCGCAAAAGAGAGGCTCGTAAAGGCCGTAACCCTCAAACCGGCGCTGAAATCAAAATCGCAGCCAGGAAAGTCCCAGTATTCAAAGCTGGTAAAGCTTTAAAGGATGCTGTTGGCAAAAAGTAATAAAATTGGCTTATCGGAATGGACCCTGTTTATGGGGTCCATTCTTTTTATTATAAATTAATCTCAGGTTCTCACCCCATGCGCCCATGAATAAAGTTTAGGGTAAGGGGGCGGAATCATGAAAATCTTTTATACCAAAAGATCTTTATTGATCATTTTGGCATTCTTGGCTGTTTTCAGCTTGGGTTATCTAAGCGGCAAGTGGTCGGGCGGCGGTGCTTTACCCACGATGGGCTTAATCGCGAAGGAAATGCCGATTTTTTCAGTAAAAAAATCGAATGAAGTCTGCTTAACCTTCGATATCAGCTGGGGTGAGAAAACTTTACCTTTAGTGCTCAAGGTACTGCAAGACAATCAAGTACCGGCGACCTTTTTCCTCTCCGGGCCATGGGCGGTAAGACACCCTGCCGAAGTGAAAACCATTGTGGATGGCGGTCATGAGATTGCCAGTCATGGAGATCGCCATATTAATTTAAGCCAGTACCCCAAGGAAACGGTGAAAGAGAATATTTCCAAAGCATATGAAGATCTGCTGTCGGTGACAGGTAGGGTGGCTCCGTTTTTCCGTCCCCCGAACGGTGATTACGATGATGTCGTCATTGATACCGCCAGGGAATTGGGATTTGAAACGGTGATTTGGGCGGTCGACTCCCTGGATTGGAAGAATCCCGGTCCGGATTATATGATTCATCGGGTATTAACAAGGGCTTTTCCAGGTGCGATTATCCTTTGCCACGCCAGTGATTCCAGTAAAGAGATTCACCTAGCTTTACCTGGAATTATTCAGGGATTGCGTCGCAAAGGTTACAAATTAGTCACGCTTTCAAAACTGACGGAGGGCGGAACCATCCAACGAATCGACCCGCGCTAAAATAGATACAGATGACAGAAATCAGGAATAGAACCACTTACGCAAGGTTCTTTTTTTTTGTTAATCAGGGCCGCCACCATGGATCTTCCCAAAAATAAAATATATGTTATAATTGTCTGTGCTGAAAGAAATCTTTATGAAAGAATCACGTTAGAATGGTTTAGCGATAAATTAAACTTAAACACAGGAGTGAAACCATGCCTAAAAAACCAGTCAAGAAAACTGCGTCCAAACCGGAACCGGAAGGTTATTCATTACGTCGTTTTCTTAAAGATGTTTATGAAGTAGTGGTGCCGGCGGTGATTTTGTTCTTTATTATTCACACTTTTTTTCTTCAAGCTCAGGTGGTGCCTTCACCATCAATGCATCCGACCATCATGGTCCATGACCAATTTCTGCTGAATAAAACCGCTTATTGGTTTAAGCAACCGCAGCGGTTTGATATTATTGTATTTAGACCCCCGGCGGCGGCCGATTTTAACGGCGATTTCGTTAAAAGGATCATTGGATTGCCCAGAGAAACCATTCGGGTTCATGCCGGAGTAGTTTATATCAATAACAAACCCCTAAAAGAGCCGTTTATTTCACCGGATCGAGCTCCGATTGCCGATTATGGACCTTTTATTGTTCCCGATGGTGAGGTTTTCGCGATGGGCGATAATCGCAACAACAGTAAAGACAGCCGGTACTGGGGAGCCCTGCCGGTTAAAAATATTAAAGGACAAGCATGGTGGCGTTATTGGCCGCTTTCACGGATGGGTATTGTGCGGTAAGATGTCATTAATTCAACTGAACAATCTTAATAAATACTACGGGGCTACGCCGATTTTACGGAATATCAGTCTGACCATTGGGGCCGGTGAAAAGTGGGGCCTGGTTGGTAAAAACGGCTGTGGAAAAACTACCTTGATGAAGATTCTAACCGGTGCCGAGGATTTTGACAGCGGAGAGTTTCATATTGCCCAAAATTGCCGTCCTGGTTATTTGCAGCAAGAACCCGACTTTAACGCCGATCTTTCAATCTATCAAGAGCTACGTAATTTGTTTACAGATTTGGACTATTTGCAAACCAAGATTAGCGAATTACAACAACAAATGTCAACACCCGGTCTGAAAACTGAAACACTGGCGACCCTTATTGAAGAGCATCACCTGTTAACCGAAGAGTTTGAGACGAAAGGCGGTTATCAGATCGAAGGCCGGATTCAGGGGATTTTGCGTGGATTGGGTTTTTCGAGAGAGCGCTGGAATGACTCGTTTTCGGTTTTAAGCGGGGGAGAACGGACCCGTCTGGCTTTGGCAAAAATTCTGCTGACAACTTGTGACATATTATTTTTGGATGAGCCCACCAATTATCTTGATATATCGGCTATCGAATGGCTGGAAGAATTTTTAACCGGCTATCAGGGTGCGGTCTTGTTGATCTCTCATGATCGATATTTTCTTGACCGGGTGGTCAATGGAATTTACGAGATTGAATTTTGTAAGATTAAACGATATCGCGGTAATTATACGTTTTATCGTGAGCAGAAAGAACTTGATCTTCAGGCGACCCAAAAAGCCTTCCAAGAACAAGAAAAAGAACTGGCGCGTCTAGACAAATTTGTGCGGGAATCCAGGGCTACCGAGAAAAGTAAACGCAAGGCCCATAGCATTGAGAAACGGTTATCCCAGGTTGAACGGATTGAAAAGCCGTTGGTAAATCAAAAGTCTTTAAAGATTGCCTTCAAGGAGACGACAGCCAGCTCCAGACAGGTTTTGGAGTTAGAAAATATTAGTAAGAGTTTTGGCGGTAATACCTTATTTAGCGGGGTCAATCTGCGCATCGAATCCGGTGAAAAAGTCGGATTGATAGGGCCCAATGGTTCCGGTAAAACAACTCTTTTACGAATCATCCAGGGTCTGGAACAACCGGATAGCGGTAGGGTCCGCTTGGGATATGAGGTTTATCCCAGCTATTTCTCTCAGCTAACCGCTGAACAGGATATGAGCGGTACCCCGTTTAGTCAAATCATGGATGCTGCTGATCTCGATAATACGGAAGCCCGAACTATTTTGGGCCGCTTTTTATTTAGCGGCGACGATGTTTTTAAATCGATGACCGATCTCAGCGGAGGAGAACGCCGTCGCTTGGGATTGATCAAGTTGATGCTCTCCAAAGCCAATTTTTTGATCTTGGACGAGCCCACCAACCACCTTGATCTGGATTCGATTGAAGTGATGGAAGAAGCTTTGTCGGAATATAGCGGTACGTTGTTTATTGTCTCCCATGATCGTTCTTTTCTGAATGGGGTGGTTGACCGTTGTGTGGCGATTATCGGTCAAACTTTAATGCCGTTTGCCAGTTATCAGGAATATGCGGAATGGAGCAAAACGTCCGATGATAGCTCCAAAGAGTCCTTTAAACCAAAGAGCACGGCACAGATCCAACGGGAACAGAACAAAGAGGCACAACGGGATCTCAAGCGGAAACAAAAAAATTTGGTTCAGCTGGAAACTGATAT
>DNPP01000387.1:0-11869 GCA_003501365.1 Bacillota bacterium
CATAGCTGGAGGTAATCACACTACAATCATTTAAACCCGGAGCTTCATTTTCATGGCCGATTTTAACCTGTGCCCCTCGCCCCGGGTTACTGGATAAGATTTTATATAAGCGTTCCTCTTCTTCCAGAGCATTCATTAAAGGCTTAAACTTCTGGATATCGGTAAATTCCGGTTGTTCAAGTATTTTTATTGCACCATCGATATAGACTCTTTCTTTAGTGCGGTTGGCAATCGCTTTAATCAATAATTTCATCGATTCGTTAAAAAACTGATCATGCAGTACCAACTCGGATTGGATATCATTGATCAGGCTGCTCTGCAGGTTTTTCAAGCTGACACCCCTGAGTTTCCGGTTCAACAAATCGGAGATGCGATCTAATTCCTCCGCAGATACTTCGGTTTTTAACTCAATGATTTTATTTTCAACATAGCCGGTGTCGGTCACAATCAAAACCAAAACGTTGACAGCCGACAATTTCACGAGTTGAATATGCCGGAATATAGCACTTTGAGACTGCGGACTCAAAATTACCGAAGGATATTTCGTCATTTGCACTAATATCTTGGATGTCTGATGGATGATTGACTCAATCTCTTGTTGGTAACCTTCCATCTCCTTATATATACCTTCAATATCATGCTGGGAAAGGCTCTGCCTGGAGAGTAAAGCATCAACATAGTAACGGTATCCGATCTCCGAAGGGATTCTCCCCGCCGAAGTATGAGGCTGTTCCAAATAGCCGCTCTCTTCCAAATCCGCCATTTCATTCCGGATGGTTGCCGGCGATAAGCCGAGATTATAACGACGCGCAATTGTCCGGGAACCAACCGGCTCCGCCGATGCAATATAATCGTCGGTAACGACTTTTAAAATACTTTTTTTACGGTCATCAAGTTTATCGTGGGAGGCCAAATAAAGCACTCCTTTATAAAAAAAAATTTAACTTTTTGTTAGCACTCTACTATAGAGAGTGCTAACCTAATATCAAAATATCACTGTCAACTTTATTTGTCAAGGGGTTAACAAGAATATAAAATTTGTACTTCGCACTGTCATTATAAGGCTAAGTCTCAGATTAGCGTTATATAATCCTGTTTTTTCACTTTGCCTATTCTTCAAGCTTGGCCAATAAACTGGCAATTACATAATTGCTAAGCAATACCCCTCGATCGGTCAATAGCAAACGGCCATCTTGAACCCTGAGCAATTCCTGCTTGGTCAATCTTGCCAGCTCATCAGCAGCTTGATCCGCCAGAGCGATCTGAAAACTCGCTTGAAACTGTGCCAGGTCGATCCCTTTTCGCATTCTAAGTCCCAACATCACGGCTTCAGTAATTGCAATGGTATGATCGATGACCTCGAGACTTGCAACCGCCGAAATCCTATTTTTTTGGACCTGGATATATGCCCCGGGATCAGTGATATTGACCCAACGATCCTGATGATACGTGGAGGAAGCTCCGGCACCGAATCCCAAGTAATTCCGGCCTGACCAATAACCGGTATTATGAATCGAGTGAAATCCGGGTTTGGCGAAATTGGAGATCTCATAATGTTCATAACCATTATCCCGGAGGTAATCCATGGTCCGTTGCATCATGGCGCATACATCATCCTCACTGGGAAGCTTTAGCGATCCGTGTTCAACCAGTGCCGCCAGTTTAGTACGGGGTTCCAGTTGCAGCCCATAAGCGGAGATATGCTCCGGTTTCAGTGCCGTAACTCGCTCAAGCGAATCCTGCCAGGCCTCAATAGTCTGCCCCGGCAATCCAAAGATCAAATCAACGCCGATATTGGTATACCCGCTCTCCCTTGCCTGTTTGTAACTGGTTAGAAAGTCCTGCCAGGTATGGATCCTGCCAATCACCTGCAATAATTGATCCTGGGTTGCTTGTAAACCCAGACTCAGCCGGTTAAAACCAGCCTCATGAAACCTAATCAGATCTTTAAAATGAACTGTGCCCGGATTGGCTTCGATCGTCACTTCAGTGAAAGCATTGATAAAAAAATGTTCTTTAATGAATTGGATTAAATGTACCAGTAATTCGGTCGAAAAATAACTGGGAGTGCCACCCCCGAAATAAACCGACTTGATTAAAGGGGATTGGGGTAGAAAGCTTTGCATTTCTGAGATTAACGCATCTGCATAATCCGGCATAAGCTCATCTTTGCCACTAAAGGAGTTGAAATCGCAATAATAACATTTATGTTTACAGAATGGAAGATGCAGATAAAGCGAGAGTTCAGTTATCAAGTTAATCAACTCCCCAAAAAGACGCTGGCACTTAGATTATCCACTTCCAAAAAATTTTCATGGAATGATGTTTTAAGGCTTGAAATTAAAAAACAGACTCATTCCCATTGGAACAAATCTATTTGTTTTTTCATTTTTTATAAATAAGATTATAACACTTATAAAGTGAATTTTTTAATCATATTTTGTAATTCATCCGCCATCTTAGATAGTAATGAAGCGGAACCCGAAATCTCTTCCAAACTTGCAGTTTGTTCCTCGGCTGAGGCTGCCACTTCCTGACTTCCGGCCGAAGATTCCTCTGCAATGGCGGCAATGTTTTGACTCATTTCCTCAACTTTCTTTAATTCCCCCACCATCTTTTGAATTTCATGGGTTATATTTTTAACCCCAAAGTCTGCATCCCTACTGGTATCGACGATTTTACCAAAGTTTACTCGGACTTCTTCCGCCATATCAATACCGACTTTTACTTCTTCGACACCGGTAATCATCCGCTTAGTAACCTGTAGCGACTCGCTTTGGATTTCATTTAAAAGCTTAGCGATATCATTAACTGCTTGCGCCGATCCTTCGGCTAATTTACGAATTTCTTCGGCAACCACTGCAAATCCTCTGCCATACTCACCCGCCCTTGCTGCCTCAATGGAAGCATTTAATGACAGTAAATTGGTTTGTTCCGACATCTGAGTAATCAATTGCAAAATTTCGCCAATTGCTTCGGAACGACTCTCCAAAACATCAGTAATGGATTGGATGGAATCAAATTCCTTTTCAATAATATTCGTCTGACGAATTAATCCTGTAATCTTTGTATGTCCTTCTTCAGCTGTGTTTGCTGCTTTTCCAGCGACAGCCAAAACTTCAATAGCGCTTTTAACAATATTTTTAGTTATCTCCAATAGTTGAGTTATTACTTGAACCGTTTTTTGAGATTCTTCAGACTGCTCTTCCGCCCCCCGCGATACTTCCTGAATTGTGGCAGCAATTTGTTCGCTAGCGCGGGCAGTGTGCTCGGTATTATTTTTTAATAATTTAACGGATTGGGTTACTTGGGTGCCGCTATCAATAATTTTGCCTAATATTTCATGTAAATTTTCAACCATTTTATTAAAAGCATTAGCCAAGATAGAAATTTCATCATTAGAATTTATTTGTATAGGCGGAACCTGCAAATCTCCTAGGGAAATTTTCTGCGCTGTATGTGCTATTTTTGCTATCGAGTTGGCAATTCTATTCAAGTAGATTGCAACAATGGTTATACATAAACCGCCGATGATTAGTAAAACAAATAAAGAAATCATCCCTATAAGATTGGTTTGCCGTTCTAACTTGGCTTTTAATTCTTGATAATAATTAAGTTCCAAGTTAATTAATTCTTGAACATTACTTTTAATATAATCCCGGGTATTTCTTAGTTCGTCGCGTTTCTGACTATAATCAAATTTTTCATCCGACTTGGGCCTTTCAATATTTTTAACAATTTCGGCAACCGTTTCATTGTAAGTTGTCAATAAGCTTTCCAAGGAAGCCAAAGAACTCAAGCTCTCTTGGCTTTGGACCATTTTTCTTAATAATTTATCATCTTTTTTAATAGTGAATATATTTTTTAATATTTGCGCTCGTTCATTTTTATTTTGATCAAGAAAATAACTGGAGAGCAGATCAGGAATTACTTGAGTTGGTGTGATAATTTCATTTGCGATAATGGTGGTCTCCGACATTTGGTTTAACTTACCAAAGGCTATCCGCTGGGCATAAATATAAATCAAACCTATCAAAATAATGAGTAGCATAGTAATGAGAAACACTAATATAAGTTTCATTTTAAATGAAATTTTTAGTTGAAATTGGCTCAAGGTTTTCATTAATAATTTATTCATTTAGGTCGTCCTTTAGTGTTATCATTATCAAATCAAACCGTCTAATAACGGGTATCCTAACATCTATGATGAAACGAGAATCGGATTCGCCAAAGCATCACTCTTCGAACACATGCTTGCTTTTTTAATATCTTACAAACATATGTTCGTAAAGTGGTATCTGCTTAAAGTAAATATATTCTAATATTTTCCATACTCCTGTAAAGCTTCCCACATGGCCACAATATTCTGCGGTGGAACATCTGACTGAATATTATGAACTGTATTGAAGACCAAACCTCCACCTGGAGCCAAAGCTTCAATTTGCCTTTTCACACAATCCTTTACCTCCATTACTGTACCTTTGGGAAGAATTTTTTGAGTATCCACTCCGCCGCCCCAGAAAACGAGATCCTTTCCGAAGTCTTTTTTGAGCTCCAGGCTATCCATGTGAGCCGCATTAAATTGAACCGGATTAATAATATCCAACCCGACTTCAATAAGATCGGGAATCACTTCCCGGAAACTACCGCAGGAATGGAGAAATATTTTCGCTTTGGTTTTACGATGAATAAAATTAAATAATTCCTGATGTCTGGGTTTCAAATATTGACGATACATTTTAGGCGATATCAACATACTGTTTTGGCTGCCCAAATCATCCGCCTCTTGTACTACATCAATCAGATCGCCAGCTAAACTTAGAACTCTATCCCAATATTTGAGCTTAATTTCCAATACTTTATCCATCACTTTGCAGGCCAAGTCAGGATCTCCTGCTAAATCGGCATAAAAATTTTCATAACCCCGCAACCAACCACCATATTCAAATATTCCTGCACCGATGCTGGACATCACGACCCCATAATTTCGATTACGAATATCCAGCGCCTTTTCACGTATACCAACGTATCTGGCTTCATTATCGGCATCGGGAAATGCATAACTATCAATGTCCTTCTCATCTAACGCATCTGCCAACGGATGCTCAATCATATCAAAGTAAAAGCCTTTCTTTTTAGGCATTCGCCAGCCGATCTGCCATTGATCTTTAAAAAACCAATAGTCACCCCGTTCCTCTATAGCCAATTTCCAGGTTGAAGGATCATTGGGGGACACATTGCGGACATCGCTCCCAAATTTGCTTAAAAAAGCCTCACTGGGACTTGCCAACTGTTGTACAATATCAAAAAAAGCTGATTCTTCTTTCGGCATTGCCAGATATTCAAGTAAATTGAGATAGGCTGTTTTGGTGATTCCCGTAATTAAAGTCGCTCCGATATCGAAAGGGATACGGTCGGGTTCTTTGTGTTGTAAGGCTGTTATTAGCCTTTCTCTGCTATTCATGGCTGTTCCTCCTTTAGATTTGATTAGTTGCATATTGCATAATCATTTCTTGATTGGCATCGTTTTGACTCAATTCTCCGGTAATTCTGCCGTTATGCATTACCAAGATCCGATCGGCCAGAGTTAATACCTCCGGTAGCTCGGAAGAAATCAGAATGATTCCCACCCCGGCTTTGGCCAAATCATTAATGATAGCATAAATTTCTTCCTTGGCACCTACATCCACTCCATGAGTAGGCTCATCGAGAAAAAGCACTTTGGGATTGTTCAGCAGCCAACGGGCAATAATCGTTTTTTGTTGGTTGCCGCCACTCAAGAACTTTACTTTTTGCTCAATATTGGGAGTCTTGATTCGCAAGGTCGAAACATATGATAAAGCATTTTTAGTCTCGCTTTTACTGGATATAAAAAGGCAACGACACGTTTTACGAATATTGACAATCGTCATATTTTCGCGTACAGTCATTCCTGAAAACAATCCTTGTGTTTTTCGACCTTCGGGAACCAATCCCATTCCCAACTTAATGGCTTGGGACGGAGAATCAGCACTAATCTTCTCACCATTTAAATATATTTCGCCAGCATCCCGCCGACCGATTCCGAAAATCGTCTGAACCAATTCAGTTCGGCCCGAACCGACCAGACCGGTCAATGCCAAAACTTCACCTGCATACAATTTTAAATTGATATCCGTTAATTTTTGATAACTGGATGACAGGCCTTTAATTTCCAACACCGGTCGGTCATTCTCGCCAATTACCCAGGGCATCCGATGAAATGATTTGTTAAATTCCCGGCCAACCATTAAAGAGATAATTTCTTTCTCCGAAGTTTCCTTGGTGTTTAAGGTTTCAATTTGCTTACCATCTCGTAAAACAGTAATTCGATCGGATATATCAAAAATTTCTTGCAACCTGTGCGATATATATAAGACTGTTACACCGGAATTTTTTAAGCTTCGAATAGTGGCAAATAATAGCTCGGATTCCTTACGGGTAAGGGAGGAAGTCGGCTCATCCATGATAATTAACTTAGCATTTAAAGATAATGCCTTGGCGATCTCCACCATTTGCATTTGGGAGATACTCAAGTCTTTAATGAGTTGATCCGGCTCCACGTTTGTAATCCCGACACATTCTAATTGTTCTTTGCTTCGTTTAAACATTTCTTTATAATTCACGAATCCTAGGCGGTTGCGTTTCAACCGGCCGATGTAAATGTTCTCCATGATACTTAAATTATTGGCCAGGGACAATTCCTGATGGATCATTGCAATACCAAGTTCTTGTGCCTGACGAGGATCCCTTAAATGCACTTCAATACCATCCAGATATATTTTACCGGTATTTTGAGTATAATTCCCCGATAGAATGTTCATCAAGGTCGACTTGCCTGCACCATTTTCCCCGACAATGGCATGAACTTCCCCATTTTGGACTTCTAAATCTACATTGTCCAGAGCTTTAACTCCGGGAAAGGATTTTGAAATATTTCGACATTCAAGCAAAAATGTTTTACCCAATTTTTAACCCCCTATTGGCTCAGGGAATAGGGTAAACGTACCCTATTCCCAGATTACTAGGTTAATCGTTAGTCTCTCAATAATATAATACTAAATCAAAAGAGTTTAAATATGATACATCTTTGAAAAATCATGCCAGAATAACTAAAGATTGTTTAAGTCCTGATTATTTTTCAGGATACATTTCCTTTACATTATCCGGAGTTAAAACATCTAATTTAACTGGGACAAAATCTTTGGCCGGTTTTACTTTGCCTTTACTGACGATATAATTATAAAGATATACGCAGGAATCAAAGCCTTGACCAAATGGATCCTGGGCAATCGCTGCTAATATCTGCCCGCTACGTACATATTGGATATTCTCCGGAATATGATCATAACAGACTACGCCTACTTTACCAGTTAATCCTAAGTCTTTAATGGCTTTAGCAGCGCCGAACGGACCACCGGCGGTGACGTAAACAATCTTTAAATCCGGGTTGGCGGTAAGCATGTCCTTGGTCAAAGTATATGCTGTTTCTGCCTTATCCCGATTTTCATATATTCCTACAATTTTAATGCCGGGAACATTGTTTTTTAAATAATCCAAAGCACCATTTTTACGTGCTTCATGCTGCGGAGCCCCAAAAACGCCGCTGATCACTCCCACCTTACCATTTCCGGCAGTTAATTTTTCAATGGTTTTCCCTGCCAATTGACCGGCAGCATATGCATCTTGGCCCATGAAAGCAAATCGTTTACCTGGTTTGGAGCTTTCAGCAACAAAATCAAATACTGGAATTCCAGCAGCCACTGCTTTATTGGTTATGGTATCAATACCGTCAAAAACAGGCACTACTGCAATTCCATCATACTTCTTAGCAATGGCGGTCTCCATGGCGGCAACCACTCTATCAGCGGTCATATCATCGCCCATCACAATATAATCAACAGTGGTATTATAGTTTTTCAGATACGCCTTGGCTGCTAATGCGCCGTCTCTTACCGGAAACCAAAACGGATTGTTTTGGAAAGACAAGAAAGCGATCCGTAAGGGTTTGGCCGGTAATTGAGTAATAGCGGCAACATTACCGCCTTTAGGTAATTTTACATTGGGGACTTTACCAGCCCCATAAGCAACAAATGATAAACCAATTAAAGATACGATTCCTAGCATAAGCAAAAACTTTTTCACAAAAATTCCCCCTTATTTTATCATTAACTGCTATAACTACTATGGACCACTTATCCAACGTTCCTCCTTTCCAAGCAGAAATTGAAAAATGTATGAATTAATTATGAATCACGCTTGCTGCTTTTTAAGCTGTCCAAGGCAACTGCCGCAATAATAACAATTCCAATGGTTACTACCTGCCAATAAGCTGATATGCCCAACAGTACAAAACCGTTTCGAACGACCCCCATAATTGCTGCACCTAAAATGACTCCTATGATTGATCCTTCACCACCAGCTAAACTTGCTCCTCCAATAACAACGGCAGCAATAACATCCATTTCATAACCGCTACCGGCTGCAGGTTCGGCCGAATTTAACGTTCCTGCTAGAATTATTCCAGATATTGCGCAAAGAGCTCCCATAATCATATAAACCATGGTTTTTACCCGATTAACCCTGATTCCTGATAATTTAGCCGCCCTTTCATTATTCCCGATCGCATAAACATTGCGACCTGGTAAGGTTTTCGTAGCAAAAATATGTCCGATTATAGCAACAACAAACATTATAATGACAGGTACCGGAACAACCCCAACATATCCACCGCCCAAATAAGTAATGTTGTTTTGAATCGATATTGGCATTCCTCCAGTTATTAATAACGACGTTCCTCTTGCAATGCTCATCATACCCAATGTAACGATAAAGGGATTGATACGAATTTTAGTAACCAGCAGACCGTTCACCGCGCCCACAATGCAACCGCACAATATGCTTAAGAAAAGAATAGCAATTGCTGGAATACCGCTCTGAGCGAATATTGCCGTCAACACACCTATAAAACCCAATACTGAACCGACCGATAAATCGATCCCCGCAGTGATGATAATCAATGCTTCGCCTACAGCCAAAATTCCTATAACCGAAACTTGTCTTAATACATTGAAAATATTCTCCACACCCAAAAAGTACGGGCTAAGAATGGTAAGGATAACGCAAAGCAGTAATAAAGCGATTAACACCGAAAACTCCTTTTGCTTTACCATTCTCGTAAAAAGATTAGTTCTCTCGGTTGGGTCCTTTTTCGGAACACTACTTTCCAACACTGTTTTATTCATCTTTTCCTCCTTGTATTGTATTAAAATTGAATTCTGCAATGATAGTTTACCGATTAGCCATCTACCTGCCGACATTGAAAATTGGTAAGGGCGCTTTGAAATGAAGTTCACGCCGGCATGGAAATTGCCGAATCAAGTTTAATTAATCTTCAGTGCTAATTAACTGTTGAAACTTTTCTGCCGCTCTTTCTATTGCCAATTCGGGAGTAAGCTGGTTGGTTATAGATTTATAAACGGCTTCTCCCAATATTTCCTCATATTTTTTTTCCGACATAATCCGATTTCTGAATTTTGGCAATAACCTTTTTCGGCTTATTTTAAAACTTTCAAATGATTTGAGTAGCCATGGATAAAGCGAAATCAGCTCCGAACTTTGATATAAATTTACACAGGGCGTTGAACCTCCTAAAATAGTATGGGGAATCGCCAATTCCTTACGGCAAGCCCAACTAATAAATTTAAACGCTAATTCTTTTTTTCGGCTGTTATTATTAATCCCAAGCGACCAACCGCCCAATAACGGAATTCCCCCGGGAATAATATCATATCCAACGTTCCCTACTATTTTTGATTTATAACGATCACTGATATCTGTTGCATGAGAGATAAACAAAACCATCATCGCTGCTTTACCTTCACAAAATTCCAAAACTTGTTCATCCCACCAATATTCCGGCGAGTTCGGAGATGCATATTGATAACTTTCACAATAGTTTTTCAGGGCCTTGATAGTTTCTTTGCTATTTAACACCACATTGGCGTTTTCATCAAAAGCACTACCTCCATAAGCCCATTTACGCGGTAAGAATTCGCATACTGAACCGCTGGGATACCTGCCGCCTAAAGTTGTTCCAAACTGGGTGGGAGAATCCGGATTAAAGGCTTTAGTAAAGAATTTTGCAACTGCATTATACTCAGTCCAAGTCTTCGGAGGTCTTAGCGCCGTATGGTACTGCTCAAAAAACAGCCGCTGCAATTTTAAATCCTCAAAAAGATCTTTGCGGTAAAAGAGGATCTGTGCACCACCATACATATAGGGTAAACCGTAAAATCGATTATCATATTTTGCGTATTCATCCAATATACCTGGAATTAGATCGGCAGTCACCGCCGGGTTCGCTTGAATGTTATCACTCAAATCAAATAAAAAACCGTATTCGGCAAATTCAGGAATCCAAGGAATGTCTATCTGAAAAACATCATAATCACTTGTCAAAACCTCTTTTTTTATTTCATAATAAATTTCATTGATAGGTAGGGTTTCAATTTGAACATTGATACCCTCTTCATGCCGCAAATCCGCCAGCAAAGAATACGTTGAGAATGAAGCAGAGCTCTCCAGCATTAACACTTTTAATGAAGCAAAAGATTTTTTATAATAATGATGGGTACGAGTTTCCAAAGCAACTAGATCGGCATTTTGGTTTTCCAATATAATACGCTCATTATCATGAAACGCGGGGTTCTCAATATTAGTTAATAAAACTTCGGCAGCCGTTTCTCCCGCCAGCATGGCCAGCCTAGGAATATTAACCATGCCCGGATTAAAATTACTCGACCATGATTCCTCACTTAAACTAATAACAAGTGGTTTTTTCATAAGATTATACTCACATAAAGCAATTGCTTTCATAACTCCTTCAGTCAATTGTGATGAAGAAGTAATAATCACCTCAGGTACTTCACCCAGTTGGAGTAGACGGAACGCTGCCTTAAAAGCACTCTCTTTATTGAAGTTTGTTATCTCTATCAATCGTGGATTAATATTTATTTGATACCTAGCTAGGGCATCCATATAACCTTTTAAACATTGTTTTTCACTATAGTATTCCTGCGGCCCGATTATAAGGGCTATTACTTGAAAACCGTTGGCTAAAGAACTGGAAGTGGCTTCAAAAATTGATTGTTCATTATGAAAACCAACAAAATTGGATTCCTGATTGTTAATTTCACGCTCAATAAACACTGATCTAATTTCAGACTTTATGATCGAATCAAACAACTGGACTTTTTGAGGCTGACAAGTAGCGATGATAATACCATCTACCCGTTGTCGACGTACTTGCTCCAAAATTTGTTTTTCTTTGGCGGGAATCTCTAACGTGATGTATAAACTGGTAGTATATTGCTTCTCACTTAATTTTCTTTCGATCCCGGTGAATATTTGGGAGAAACACGGATCAATGACATTTGGCAAGATGACTCCCACAGTCCGGCTCTTGCTGGTTTTTAAACTTCGGGCATTAGCATCAGGCTGATAACTTAAGGCTTTAATAGCATTTTGAACGCGTTGAACCTTGTCAAGGCTGACGCCTTGATAACCATTCATTACATTGGACACCGTTGCGTGAGAGACGCCCGCAAGTTTCGCTACATCTTTGATCGTTGTCATAAAGACTCCATTTGTTCGTTTTTTGAAACGTTCAAATTATCGTATATAAATAATTCTTTTTTGCTTAACAAATTCCTTTAATTCCAGTTAAAATTTTTTTGCGAAATTTACATTTTAGTTTTTGCTAGTTCAATTGACGTTTGGAAGGATTTAAGGTATTGTAATAATTAATTTTAGGTATTTGATAATATCCAAGTAATAATGAAGGGCTAGA
>DNPP01000387.1:12166-13841 GCA_003501365.1 Bacillota bacterium
GATGGCTTTTCGCCTTGGTTCACGGATGGTCAGTAGCCTGCCGCTAACCGATTATTTACGAGAGACGGTCCAGTATTTTACCATCATAGAGCTTCAGGCGGACCCCAAATTTTTCTCTGCCAATTTTGCATTCACCACCAACGAACGGACTGCACTCCGGATATACCAGGAGCGTTTCCATTTTGACCTGACCATGCATGCGCCCTTTACCAACTTAAATCTGGGTGCGCTAAATTTGGAAGAGCGCCATGTAGGGATGAGTATCTTTCTAAATACCATCCGCATCTCGGCCGATTTAGGTATTCGACTGATTACCTTTCACCCTTGCCCGGTATTACCGGGGATGACCGAAGAACAATACCTGGAGTCCCGCTTATTGGAAGAAGGCAGTATCTCACTTTTACTAAAAGAAGCTAAAAAACTGGGAGTCACTTTATTAATCGAAAATATGCCGGCACTACCCGCATACCACCCCGGCACTCGAGATGGTTCAAGATTTCAAGAGCTGCTTTGGCTTTTCCCGGAGCCGGAGTTTGGCTTAACAGTGGATGTTGGACATGCACTCCAGGCAGGAGTTCCGGTGGAAGCCTTTTTAAAAATGGAGCGCATCCGTCATTTTCATTTTCATGATAATGACCGGACGGGCGACCTTCACCAGCCGCTGCGCAACGATTTAGACTGGTGGAGCAAGTTGATCAAAAGTATTGCCAAGAAATTCCCGGACACTGTCGGAATCTTAGAAATGAATACCATGAGAGAACAGCTTGAAAGCCTTAATCAACTATCCAAATCATTACCCAAACAAGCCGGCCCCAACCGGAAACGGGACTTGATGATCCCGCCGATCATTACGTAATTATGATCTTTTGAGATTATAATTGGTAAACAAACCGTTGGAATTGATTATTCGGTGAACTTACCCGCCAAATCCAGCAATGCTTGGTCACAGACTCGAAATACCGTCCATTCGTCCATGGGAACAGCGCCCATCTTTTGGTAAAACCTGATCGATGTTTCATTCCAATCCAGGCACCACCATTCCAGGCGGCCACAATCTCTTTCGACAGCTAGTTTCGCCAGAAACGACAGCATCAGTTTACCCAGACCTTTACCGCGCAGCTCCGGTTTTACGAATAAATCCTCAAGATAAATGCCGGGTTTCCCTAAAAAGGTTGAAAAATTATGAAAGAACAACCCAAAACTTACGGGTTGCCCTTGATATTCCCCGATGATTACTTCAGCGACTTTCCTTACAAATAAAGATTCGTAAAGGATAGCTTCAGTGGCAACAACCTCGTTTGTCATTTGTTCAAAGGCCGCCAAATCTTTAATAAAGCGTAAAATCAACGGAATATCGGACGCTTCGGCAAATCGTAGTTTAAATTCACTCATTCGGGTATTAATCAATGTTGACATGTGATAATGCACAACTCCCATCGTATTATGCTATTGATTTTAAAGCGGCATCAAGTTTTTGCTTTAATTTATCGGACACCTCGGTCAGCGGCAGTCGGGTCTCCAGTGATTGAATCAAACCCAATTGTTGCAAACAATATTTTAGAGGAGCCGGATTGGGTTCAGCAAATAGTAAGGGGATAATTTCGGCCAAGATTCGCCATTCTTTAAATGCCGCCTGATGATCATTGGCCTTGATTAACTGGTATACCCTCACAAA
>DNPP01000387.1:14165-14681 GCA_003501365.1 Bacillota bacterium
GGTAGTATAAAAAAGCGCATCCTCCCCGGTGAGGATGGAGAAATCCGCCGGTGGATGGAGTAGCAGCTCCATGGTCTGTTTCAAATCGCCGCAGGAATCTTTCAATCCAACGATATTCGTTAGTTCCGCCAACTTGTAAATCGTTGAATTCTCAATATTTCGACCCGTACGATACGGAATATTATAAATTACGATCGGCAGCTTAGTAGACTCCGACATTTGCAGGAAATGCTGATAAATACCGTTTTGATCCGGCCGGTTAAAATAGGGTGTGACTGATAAGATTCCGGTCACCGGATATTGCTCTAGCATTTTAAGTTGTTTGACAACTTTTTTGGTATAATTACCGCCAAGGCCCACAAAGATCGGTACCCGGCCTCGGTTAAACTCCAAGGTCTTTTCGATCACCGCCTCAAACTCATCCGCTTCAATGGCCGGGCTCTCCCCGGTGGTAGCCAGCGGCATCAGACCGGATACGCCTTTCCCACTATATAAATCAATCAATTTTTGATAAGA
>DNPP01000418.1:0-2829 GCA_003501365.1 Bacillota bacterium
GGGGTATTCTTGGTATGATAATTTGCATTGCCGGGATCTACCCGTTCCGGTGAGAAAGCCAGGAAGAAATCGCTGCCGCATTTTAATCCGGTAGCCTCAAGCGCCGGCATCACTATCTCTTCAGTGGTGCCCGGATAGGTTGTGCTCTCCAATACCACCAGCATATCCCGGTGGATATGAGCAGCGATCTGCTGAGTGGAATTCGAAACATAAGAGATATCCGGCTGTTGATATTTATCGAGTGGAGTCGGCACACAGATGGCCACTGCATCCACTTCATCAATTTTTGTATAATCGATAGTTGCGGTAAGGCGCTTAGTCTTGACCAACTCAGCCAATTCCTGATCTACCACATCGCCGATATAATTCTTCCCCTGGTTAACCAAATCAACCCGTTTGGCTTGGACATCAAAGCCGATTACCCTATAACCGGCCTTGGCTTTTTCAACTGCCAGGGGAAGCCCCACATATCCTAGACCCACAACCCCAAGCACTGCAGTTTTATTTTTTATCTTGTCCAGTAATATCTGACCGGGCATGGTAGTTCCAACTATTTCAGCCATGTTCTTCCTCCGCAATGAATTCATAAAAAAATGGAGGCCTACCCTCCACCTTTGTTTTAATTATATCTCATCAGGCAAAAAATGCAATAAAACATTGCTTCTTTACTTTTTGTTTATTGAAGAGAGAAATATATTAAAATGCATCAAACAAACTCCTGATTTTTAACCCCCGCTTTATTTCATCGATGGTTACCGGGCCGGATAAACAACTCTTTATGATTTCAATTTCTTTTGATTCCCCACCTGGAAGATCAAAGTAATTATCGCTCAAAACAACATCCATATTAGCAAGGATTAATTCGATATTCTTTGCATAATTAACCGCTGTAACGGATATTACAAACCGGTCCTGGTTTTCCCCAACCTCAAGTTGGATTTGAGGATCACGAAACTCGAAATGCTTAGGTTTCACAAACAAAACTGTTCCCGAACTGATGATTTCTCCATCAATCTCAAATCCGTATTCCAGAAAGGTTTTCATCTTGGAGTTCATATCCGGCAAAAATTTCTCCAAATCAAGACTTTCACAATTAAAAACCGACAACGGCTCTACTGTCATCGCTTGGGAGCCTTCCCATATCGTAGTGCTCTCATGGTCCCGGAGTCGCCAAAAATTCTTACCGCTTACCGGTTCTAAACTATCATTCGTCAGAACCAGGGTAGCCTTGGTTCCTTCCTCGCAGGCCGAGAGCAATACCGGGGCAAAAAACCTTTTGGCATAATAATGCAGTGCCTTCCAACGGCCAAAATAATCAATACTGGACCAAGAGGCTACCGGCCAGCAGTCATTCAATTGCCAGTAAATCGCTCCCATGCAACGGCCCCGGTTCCGCCGCCAGTGTTCTACCCCGTACTTAATGGCTTCCGCTTGCAGAATCTGGGAAGTATAAAGTAAAGAATCGAAGTCTTTGGGGTATTTATAATTATCCGAGAGGTAATAAAGGATCTTTCCGTTGGCGGCTTTATTCTTCTGATGTTTTTCCATTACATAAGAAAAGATATTCCGGTCTTCCGGTAAAGTAAAGGACTCGATAGTTTTTAGACCGGGAAATGATTGAAAGCCAAATTCGGAAACAAACCGGAAATAAAAGCGGCGGTAATCCGTAAACGGTTTTAATCCGTGCCAAACCTCCCAATAATGGACATCACCGCTATTTTCGGCATTTGGGTTATCAAAGCTTCCTCCCGACGACGGCGACGCCGGCCAATAAAATGTCTGGGGATCAATCTCCCGGGCTACACTTGGAAGTAAAACCTCAAATTGTTTGATATAATCTGTCCGTAATTTGGGGTTCTTCGGAAAGTCCCAATCAACCCAGCCCATCTCCATTTCATTATTTCCGCACCATAAACCTAAACAGGCATGATGGCGTATCCTTTTCATAATGTCGTTGGCTTCCCGCCTAATATTGTCCGCAAAATCCTGGGTCATCACATACACCGCGCAAGCAAACATCAAATCCTGCCAGACAATAAGGCCATATCGATCACACAAGTCATAAAAGTAATCATCAGGGTACATTCCGCCTCCCCAGACCCGCAGGCAATTAAAGTTGGCCTCTACGCAATCACGAATCAGCCGCTCGGTTCGGGACGGATTGCACCGCGCCAGCAGGTTATCTTCAGGAATATAATCCGCACCCATGGCGAAAATGGACATACCGTTCACTTCAAAAGCAAACGACTCACCCCACTGATCCTGCTGCCTCTTCACGGTTAAAATGCGCAGGCCAATTTGAAAATGTTGGCTGTCTAATACAGTTGCCACGGATTTTAAATTGACTGCTACTTTGTAAAGAGGCTGTTTTCCATAACCATTAGGCCACCATAATTCCGGATTTTCAATTATGAAAAAAAACTCATTTTCAGGATCATGATTGGTGATGATTTGAGTGTTCTTTTCGCCACCCGGGGAGACTACACTGGTCTCAATGCTTAAGGGCTCCACATTCCAACTTGTCGTCCGCACCCGGACATTCAACTGTACTTGACTTGTTGAATGAGTTTGCGTAATATATACGTCTTCTAAACGGGCCATATGATACCCTTTAATGGTAATATCCCGCCAAATACCGGTATCGGGAATTTGGGGACCCCAATCCCAACCAAACATATAATGGGCTTTGCGTATATGCTGAAATCCGGGGACTGCATCGGTGGTTCCCCAACTGGGGGTGAGCTCCTGCCTTTGCCGGATATAGTTCAATGGAGACTTTAAAATGATTACAATCTTATTAAACCCCGGCTTCAAAAAAGGCTTAATTTC
>DNPP01000418.1:3157-10462 GCA_003501365.1 Bacillota bacterium
GTCAGAGTATCCAATCCTTCACAAGAAAGAACCAGCCGGTCGCAACTAAACATTTCCGGAGCAAGTTCAAACTCTTTTTTGTACTCATAGTCATACACGGCGATTTCCATGGCTTGTCCTTGGTTATCCCGGTAAAATGGATCCGCGATCTTCCCTTGTTTCAACAGATCATGAAGGACCGATCCGGGAACGCACCCATCCAACCATTCATCTTCAACGGTCTTTTTCATCTTCCAAGTTCCATTTAAACTCTGTTCCAACATTTACTAGCCCCCCTGATTCTATAGCAATAGTCCAAAAAAACGAAAATATTAAAACTTACCCTCTCTAAATTCGGTCGGGGTCATCCCTACGATTTTCTTAAACATCTGACTAAAATATCGGGCATCGTTTATCCCGACCATTTGGGCTATTTCGTAGGTTTTAAAACGGATCTCTTTCAAGAGTTCCTTGGCTTTGTTAATACGGATCTCGGTGAGGATCTCCAAAAAGTTCAGGCCAGTTTCTTTTTTTAACAATCGGCAGATGTATTTGGGATTCATATATACTAATTTCGACAAGTCATCCAGGCTGATATCCTGAGCGTAATTTTCCCGAAGATAAGCCAGGATGGTTTCAGTTACGGCGTTATTTTTACGCTGATTTTGGTCTTGGATATGCCCGGCCACCAGGCGGATAATATCTTCCAAAAGCTGCTGGATTTCATCCAGAGTGTCGCATTTGGATACCTCATCAAAAAAATTAATCTGAGGTATCACTTCCCAAATCGCACTATTCCGGTCATATAATACTCTTTCAATAAGAATAATTAATTCCAAAACGGCATTGCGAATATAGTTATAATCCTTGGGCGGATGGGAACGAACCAAAATCAAATCCCGACTTATCTGCTCCAACGCACTTTTTAAATCTCCTACCTTTATGCAATCGATAATAGGACCATTTTCAAATATGCCATTGGTAAAGGGGATATTTCCCATGATTTGAATATCTCCAAAATAAACAATAGACCCTTCGCCTAGATAAAATTTATGCCGTAAAGCTGCAACCGCTTCATTATATGCCTTACGATAATCCTGGAAACCGTTGGCACCAAGACTAATACCTATTGATACGGAAAGCGACAGGTAACTGCCGATCCGCTTCTGAATTGATTCTGCAATATCCAAGATGCCCATGATTTCAGAATAGTACACCAGCATTACAAAAGTATTGTTCTCTTTTACCAGAATATAACCGTTATGATATCCATCGATAATCTCCTGGCTGATTCTTTGGATGACCAACTTTTTTAATTGCCTCTCCTGTTCCAGGTTGGTATTTACAAACTGTTCATATTCGTCAAGTTCAAGGGCCAATAGAAAGAACTGGCCTTGCGAGATCTTTAAAAAATCCATGCGTTGATTAAGTTCATCCGGGCTGAGGCAAACTTCACCCAATAATTCCTGTAAAAATTTTTCCCGTAAAACCGGAATATTTTGTTCCAATAATTTTTCCATCCTGGCAAGCTCTGCTCTTTTTTGGATCTCCTTCTCGATGGCCTTGATTGCAGTCCGTACCGCATTCAATAATTCACCGGGATCGGTAGGTTTTAAGATAAAATCTTTAACACCCAGTTTCAGTGCTGTTTGCGCATATCCAAATTCACCATAACCGGTAAGCAAGATAAGTTGTATTTCCGGGTAATTTTCCTTGATTTGACGACACAACTCAAGTCCATCCATCCCATCCATGCGAATATCGGATATTACAATGTCAGGTCGTGAACAACTTACCAAATCAAGAGCGGTCGTACCGTCGTCTGCTTCACCAATCACGTTACAATTTACTTGCTCCCAAGGCATTTCATTAACCAAAGATTTTCTTGTAAGGTATTCATCCTCGATGATTATTAATTTATACATGATCATTCAACTCCTCAGCCAAGAATCGGGAGCCATATTTCAAAAGCACTGCCTTCACCGGGCTTACTGCTGATACGCAATCCGTAATTCTCTCCGTAATTTAAACAAATGCGGTGATGAACATTTTGAATACCAATCCCGACATGTTTGTCTTTGTTTGAGGGTTGACCTTTTCCGAAAGCCATTTCAATCTGTTCATCGGTCATACCGGCCCCATTATCCGAGACCGTTAATACCACGTTGTCTTGTACAATGCCGCCTTTAATGGCAATTAACCCGCCATTTGTTTTTCCTTTTAACCCATGCATAATTGCATTTTCCACGATTGGCTGTAGAGTAAGTTTGGGGATATTGCAATCCAGGATCTCATCCTCAATTTGATAGGTGACTTGAAACTTATTTCCATAACGGGCTGCCTGAATCAAACAATAGTTCTTTACATGATCGATTTCTTTCTCAATCGTGGTAATATCTTCATTATAACTGATACTGTACCGCATCATATTCGACAAAGCCTTGATAATCTCCGCAACTTCGACAGCACCCTTGGAACGGGCCATCCAGTTAATAGTCTCCAGGGTATTGTATAAAAAGTGAGGATTAATCTGGGCCTGTAAGGCTTTAAGCTCTTGTTGGTTACGGCGGAGTTTTTGTTCATAAACCTCATCGATTAAAGAGTTAATCCGTAAGACCATATCATTAAAGGCTTCAGATAAATAAGCGATTTCATCATTACCCCGATAATCGATTTTAGGAGACCAATCTTTGATTCTTGCGGTTTTCATCAATGTGGCCATCTGATGCAACGGAGTGATAATTTCATTTGCCACCAGATAGGATAAAGGAATAAAGATCAAAAGAGAAATAAGTCCGGCCATTATTATGATATTACGGGTATTTACCGCATCTTTCGTAATTTCGTGCATTGGAATCACACTGACAAATTTCCAGTCATTAAAACGGGAGGGATAATAAATGACAATACTCTGCTGTTTGTCTATGGTATTGATAAAAAAGCCTTCCTGCGGGCCAATTTGTTTTAATATTCGTGTATCCAAGCGGGTTCCCAGCAATTTTTGATCGCTGCTGGAGACAATATTTCCATTCCGGTTGAGAATATAAACTTGGCCGTTCATTTTGGACATTTGTTCCGATAAAACCTTACGTATTGAGCTTTCCCGAATATTGAACAACATAACTCCGACAGGCTGAATGTTCACGTTGTTAATTAATCGAACCGCCGGAATAAGCTCTCGTTCTTTATCAACGTCCAGCCATACCAAACGCCCGTCCCCGATTTTGGCTTTTTGATAGAGTTCGGTATAGGTGAAATCGGGTAGAGGATATGAAGTACCAAAATGGGTATGATTTTTACCCAAAAGAAATACAGATTCAATGTCCTGCCTCGACAGCATAAAGTCTGAGAGTATCCTCTCCACACCTGTCACCGGCTGTACTGGATCATTCCATATCAGAGAGCTCTTCCCATATTGGAGTGTATTCAATACCGTCCGGTTCGAAAAAACAATATAAGTAGCTTGATTAATCTGCTCTTGAGTAATATCAATGTTGTTTCGGATTTGCTCCAGAATACCCAGAGTGTAATTGATGGATTTATCCCTGATTATACGCACCGAATGATAATACACAAAAGTTCCAATGGCGGCAACCAATAAACATATCAAAATCGAATTGGTAACCATCAATTTGGTCTTGATCTTTAAATTACTCAGAGCCAGACTTTTTTTCATCCAAGCATACAGCCGCAAACGAATCCACCTCATATTCTGCTATATAAAATTCTCGGCAGAAACGGCAGAATTTTATATACCAAAAAGATGCAAAAAATGATACCTTGAGTTGGCCTTGGGATGCTTACCCTTTGAGTGCCCCGGTAGTCATCCCTTTAACCATTTTATCCTGAAGGATCCCGTAAATCAACATGCTGGGGATCATTGCAACCATGATACCAACTAAGGCATAACCATAATTGGTGCCGAAATTACTCTGAAAACGCATGATCCCCAATTGCAGGGTTTTATCTGCTTCATTATTTAAAAAAATCAATCCAAACATTAAATCATTCCAACTTCCTAAAAAATTCAGAATCGTAACCGTGGCGATAGCCGGTTTCGAAAGCGGCAGAATGATTTTCCAGAAAATCATTGGAATATTACAGCCATCGATAACCGCCGCTTCCTCCAATTCATGCGGCAGATTCTCCATGAAACTACTTAAAATAAAAATAGTGGTTGAAATTGAAAAGGCCACAAAAATGCTGATGATATTAACACGGGGATTGGTTAATCCCATCCGGTTCACCAGGATATATAACGGCACCAGGGCGGATTGGATGGGCACCATCACTCCCAGCAAGAAGAATCCCATGATTAATTTGCTTAGTTTCCAGTGCATCCGGGTTAAAACGAAGGATGCCATCGCGCAAATTAGGACAGCGATCATGCAAGACAGGATTGCGTAGGTTAAACTGTTAAATAAGTTGGTTTTAAGGCCATATTTAAAAAATACATCGCTATAATTCTGCCATCGGAAAACCCGGGGAAAAGCCCAAGGACTTAAAAACAAGTCATTATTATCTTTAAAAGAAGATTGGAATACGAACCAAATGGGGTACAGGATAATTAACGCATAAAACCAAAAAAATATATATTTAATCCGTTGGACCAAGGTAACTTTTGCCATGATTTCACTCCTACATCTCAATTGAATCGCCCTTAAATATTCCGGACAATATAGCTGTAGCCATAACACACATCGCAAAGAGGACCGTTGCAACGGAGCAGCCATAGCCATAGTTCATCTGCATGAATGATTTATAGTACATATGCGAAGCCAAGACTTCCGTAGCATGAGCGGGTCCCCCTCCGGTCATTACGAAGATACTGTCGAAACTTTTGAACGAACTGGTAGTAATCAGAACCAGACTCACTTTCATAACCGGTTTTACCAATGGAAAAGTGATATTCTTGACGATATCCCATTCGCTAGCCCCATCGATTTTAGCAGCCTCATATAGTTCGGATGGGATCGATCGGATGCCTGCGATAAAAAGCATCATATGATATCCAATCCACTGCCAGGCTACAGAGATAATAACGGCATAAAGTGAAGTCCTAGAGTCAAAAAGCCAGGGAAAATGAAATTGCTTGACCCCCATAAGTTTGACCAATCCATTAATAAAGCCAATTTCCGGATGATAAATAAAATACCACATCAATGCCACTGCGACACCGGATAAAGTTACCGGCATGAAAATCACATTTTGGAAGAACCGGTTAAAACGAATCTTTTTGGCCAGCGCATTGGCGATAAAAAAAGCCGCCGGAATCTGTAATATTACCGATAATACAAGAAAAAGAAAGGTATTCTTGAGCGCAATTATAAAAACCGGATCGTTGGTGAACAAATTATAAAAATTCAGTACTCCGGTAAAATGCATACTCCCAATCAAATTCCAATTAAAAAGGCTGTAACCTACGGTTGCTAACGCCGGAAAAGGTACAAAGGCACCATATAATAATAAGCACGGCAAGAGAAAGAGAAAAATAATCCTCTTGTCCCGTAACATTTTTTCCATAATTCATCCACCTTTTAAAGGGTAGCATGAGGCAGTTTTAAAGGGTGCTTTAAAATTAATAAAGAAATACAATATATAGTTCCGTAAATAAATGAAAGGTAATATATTGTATTTCTTAATCGATCATTTACTTTTGGGACAGCCCCAGACACCCAATATTGATAATAATTATTTTTTTAAGCCGAATTCAGCCTCATTGATTTGTTCCAGTTTTTCAAAAGTCTCTTTGATATTGGCACCAGTAAGAATTAGTTGGGTCGAGTTGTTTAATTCCTTCCCAACATTGACGCCCAATGGGTTATCCCAGGGTAGAAATCCATATTTGGCAGTGTTTAAAGCCTGGATTACTTTTCCGGATAACACCGGAACTTTATCTTTATTATACGGAATGTTCTTGGTGGTAATTAATTGGCCCGCTTCAGCCCAAGCCGCTTGGCGTTCTTTTGAGAAGAGGTACTTAAGTAATTTATTGGCGGCTTCTTTATTCGGGGATTTACTGCTGATAGCAAAGCCCATATCTTGACTCAAAACATAACTTTCCAGATTGCCTTTTCCACCGGGTATCAATGGGAAGGGCATAAAGTCTACTTTGTTACCCATTGTCTGACCCAAAGAACCGACTTCCCAGGTTCCCATCATATACATAGCGGCTTTACCGTTTATAAAAAGCGTCTTGCCTTCGGCGTAATCCATACTGTTGTAATTTTCAGGGAAGGCCCCGGCATCACGCAGTTCAAGAAATTTCTTAGCCGCCGCCGCATACTCTGGCGCAGTGAATTTTCCAGTGTGGTTTAGACAAGTTTCTTTCCATTTATTCGGACCCGCGATCCGATCAAAGATATACATATAAGTCATCGTACCAACCCACGGTTCTTTGTTAGGCATGGACATCGGCACAATACCATCAGCTTTAAATTTCTTAACTGCTGTGATGAGTTGTTCCCAGGTCTTTGGTACCTCAACCCCATACTTGGTAAATAATTCCTTGTTATAAAAAAGCAGTTCACTAGTGACGATATTCGGAAGCGCATAAACTTTTTTATCGAAAGTACTATTAACCAAGTTGGCGTCTACTAATAATGATTTAAACCCAGGATCTTTTTTGATGACATCGTTTAAAGGATAAACGCGTCCTGCTTTTACAAAAGGTTCCAGACGACCGGAAAGCCAGGTTTGAAAAACATCGGGGGCATTATTGGCTGCCATTTCGGTGGTGATTTTTGTTTGATATTGATCGGAAGCGCTTACATAAGTCGAATCTACTTTAATATCAGGATTTACTTTCTGGAATAGCTGGAGATTTTCCTTCATCCATTGAGCCTCAACATCCTGTGGGTTGGCCTCATTTGCTTGGTACCAAAATGTAATGGTTACCTTAGGGGCTGCCTGAACGGATACAGCAGCTACCAACATGCATAAAGCAAGCATCAAAAAAACTCTTTTCATCAACTTTCCTCCTCGATAATAAATTGAAATCAACGAGAACATGTTGCGCGCAATCATTAATCTGATTATAACTAAATTTTTAATATATTTTAACATAGTGAAAGTTACATTTCGTTTAGGATATTTACCTTTTACACATGTGCGCGACTTCGTATGTCCTGGCAAGTACTTGCCGAGGGGGGTGGATGACTACTCTATTATTTTCCGTTTAAACCCTATTATTTTTATTCAAGCTATGAAAAAGCCGGCTTTCGCCGGCCTATATCTCTGCTTTCTTCAAATAAAAAATATCAAACTTTTTTAACAAGCTGGAGCAGTTATTTTAACGTTAAAGCAAACCGATCCTCTTTAATGCTT
>DNPP01000483.1 GCA_003501365.1 Bacillota bacterium
ACATCACCATATTAAAAAGCGCGGCCCATTCCAAGCATGCGGAGCAGCCCAAGGAGGACTTTACCGGCAGCCTATTAAGCAAGCGGGAAGTGGAGATCTTGAAACAGCTGGCGGAAAAACGATCGAATTCGGAAATCGCCGTGGAGCTTTTTGTATCTCTAAGCACTATTAAGCAGCACAATTCAAGGATATTTGACAAACTGGGCGTAAAAGACCGGCATGAAGCCATTGCCCGAGCCAAGGAACTGGGAATCATCAAATAATCACCGGCAAAACATAATCTAGCGATTTGCGTCAAAGCAGCCCCGCCAGGCAGTGTGGCAGGAGTTGCTTTTCTGTTTGAAAACTGTACTTTTGTCTGTACTCCGGTATCATTCCGGAGGCCGGAAACGGGTGTAAAATATCTATAAAATGATGGTTTCGTGGTGAACAGCTTGATGAATCAAACAAAACAAATTAATCCTAAACAGTTATTTTTTTCGAACCGAATGGTTAAAGCGCTGGATGGAATCTTCGAATATTCGCTGACTGTTGTTGAAGCACCGATGGGTTATGGGAAAACAACAGCGGTCCGGGAGTACTTAAACCGGGCCGGAGTTCAGGTGTTGTGGCATTCAATCTATGACGGCGCGACGGCTATTTTCTGGAGCGGTTTATCTAAACTTTTCGCCGAGCTGGATGGAACATGCTTTCTTAACTTTGCTCATTTGAGTTTGCCGGATGATAGCGTATCGCGGCAGGAAGCATTGGAGCTGATCAAGGGAATACCCCTGCCCGGCAAGAGCGTTCTAGTGCTCGACGATTATCATCTGATCCAAAATCCCGATATTCATGACTTTATCATTTTTTTAGTGAGAAATCGGATCACCAACCTGCATATTGTGCTCATTACTCGAATGGCCTCTTTGGAGCCGCTGGACGAACTCAAGCTTAAAGGGTATGCCCACCATATAACGAAAGAGACATTTGAATTGACCCCTGATGAAATTGTAACTTATTACAAACTGTGCGGCATCGTCCTGAAATCCGGCCAAACTGATATGCTTTACGAGTATACCGAAGGATGGATCAGCGCTCTTTATTTACTGATGCTGAATTTCATCAAGGAAGGAAGTTTTGAACCAAACGAGCCGATCCTGTCGGACTCGCTGATACCGAATATATACAGCCTGGTTGAGAAGGCAATCTATGCGCCGTTATCCGAAGAACAAAAAGAGTTCTTGCTTCAGGCAAGTATTTTTGACAGTTTTTCCTTGGAGCAGGCTGAGTATATCCGGCAAGAACCAGATACCGCCCAACTTTTGGCCAAAATTCTCGCCAGAAACGCTTTTCTTACCTATGACCCCAAAATTAAAATTTATCATCTCCATAATATACTGATAAATTATCTTCGGGATCAGTTTGCCAAAACCAATACCCCGTATCAGTATGATCTGTACCGAAAAGCCGGTGAGTGGTATTTACGAACCGGCGCTTATCTGGAGGCCATGGAGTGTTTTTATCGCTGCCGGGATTTTGGCCGTTTGCTGGAAGCATTGGAGATCAATAAAGCGGAAAGCGTTGACGGCGAACATAAAGAGATGCTGATGAAGTATTTTGACGATTGCTCCCGGGAAATGCTTGCCAATCATCCGGCGGCGTTGGGATTTATCGGCCGGCGCATGTTTTTATTTAATGACCGGGAACAGTATGCCAGGGTCTGCAGGGAGTTTCAAAACTGCATCGTGACGGGCGAAAAAAGTCTGGACGGGCGTCAAAAAAACAAGTTGCTGGGGGAATATGAGCGGATGATGTCCCAGACGACTTTTAATGACATCGCGGAGATGGCCCGTCACCACCGTATAGCCTGTGAACTGTTAAAGGGGATAGACTCCGCTGTGGACCTTACCGAAACTTGGTCATTGCATGGCGCGCCGTCGGGTGTTTATTTGTTTTACCGCGAGAGCGGCCAACTGGAACAGGCTGTCGCCGATGGAATGGCGGCCATGTCGTATTATGGAGATGTAACTGGCGATGCCAAACAGGCGGGAGGATACATTTTAGCAGCGGAACGTCATTTTCAAATGGGTGAGTTCGAGAATGCCGAAATAATCATTCATCAAGTCTTTCATGCGGGGAATCCGCAATATCACCCGGGAATGATGGTGCGCGGCTTGTTTTTACAAGCATGGCTGGCATTCATCAAGGGGGATTTTGCGACGGTATTGTCCATACTCGGACGATTGCAGAAAAACATCCGCGCCCGGAAATCCTATTCTTTTATGCATACCCTGGATCTATGCGAGGCGTATTTTTACGCGCTACTGGGACGAAAGGATGAAATCCCGGCTTGGATCAGCGCAGGCGAGTTCAAACGGACCCGGCTCTTTTTCCCCTTGATGGGATTTGTCAATCTTGTTTACGGCAGAGTCTTGTTGATTCATGGCGAATACGCAAAGCTGATTGGCAATGCGGACCATTTTAACAAAGTCGCTTCGTTTTATCCCAATATGTTGGCTCTGATTCATACCCAAATCCAGCTGGCGGCGGCTTACTGGCAGGTAAACCGCAAGGATGAGGCGCTCTCCCTTTTGCAGCAGGCACTGGATCTCGCCATGCCGGACCGGGTGGTGATGCCGTTTGTAGAGAACTGCGATTATATCCAAACCATTTTGGAAGAAATTTATAAGAACGGTTTGTATCGGGAGGATATCCCCAAAATATTGGCGATTAACGGAACCTGGCGGAGGGCGAATCAGCAAATTCTCGAAGAATATTTTCCCCCTGAAAAACCGAAGTTGACCGGGAGGGAATTGGAGATCGCCCGCTTGGCGGCGGCGGGGCTTACGAACAAGGAAATCGGGGAACAGTTATTCATTTCCGAAAACACGGTAAAAGCCGCGCTAAAGGGTATCTATAGCAAGTTTTCCATCAATAACCGAACGCTTTTGGGACGCTGTTTGGACAACCTCCACTCCTAAAAACCGCCTGCCAAACCACACGAACGGGTAGTATTTTTCCAAAAATTTACTGTACAATTCTTACAATATATTTTTTAGAGGGAGGTTTTATCATTGAAAAAACATTGTTATTTGGGGATGATGATGGTTTTAATCCTCGTATTTGCCGGTATGTTGACTGGTTGCGGCGGATCCAGCAGATCGGGCGGTCCGGTCCCAACGGTTTACGCGGCAACAGCGAACGGATTGGCTATCTCCAGAGACGGCGGGATGACTTTTACCATAGTCGGCGGCTTGAAGGACAAGGTGATCATGGGTCTTTGTGCCTGCGGTTCCACCATTTATGCGGCGACACAGTCCGACGGGTTGGCGGTTTCCACCGATGGCGGGAGTAATTTTACCTATTATAACACCAGTAATAGTGATTTGGTGAGCAATGCCACCCGAGGCGTGTATGTATCCGGTTCCACTCTTTACGTGGCTACTGCCGGCGGGTTATCGATCTCACCCACCGGCAGCCTATCGTTTAGTAATTGCTTAGCGGGTACTTCGTTAAACGGCGTTTATGTTTCAGGCTCCAAAATTTATGCAGCGACCGATGGCGGGCTAGAGATTTCCCCCACGGGCTCGCTATCATTTACCAATTTCTTATCGGACGCTTCAGTAAAAGGCGTTTATGTTTCAGGTTCCAAAATTTATGAAGCCACCAATAAAGGGCTAGCGATTTCCCCCATGGACTCGGTAGCATTTGACTACTCTTCATTGGATGCTGTGCCAAGAGGCGTTTATGTTTATAATTTTACAATATATGCCGGGACCGGTAATGGGTTACAAATCTCCACGAATGGCGGAGCATCATTTGATACGATTAAAACGAAATGGGGGAGCGATGGAATATTATGTGTTTTCGGTTCCGGTTCCTCCGTTTGCGCGGGATTTTGCGGTACGGACGGTTTTGGAGTGGCGGTTTCCACTGATGGCGGGACGACCTTTAAAACTTATAATTTTGGCAGTGACGACGTGGTGTATTCAGTTTTTGTTCAATAACCGGTTATGGCCGCACCCGGATCAGCGACGTTGTAAGTGTTACTGGTAATACGATTCCTATTTCAAGATTTCAAAACCACCCGAACGGGTAGTGTTCTTTTCCAAAAATCCACTGTACAATTTGTACAGTGGATTTCACGTTGTCCGGGGTGAGCGGCTTTGAGTCATATTCAGCGTATTTGCGTCAAAGAAAATTATCGGTTGGAAGTGTTTTTGGATAATGGCAGCAGCTTTATTATCAATTTATCAAACCGGCTAAAGACGATCCGCTTTAGCCCGCTGGCAAATCCCGATTTTTTTAAGAGTGCGGTTCACGAAGGCGACTTTGTCCGCTGGGGCGGTCAGGTCGAGATTTCCCTCGGCGAACTTTTGGAGTGGGCCGGAAAGTAAAAAACTGGCACAAATTAAGGAGGTTTTATCATTGAAAAAACATTTATTTCTAGGGATGATGATGACGGCAGCCATCGCACTGGCCGTTACGCTGGCCGGATGCGGCGGGGGAGAGCCCAACGGCCCTAGTACCAACCCATTTAAAATCGTGTTCGCTTCCAACCGGGACGGTGGAATGAATATTTACTCCATGAATCTCAACGGGTCCAGCCGAACACCGCTGACGACGGACTCGACCGACTCTAACGGGACTACTAACAGCTGCCCGGAGCTTTCTCCGAATTACACCAAAGTGCTTTATATCAAAAACACTTCAATTAACATCGAGGTCCGTGTGGTGAACATTGGCGGTTCAAACGATATTTGTGTAACATCAGTATCCGACTCAGCGTATAATTATATAGCAACCTGGACTCCGGCGGGTCAAATTCTTCTTTGGGTATACGATGGAACAACTGTCTCTCTTAAAACCTTTGATCCGACCGCCAATGCAATCGGGAATACATGGTCAACATCAGGGATAACTTCTTTATCTCAAACGAATATCTATGCTATCTGGATGTCGTCGAAAGACAATACAATCTTAGTTAGTTCCGCTTCCGGAATTTATGAGCTTAATGTTACCGGCACTACGGTTTCCAAACAAAATCAAATAACTATTGCTGACGTAAACAGTCCGGGTCTCGCATCATGGTCGCCCGATGGCAATATGATTATTTTTACAGACTCTGATGGTACTATTTATTCAGCCGCTGCTGACGGCAGCAAAGTTACCACTCTTGCTTCAGGTTATCATGGTGCGTATCCCTTCTATACGCCCGACAAGACTAAAATTATTTTTGCGGGATATGATTCACACGGTAGCAGCACCAGTTATCAGATTTTTTCGATGAGCGCTGGCGGCACCAATATTAACAACTTGACCAACGATGGTTCTAATAACGTGTTTGGGGACTGATAAACGGCGGACCCTATAAGTAAATTGGGACGGGGTTAAGCTCATGGATTTCCGTCAAGGTATTCATAAAAAGATTGGGTAAGGTTGATTTCCTTTTGTCCGGGATGGGTCTCAGGGAAGGCCCTATCCCGGGTTTTATCTTAAAAACTATCCTCCTGCTTTGATAGCGTTTCCAATCAACGAACGGCCTGATATTCTAAAGATATGAAAGGCGGTTCGTTTTTTGATCGATCGACTTATATGATTGGTAAATAAGCGGCGCACATTCTCTGGCTGTGCAATGGTTTAAATTATGAGCCCGATCCGGTCAATTTTTCCACTCCAGCGCAGAAAATTGTCATTTCCTTGCCGGAACCTGGTTTTGAACTCTGCATATCGGTTAAAGCCAATTTGTTTAAAAATGATACGTAAGGCTCAATTGGGCCGGACAGTAATATCCCGATGTCTGATTGGCGATTCCCAGGCGGTACTGGCGGTCGGACAGCAGCGGCGGCCGTTTTTTGGCGATTCCGCCTTTGACGACGATCTCTTTCTGGTCATCCCCATCCCACCAGATGGGTCTGAGAGAGAGGTCGCCCTTTTCCATCAATTGGATTAAATGCCCGTCCGCACTATAGGGATGAGCCGCAAGTATCGCTCCATCGCGGGTTTTTTTTATTCTCTGCGTTTAGGCAGAGAATTCAATTGGTAATCCTATCCGATATAATGGAGAATCGCTTCTATGAAAAGATCGAAATCGCCCAAGTTTTCCTGAAGGATTTGGTAGACTTCTTCATCCTTGATTTCAAAATAAAGATGCACAGCTTTATTTCTAAATTTAACCATGGCGATAAAAGTATTTTGATATTCAGAAGGCAGGATGCCGTTTTTGGTTAAAATTTTAATGGAATCGCTGCTTGTGGCGGGAATTTCCAAATTTTGGCGGGAAATAATATGATTGCAGATATCAATCATGGCTTCCACAGCGACGATTAAATTATATTTCGCCGAATCAAAGTTAGCGAATTTGGTCAAGAATTCTTCGGGTTCGAGTTTTTTCAACTCCTGTAACCGGGCCAAACTCACTTTTAAGGAATGGACTTTTGCCTGTATTTTTTGTTTATCAACCATCCAAGTATTCCTCCATTAGCCCAAGCCGGCAATCATCTTGAAATTTTCTGTATATGAACTCGTAATCATGATATTCTTCCAATACATTTTCAATAAAGTCTTGGGTTTTTTCAGGCGTTTTTTCGTAAATTCTGGAGCCGGAATAAATCGCCCGGTGCTGAATGTAAACCGGGGCTTTATTTAAATTGATAACATCAACATCATCCCTGCCAAGAACCGAAGATACTTCCGCAGCGAAGCGCAACTCATCCAATAAAGAAAGGTTGGAATCAAATAAAACAGCGAGATCGATATCGCTCAAAGGGCTTTGCTCGCTGGTGCCGAAAGAACCGAAAATATAAACTGTCATAACCTGTCTTTGCTGGTGGAAAAAAGTCTGAAGGTGTCCGATTTTTTCTTTGATTTGGGATAAGTCACGCATTTTTTATCACCCCAGAGTTATTATAATATACTTTTAATCGGTTATAAAGTTTATATCGAAAAGAATAAACTAAGGGATATATCGGACAGGGGCTGTAATCCGAGGTAAAGTCGTCGAGTTTGAATTAGCGTTCTATCTATACATCATCATCATTACCTGCCAATATGGCGGGTATATTTATAATGATAAGATTAGAAGAATTACTTTGTAAACAATTTGAAAACTGGAGGATGATATTGTATAATTCAGGCATAAATCTTTGGCGTCGATGGGAGGTTATGATCATGAAAGATCAATTATTTTTACTGAAACCGGATTTCAAAGATCAAGGGTCTGGCCCATTTTTTTGTCCGGAAAGCGCTTTGGTGGAGGGGATGCTTTCCTTTTACCCGGTTTTGCGGGAAAAAGTCGATGTTCACTATATCAATTTTGAGAAACCAAGGCAGGAGATCGTCTCACTGCTCGGCGAGGAGAACCAGGGTGCTCCTAAACTAGTATTGGGGGAAGGAATCCGGCGTATTCCTCCGGAAGTAAGCGTGGATACCGCCAATGGTAGAAAATTTATCTCGAAGGATATCGAAATCTGCAGGTACTTGGCAAGTACCTATGGAGTTGGAACGCCCCATTAAAAGACAATTTAATAAAATCCAGGCGATGTTCTCAAGAATGTTTGGTGTAATTATCTGTTTGATAAAATAGCTACCAAAAACAGATCTCGCGCAGAGGCGTCGGCACAAGAATGTGCCGCAGACGCAGAGGAACCCCGAATTCCTATTTATATTTTTCAGTCGTTGGCCTTTGCATGAGTTCATGATTTCAGATATTTCAAACTCAAGCCATTTTATATATTGATTGATGTAACAGACCTTTCCAAAATCCGGAAGGGTATTTTTTTATTTGCACGAATATTTAGTTTGGATTTATTTTGTTTGAGGAAAAATCAGGGAGGTGTTGTTTATATGGAGCTCAAATCCGGAGTCTATCTGCTGGAAGGGATCAAGGGAGCCAATTGTTATTTGATAGCCGATAAGGAAGGGGCCTATCTCATTGATACGGGGATGCCGGGAAATGCTGATCGGATTATTCAGGAGATACGAAGTATCGGCCATAAACCGGAAGAAATCCGCGATATTCTTCTTACCCATCCCGATATTGATCACGCCGGCAGTGCGGCGGCCTTGCAATTCATAACCAAAGCAAAAATAGCAATTCATGAAAATGACGCCCCGAGTCTCACCGGGGAACGGGAAGGCAAAAAGGTGAAAGGCTTTCTGGGTTTGATTTTCCGGTTAATGCTCAACAACATCAAATTTGAATCGCTCCGACCGGACCTGATCCTGAAAGACGGTGAAACGGTAGGCCCGTTCAAGGTTGTTCATGTGCCCGGGCACACCCAAGGAAGCATTTGTTTTTACGATGCCGCAAAGAGTGTTTTATTGGTGGGAGATGCATTACGTACCGATAAAAAGGGGCTCCCTTGTCTTTCCCCGGATATTATGAATGATAATAGCCTATTGGCGAAGGAGTCGCTGCAGAAACTGGCTGGATTGGATTTTCAAATCATGTTGCCCGGCCATGGGAAACCAATACTAGAGAATGCAGCTAAAAAGGTAGCTTTACTTTAGGAATTGATAATTTAAATTTAAATACGCAGTATGGCTGGAGGAAGCCACGCTCCATTCAATACTTGATCTTTAGGCCAATACATTCTTAATATTAAATTAAAAGGGCCTTCGGGCGCCGGCAGCCAATTGGAGGCGGCAATTTTTGACGGTACGCTGGTTCCGATCAAAATATCCAGCGAACCATCGCTATTGTAATTGAGTTCATCAAGATGGGGACTGATGGCATAGCGGTGGGCCGGGTTCTCAGCCAAGTAGCCTCGCTCATTATAAACGGTTATCGACCAGAAGGCATCAACCGGCGGTAACTCCCCCTTATTAAAATGCAGTAGATAATCATGAGCGCCGGTTAAGAGCCTTTCCCCAGAGTCGACGAAAGCGGGAGCATAGATTGAATCTTTAGGAAGATTGGCTCCGGTGCCGGTCATTGCAATAATTGCCCGCCGCCGGTAATCCGCTCCGTAAAATCCCATATTCTTAATGAATAGCGCCCAACCGTTGCTATTGTCCCGGATATAACTTGCATAGGCCGCGGCTTTGATAAGCCTTGGACCCTGGCTAACCGCATACTGGAGTACCTGTTACACCGGCGGACTTAAACGCTGGAAATCAAAACGGCTATCCGGGCTTAAACCCAGCACCGCAAGAGTTCTATTCATTTTAGGGTCCGCAATCCAGGGTGGGTTGATAGCCATTGCCTTGACCATCGTTTGAAAGAATACAACCGCGCTCATATTAGTAACTTGAGCCACGGGATTACCATTCGACTTTTCTTTTTCATCAGGATTTTGATTTTGGATGTCCGGATTTCCCCAGTTACTTAGGGGTATTAAGGCGTATTGATTCTGGATTGCATGAACCGCCGCGAAGTCAGTGGAACCGTTGGTTTGAGTACGACCGCCGATAAAGACGGTATAGTTGGGAGAGTCTATTCGGACGAGGTCTTCCGGAAGCTTGCCATTCCAATTGGGTCCGCAAATTGCATAGGCTCCCGCCCGGGTGCCGGTGGTCCTCGCGCCAAGGGAAGCGAACACATTCGTCCAGGCATCCAATAATTCCATCAGGTAATAACGCTGATGCGTATCAGGGACGGATAAAACGACGGGTTCTTTGTTTAGATCCAAACAGGCAAAGGAATAGAGAGTATCCACATTGGCTCTGACGATTGTTTTATATGCCGGAGTCGGGAAAGTCCGCTCATGGATAAATTGGTTTAATTGGGTCCCTGCTGCAGCTTTCTTTGTAGTATTCATCAATACCAAGGGATATCCATAGATATAAGCATTTTTCGCCATATACTCAAGCCGGGATTGGTTTTTATCAAAACGCACCTGTCTTACGAGTGGCAAACGATTAGAATTCATTTGGGGCGGAGGATATAATGGGTTTCCGTTCATAATGTTGCCTTTTTTCTAAAGAATAATTGTTAATTTGAAAAGGGACACTTCATTATTTATTGTATGTCGCGGTGCTAAAATCCGGTATAGGCCTTGATCTTAAAAATGGTCATGGATGAAAGAAAATTGAAGGAAAAAAAAGGAACGCCTCAAAAGGCGGTTTTGCTGATTTATGAGAAGGCCAGAGCCTATAATAATAACCGGGAGATGCTGAAGATTAGGCATCAAAGTATCAACAACCGCGATAAGGGTGAATGATTTGGACCAACGGATAAGGGTGTTGAAAGATTATCCGGTATTTGCCGGGCCGGTGGTATATTGGATGAGTCGGGATCAAAGAGCGGAGGACAACTGGGCGCTTCTTTATGCCCAAGCGCAGGCAATCGAGATGAAACAGCCATTTATTGTCATATTTTGCCTGAGTCAAAGTTTTCTGGGTGCCGGTGAACGACACTATGGCTTTATGATGCAGGGTTTGGCGGAAGTTTTTCGGACATTGCAGCAACGGGATATTCCGTTTTTGATTTTAAAAGGGGATCCGGCCGAAAATGTAATCCGGTTTATTGCAAAATTCCAGGCCGGATTGTTAATTGCCGATTTCAGCCCGTTAAAGATCAGCCGGACTTGGAAACAAATTGTCGCCCAAAAGAGCGCCATCCGGTTTATCGAGGTAGATGCACATAACCTGGTTCCCTGCTATCTCGCATCCGTAAAGCAGGAGTTTTCCGCCTATACGTTCAGACATAAGTATTATTCAAAGCTCAATACTTATTTGAACGATTTTCGCCCAGTCGTCCGACATCCGGTTTTATACACGGCAATTGATAATTTCCAGGAGTTGGGGGATTTGTGGCAGTCATCAAGGGACCAACTTGCAGAAAGTTCAAATGCTTTTGCAGTTCAATCCGGCGCTAGAGCTGCAAAATTACAATTAGTAAATTTCCTGCGCCTACGACTAGCCAACTATGCTCGACGAAACGATCCGAATGCGGAGGCATGTTCAGGGCTCTCGCCATACCTGCATTTTGGACAGATCAGCGCCCAGAGGATCGTACTGGAAATCACGAAAAGAGGTATGGATGGATTGGAATTTTTGGAAGAGCTCGTTATCCGCAGGGAACTCGCGGATAATTTTTGCTACTATAATGAAAACTACGATAATCCCGCCGGTTTTCCATCCTGGGCCAGGCAGACTCTGGAGACTCACCGAAATGATATGCGCGGCCATATTTACCGGCTTGAAGAATTGGAAAACGCGAGGACTCACGATAGGCTGTGGAATGCGGCACAGCGGCAAATGGTAACGAGCGGACGGATTCACGGCTATTTGCGTATGTATTGGGCGAAAAAAATCCTGGAGTGGAGTGAGAATGCAACCGTGGCTATGGCCCATGCCATTTATCTTAATGACAAATATCAATTGGACGGCAGGGATCCTAACGGTTATACGGGAATTGCCTGGAGTATAGGGGGTGTTCATGACCGAGCCTGGGGAGAACGGAACATTTTCGGTAAGATCCGTTATATGTCCTATGAGGGTTGTAAAAGAAAATTCGATATTGAAAGATATATTCGCTCCATTGATTCACTTTAGAAAAAGGGTATCGACGGACCGATAGAATGACTTGACAAATGAGTTAAAGCAATTCGATATTATCATACCATTCCGTTAATTGACGGAGGAGTGGTTCAAAGGTTTCTTCCAATACCAATTTCAGCTATTCTCCAGGCCAAACCCAATTGTTCTTCTTTGGATCCACCATAACCATGAATAATGACGGCTGCTCCCCGGGGATGGTCGGGAGTTATTACAACATTCGGGATTTTAATTTTGTTGTTATCAATTAAATGTCGCTCAATATACATTTCGAAGCTCCTTATTTGTATTATTTGCATTATGCCATTGATTTGGTAAGTTATTACTAATACAATAGTATAAAATAAGGTTTATTTATACAAGTACGCATAATCTTATGACATAGTCTTATGAAACAGACTATTAAAGTCAGGAGTGGATTTGCATGTCAAAGATTAAAGTTGGAGGGAAACTTTAATGCATGAATATGAGGACATTATCGATTTTGTGAGGGAACTTGAGCGGTTAAAGGACACCACTAGGACCGCATGGACCAAAGAAAGCAGACCAGAAAGCGTGGCTGAACATTCGTGGCGGTTAGCCCTGTTTGCTTTAAGCCTGGAAGATTATTTTGAAGATATCGATTTAAACAAAGTCATGCGCATGTGCCTGGTCCATGATATGGGAGAAGCCTATGAGGGAGATATCTCCGCCAAAATTGAAGAAAATAAACAGGATAAGTTTAAGAGAGAGGAAGCGGCGTTGTTCAGATTGACGACCGCTTTGCCGGAGAATATTCGTCAGCGGTTTTTGGCAGTATGGCGGGAATATAACGATGGCGAGACCATGGAAGCAAAGCTAGCGAAGGCCTTGGACAAAATGGAAACAATCATTCAGCATAATCAGGGCAATAATCCGGGTGGTTTCGATTATGAATTTAACCTTGAATATGGCAAAGAATATGCATTTTTCAACCCGGTGGTCCGGACGCTACGGGAAATCATTGATCAAGAAACTCGCAGTAAAGTGAAATCGAGTGGCGATGAGCGGTGAAGAATTACTCGAGTCATTGTATTTTTATACGTTCGATGATATGATAACTAATGTTGAAAAGCTTTAGGGGGCGATAAAAGAACCTTTACCAGTATAACCAGGCAATGGTTCTTTATTTTGAGTGAGATGCGTTTTTATTGAGTCAGTAATGATAGGACACGATAAGGTTCGTTATTGGACTGGGCGGTGATCAAAGTTCCACTTTGACCGGCTGATTTAATTTTCTCCGGGAAAACACTGACGGTTGCCGCGGCTTTATCGGCAGTCCGCTGCAGAAGAGCTGCACTCAATTGCTTTTGGAAGGAATCCAATTGATTTCGCTCTTTAGTGACCCGCGACAGGGCGGCGTCAAAGGTTTTACCAGCTTCATTAGGCCGGTTGACCATATCTAAATTTTTGGTACCGAGTGTTCCACTATCAAATTGAGCCGGAGCAAAACCTAATTGGCCACTGGCTGCAGCACCGGTAACTGAAAATGGTTGGGCATCCTCCGGCCATATCGTCTTAAAGTGCTTGAGTGGTTGCTCCGTATAATGATTAATATCCGAAATAACTGTCTCCGGGGTTCGAACAGGCCCGCCATCAACATCGGCGCCTCCGATACCGCCGGTATCGGCATTATTAAATTCGTTGGCTTGATCCAACCGGTAAATATATTCCGCGCCTGCTTTGTTTTTTACAAAATTATTGGTAAAATCCTCCACGTTTTGATAACTGGAGAGGTGAGCCAGTGCGTCATCAAGATTTTCGGTTGGGTTTGCCTGTAAATCGGCTAATAAATCTTTGATGCCGCCGCCATGACCATTGGCCTTGATATCGTCATGCAGGAAGCGGACAGCGATGGTAGCCGCCGCATAATTAATGCTTTTATTTTTCCAAGTCTTATCAGTCCCATCGCCAAATGCTTTTTCAATGGCAGTTGCTCCCGCCATCCCGCCACCTTTGTTCTGAATATGATATTCAATCCTTTCGTCAGCGCCGGGAAGAAATTCGGCGGTGCCTTCTTTGAACCAAATGGGTAAGGAAGCGTAATTCATGGTCCTCCCCATGATCGCATGAACCATTTCATGAGAAATAACCCGATCGTCATAGTAAGGACCAATGCCCCCATTGGGTAAGGTGGGCGGAATGGATGCTTGGACATTAACATGCAGGAGTTGAATAACTGATTTACCCGTTTGATCCGGAATGTATTCAACGGCGGCCAGATATACCGGATCATTCTCATCGAGTACAATACCGATGGGATGCCCGTCCGCATTCAGACCGTAACGTTGGGTGATTGTAGTTTCGGCCGATTCCAGCCAGGAACTTTTTAACGAATGGATCAGATTGACCTCATCTAGGTTAAGTTTGGTCGAAGATGGACCGGGTTTTTCTTGATCGATTGAAAAGGATTGACTGATTCGGTCAATCTCTTGATTGAGTTGACCCAGCTGATCTTGATAGATTTTTTTATCACGGGGGCTGGCTGTCGGTTTATCCGCTTTGAGCGCTAAATCTTTTCCGTGTTGCAATATTTTTTGTAATTGGCTCATGGCCTGATCGGCTATCTGAGCTTTCGAGATAGTGCCTTGAATATTTCTGGCAGCTTGAGTACGGGTATATTCCCTGATTGGCACTTGTTCATGCGAACATTTATCAGACGTAAAGGCATAATTATCGGTTGGCTGCGCTGCTTTTTTAATTAGGTCCGGTGTCGCCGTAGCGGAATTTGCCGCTGAATTGTTTTGATTGGTAATATAATCCGGATTTTTAGTCAAAAAGTTATCGACTTTCATCATCGATCACCCCCATTTTGGTGACGATCCAATTTATAATTGAATGGCCAGATATAAAATTAAACTTCTAAATTTACTATCGGCTCTTTGAGAAAAAAATTTGAATCCCCAAAAAGGGAATTATCAATGAATAGGATTAAATAACATGCGTTTTTGGTAGATTTTCTCAAGAAGTTAACTGCTTAAGAAGTTTGAGTCGTTATTTATTATATATTATCATATCATGATGATAAAATCATCCGCGAGAGTAATCAGAAGTTTATTAGCCAAGCTAATAGCCAAAAGCCAAAAGCTAGTAGATTAGCTCTCGATAAATCTTATTTAATAACGTACCATCCATAT
>DNPP01000275.1:0-954 GCA_003501365.1 Bacillota bacterium
ATACACACCGGGTTCCCCACACAGCAATTATAAGTAAAAACAAAAAAAGCAGCCCATTCGGCTGCTTTTATCTTATAGTTTTGGTGCCCAGGACCGGACTTGAACCGGTACGGTTGCCCATACGCCCCTCAAACGTACGCGTCTGCCAGTTCCGCCACCTGGGCAAGTTCATGCGTAAAAAACGCAACAACGACTATTAAATATTATAAAGGGGATTGAGTTAGTTGTCAATGACTATTTTAGGCTTGGTTCAGGATGTTTTTGGTATTAGCCGTCGGTTATCCCAAATCCTTGTAAGGCTCCTTTTGAGGAGACGAAGAACCCAAAATTTTACAAGTAGTTTTAACCATTAATGAATTTGTCGAATCGGAGATAAAATTAGAGCAAAATAGAGTAGCAATTTTCCATCCCTAGCTGGCAAAATTATCGAACGGGTATAAAACCTACTATCTGTGGCAATAATCAATCTTAGACGCGTCAAAAGACAGTTTGTAGGAGTTGATCGACTGGATGTTGGTGAATAAAGTCGAAATTTGCGGGGTCAATACCGCTAAACTTCCGGTATTATCGAGTAGTAAAATGCGTGATTTATTGCAGAAAATGCAGTCCGGTGACAGATCCGCCAGAGAAGACTTGATCCAGGGCAATCTGCGGCTGGTCTTAAGTGTAATCCAACGATTTAATAACCGCGGCGAGTTTGTGGACGATCTGTTCCAAGTGGGTTGCATCGGATTGATGAAAGCCATCGATAACTTTGATCTCTCGCAAAATGTAAAATTCTCAACCTATGCGGTACCGATGATTATTGGTGAAATTCGCCGTTATTTAAGGGATAATAACCCCCTCAGGGTAAGTCGCTCGTTGCGGGATATTGCCTATAAGGCCTTACAAGTCAGAGACTCCTTGGTAAGTAAAAATTCCAAAGAGCCGACAGTGGCTGAGATAGCCGAAGAA
>DNPP01000275.1:1300-3650 GCA_003501365.1 Bacillota bacterium
GGCGGCGACCCGATCTTTGTAATGGATCAGATCAGCGATGAACGGCATTTAGATGGCCAATGGCTGGAAGGACTCTCGATTAAAGAAGCCATGAGTAAACTGAATGACCGGGAAAAGCTGATTTTGGAAATGCGTTTCTTTGACGGACGGACTCAAATGGAGGTCGCCGAAGAGATTGGCATCTCCCAGGCCCAAGTTTCTCGATTGGAAAAGAATGCACTAAAGCATATGAAACGTTATGTGGCCGGGGGAAATGAGTAGATTTATGGTTTCACAACGGGGTGAAAATTGATGTCGTTTAAGTACCGAGTATTAACCTCCGGGTTAATTTTACTTTTCTTTATGACAATCGGGGCTTTGGGTTCGGGAATGGCTTGGATGGAAAATTCAATCATGGAGGCCTATAACCGTTCAAATTTAATCCGGCTTCATGTCGTGGCCAATAGTGATTCTGTCCATGATCAAACTATTAAATTACGGGTCCGGGATCGTTTGATTCAGGTAAGTGAGCCATTACTGATCAAAGTGGAAGAGCCGGCCCGGGCAGAGGAAATCCTTGCGGAACATATCGATTTGTTAAAGCAGACCGCCGAACAAGTATTGGCAAGCGAGGACCAGAATATGCCGGTGACAGTAACTTTAGGTAAATACCAGTTTCCGGAACGCAGCTACCCTTTTGGAGTCTTACCGGCCGGAGAATACCGGGGCTTACGGGTAGTATTGGGCAAAGGGGCAGGCAAAAATTGGTGGTGTGTTTTATATCCGCCATTGTGCCTACTGGATAAGGATGCTCCCAGTTTTAAAGGAGTTGCTCCGCCTGGAAATATTAAAGTCGAATACCATCTGGCGGCTCTGGAAAATTTAGTTCATAAAAAGGGCCTCAGCATGGATGAATTCTGGAAGGGTTGGGGAAAGTTTTTTGGACTGATCTAATCTTGCTAATAAATTACAATTGAATATTGAAATTTTATTAGTTGGACTCTTGTTTACGATAACAAAGAGTCCTTTTTTTATGGAATATCGGAGACGTGCTACCGAATATCAATTTTATTTTAGATGAAAAGTACAAAAAATGTTAAGTATTTTCAATACAAAAGCAACAACATTCTTTAAAATTTAATTATAAAAAGGTTATTCGCTAAAATTATTGAGTGGAGGATACCAAATGAGTATTTTAAGTGAAATTTCAGAAAATCTCCAGAACGGTAGGGCTAAAGTTGTAAAAGAGTTGGTTCAGAAAGCTATTGATGAAGGGATGAGCGCTGAAACGATTCTCAAAGAAGGCCTGCTTCATGGGATGAATATTATCGGAGAGAAATTTAAAAAGGATGAAGTTTATGTTCCGGATGTTTTGATAGCGGCACGGGCGATGAATGCCGGTACTGAACTGCTAAAACCGTTGCTTGTTTCCAGCGGCGTAAAAGCTGCCGGTAAGGTTGTTTTAGGTACTGTAGCTGGAGATCTTCACGATATCGGCAAGAATTTAGTGCGAATGATGATGGAAGGCAAAGGATTGGAAGTACTCGATATCGGCACCGATGTTTCGGCTGAAAAATTTATTGAAACCGCCATTAAGGAAGAAGCACAAATCATCGCCTGTTCTGCCCTTTTAACGACTACGATGGGAGAAATGGAGAATGTAGTTAATACTGCGGTAAAAGCAGGTATCCGCGACAAAGTGAAGATCATGATCGGCGGAGCGCCGGTCACTGATAGCTATTGCAAAAAAATCGGCGCGGACAGATACACACCGGATGCAACCTCCGCTGCTGAAGAAGCAGTTAAACTCTGTGCAAAATAAATAACTTTTCTCGCACAAAGCCGCCAAAGACGCAAAGAATAATGAGTTCATTTTCTTTGCGCACTTGGCGGCTTTCGTCTTTGCGGGTGGAAGAATTATTGTTGAGCGTTAAATTCACTGAGAGATTGGAAAAAGGCATCCACATTATCGAGACTGGTCCCGGGCGGGATATCGCAACCCGATGAGAGAACAAAATTAGGATAGGGCTTCATTTCTTCCAGCAGTTTGCCGACCTTTTCTTTCATCTCGTCTACAGTACCGTTCCTAAAAGTACCAGCCGGATCGATATTTCCTAAAGCCAGACGATCGGTGGGGATTTGAGGCAAAATATCCGTCATTTTTACCGCATTGCCGAAATGAAAAATCTTAGCACCGGTGGAAACCATGGAATCGACTAATTTTACGGTGCTACCGCAGTTGTGAAGGACTACAATAAAGTCCTGGTCTTGAACTGCCTTTACAATTCGGGTTATATATTGAGATGAAAATTCCGTACACTTTGCCGGGGGGAGTAATCCGGCTGCCGGCTCAGCGATGATTACACCATGA
>DNPP01000275.1:3966-6053 GCA_003501365.1 Bacillota bacterium
AACAACATGGACAATTTCCGGCTCTTCCATTAGCGCGATCATTATTTCCGTCATATCCATCATGCGTCCGGCCAGTGAAAAAGGGCCGATTTGGCCTGCCAAGACCGGTCGATCCGTGATGCCCGCGGCGGCAGTTTTGGCCGCTTCGATATATACCTGTGTTCGACCTGCGCCCACTTTCGGTATTTGAATCTTTTGGGCGTCGTCCATATTTGAAATGATTTTGCCGACAACCGATGGAACTTCATTATCCGCGTATTTGATTTTGCTTCCAAAAGTTTCTGCTTCGACCGATAGGTCCATAATGGTTGCAGCGGCGGCGGTCGGATATTTTTTGGAAAGCGCCGCAATACAAGAATACTGGTCGCGTCCGTTGGTAATCACATCTTTTACCGTTTTATCAACCAGTTTCAATCCGGGATAAGTCATGATAGGCAAGGCTTTTCTCTCTCTTGATTCTCTTAGCGCCGAGCGCCAAAGATTCATGTTTTGTTTCATTGCTAAAAACTCCTCCGATTTTTGAATATTTTGATAGTTGTTATGGCTATTTCTGAGATATTTTGATCATATAAAAACCGCCGTTTTGTTTCTATAAATTATTTATGACTTATATGAAATTATTTTTATTTGATGAAAGAAACCAAAAATATTACAATAAAAGAAAATACTTTACCATGCCTTTTGGAAAGGGTTATTATAGAATCAGATCATCGCTCTGGAATATTGTTTTGAGAATTTTGTTAGAAAGAGTGATTCATTAAATGGAATTGACATCTGAAGGAACCCAATTTGGTTTCGAACTGGAGCAAGTTAAGCGAGGTCTTCGCGCTTACAGCCGTTCAACCGGGATTGAAAGTTATCTAATCGACTCCAAGGGGAACTATCTCTATAATTCTTGCAGTAGTAATGATTTATGCCAATTTTGCGGCAAAATTCGGCCGATTACGAGTAAGAAACCGAATTGCGCCAATGTTCATCTTTATGGCAGTTATCAAGCAGAGAGGTTTGGCGGCAAGTATGTTTATTTTTGCCCCATGGGGTTGGTTCATTGGGCTTCTCCGATTATCGTTAATAATCTCATTCAGGGCGTTTTGGTGGGCGGGCCTGTTTCGATGGTCGAGCCGGAGCAGTTTTTACTGGAGGACTTAATTCGAAAAAATGGGATTAATGATGCCGACTTGCTACAGATAAAAAAATACGCCGGAGAGGTCCCGGTCATATTACCTGAAGTGGTAGATAATCTTTCGGAATTACTCTATATCGTGGCATCCAGTTTTTCCGACAAAGCGGCAAAGTATGAAGACCAAAGAAAGTATAATCGAATTCAAGACCATATTTCAGAGTCTGTCCACCAAATGAAGATCTTCGAAGATTCGGAGCAAGAACAACCTAATTATCCGTTTGAGAAGGAAAAGGAACTGCTGGCTAAAATAGCACTGGGAGATAAACCGGCATCTCAAAAAATACTCAATGAAATATTAGGATATGTCTTTTTCTCCTCCGGCAAAGATTTTGAAATTATTAAGGCCCGGATTCTGGAACTTGTGGTACTGCTCTCCAGAGCCTCAGTGGAGGGCGGGGCTGATTCCAGTGAGATTTTCGGCTTGAATTATAAATACTTGTCAGAAATTCATAATCTGAAAACCGTGGAAGAATTGACTTTTTGGCTTTCAAAAATCATGGCTCGTTTTACCGACTGCGTTTTTAATCTGGTCGACATTCGTCACAAGGACACCATCTACAAAGCGGTTGATTTTATCAAACGAAATTATATGGGGCGGATCACGCTTGAAGAGGTTGCCCATATCGTTTATTTAAATCCTTCCTATTTCAGTAAAATATTTAATAGCGAAATGAAATGCACCTTCATTTCCTATGTTAATAAAATACGGATTAATGCCGGCAAAAATTTGTTGCTGGATATTTCCATTCCTTTAACCGATGTTTCAAGCATGGTTGGTTTTGAAGACCAAAGTTATTTTACCAAAGTTTTTAAAAAAGCTACCGGTGTAACACCGGGAAAGTTCAGAGAGTCAAGGGGACAACAAACTTTTAAATCGTGATAATCTAAAAAATACTCGGTTTTT
>DNPP01000278.1:0-1065 GCA_003501365.1 Bacillota bacterium
CCTTTTTCCTTTTTCAAATTCGCCCTTTGCTCTTCAAACTTCCAAAATCAAAACAAAAAACTCGCTTTTCAGCGAGTTTTAATTTGTTATATTTGGTGGACCTGAAGGGAATCGAACCCTTGACCTCTTGAATGCCATTCAAGCGCTCTCCCAACTGAGCTACAAGCCCGTGTCACGAAGTAATCTCTCCAAGTGACATATACTAATATACCAAAAATGCAGGGCCCTTGTCAACCATAATTTTTCATATACTCTATCCTTTATATTCACGGGCTTCCACTTCCAAGTTTTTTATACGCCAATCCCCCAATTTTATAGTATAATTGGAATGCACCATATTATGAAACGCTCAAACTTATGATCATGGATATTAAAAACTCCGAAATTCGTATAAAGCTGGAGGCAAGAAATTTATGGCAACCCAATCCCCCGCCCCAAGAGCATCTTCAGTGAAAAAAAAGCATCTTGGACTGAAGATTTTACTATCAATCATCATATTGATCCTGGTCATTGCAGCTATCCTGCCGGTTTTCATCAACCCCATCGCCGACGCCCTGGTTAAACAACAAGTGGCCGCTATCTTTGGCCATAAACTTAAGATCGGTTCGGTCAGTGTTTCATTCCTAACCGGAGCAGTGGTCAAGATCAATCAAATTGAGCTGGCTCAAGCGCCCGGTTACGGCAAGGGGAATATGCTTCTGGCCGACGATATCAAAGTCCGGGTAGCTCTCAGTCCATTATTTAAAAAACAATTAGTAATCCAGGATATTACCATCGTAAGGCCCCAAATCAAAATCATCCAATACCGGAACGGCAATATGAACCTCGATTATTATCTGGATTTGTTTAGCGGCAATTCCTCAAAGGCCTCCAACGGTTCCGATTTTATCGTCAAGCTGAACCGCTTTAACCTGAGAGACGGCAAGATTTCTTTTTCCAGCTATACGATCAGCCGGGATCATCAACCAACCTTGGTATTAACCAAAACAAATCTCAGCTTGAAACAATTAATAATCCCGAACCCGGATAAACTGGCTACCCGATTTTACTTCTCGGCTTTACTTG
>DNPP01000278.1:1257-7073 GCA_003501365.1 Bacillota bacterium
AAACAGCTATCATCATGTCGATATCCGAGACTTGAAATTAACCCCTAAAAAAGGACATGCCTTCGGCGGCACCTTACTCGGCGCTCCGGCCAATCTCCTATTAAAAGGGATTGAAGACGGCAAGGGAATGTTGAATTTCGACTTTACGCTCTCCGGTCGCCTCGATGACCTCAAGGCCAATGTAAAGTTCAAAGTGATCGACGCCGTCACCAGGAGCCTCCGCGATAAGCTTGGCCTTAATAAAATCAGTCACGCCGCCGCAACCGGGGTTAAAAAAGTCGGCAGCAAAGTGGTAAATGCGTTTAAGGGGATATTTAAACGGAAGAAGAACTAATACTCATACACAAAAGCAACTACTCCCGATAAACTCCCGGATAATCGAATTTAACGGCACATCTTGATCCTCCATCGGCAAGAAGTAGCCCAAAAACTTCAACAATCGCTTGGCCTCGGAGAACTCCGGATACTCGGGAGTGATTTGTTGTAATAAGGGCTCCGCACAATGTTTCAATACCGCCAACTCATACACCAGCGCCGAATTGAACATCACATCCGCTTCCTCCTGGAAGGGAAAGATATGGGCTTCCTCGCCCCTTCGCACCATCGGCCACATCCCAATAGTCTTCAAGGCATCATGACCCCGAAACTGATTGTCGCGGACAATCCGCCGGATCACTCGGTTGTCGGTGGTAGGAATCCGGTTATGATCATCAATATTCAACTGGGTCAAAGCGCTGATATAGATCGTAAATTTATTATCTTTGGGTATCCCGGCAGTAAGCTTATCGTTTAGTCCATGAATCCCCTCAATGATCAGCGGCTGCTCTTTAGTGATCTCCAAAGTCACATTACTGCTTTCACTCTTGCCCTTCTGAAAGTTGTAGCGCGGCAATACCACCGGCAGGCCTTGGATCAATGAACTTAAATGCTCATTAAAGAGTTCGACATTGAGTGCTTCCAAACATTCGTAATCGGGCAAGCCATCTGCACCGAGAGGTGTCAGCTCACGGTCGACAAAATAATCATCAATCGAAATCGGAACCGGTTTTAAGCCGTTAACCTTCAATTGGACCGCCAGGCGTTGAGCAAAAGTTGTTTTACCGGAAGAAGACGGTCCGGCAATCAGAACTAGCTTGATCCGGTCCCGATCTACCGCAATCTGATCGGCTATTTGGGCAATCTTCTTTTCGTGAAGCGCTTCAGCGATCCGGATTAATTCGCCGGAGCGACCGGCGGCAATCTGTTGATTTAGTGCGCCGACATCCTCAATCCCCATGATCTCGCCCCATTTTTCAAACTCATAAAAAATACGGGCCAATTTCCGTTGTTCCTGAAAACGGGGAATCTCCTTGGGACTGCTTTGAGTCGGAAAACGCATGATAAATCCGGGATAATAATATTTCAAATCAAATTGTTCCAAACAACCGGTGGATGGCGCCATATAGCCGTAAAAATAATCCACATAGCCGCCGCACTGATAAATATGCACTTCGGGCTTGCTCTTAAATGCCAATAACCGTACCTTATCCAATTGATGACGTTCTTTGAAAAGCTCCAGCGCCTTATCCAGCGGAAGTGTCGCTCTGGTGATAGGTTCGTCGGCCTTAATGATAACTCTCATCCGGTTGGCTATTTGCCGTAATTCCTTTTCCGTACAAGGTTGCTGTTCCGGCAAATGGATCTCACCGTAAATCCCTTTACTGAGCGAATGTTCAAAACGTATTTTGCAACCGGGAAATAGTTCTTCGGCTGCCCGAACCATTACCAATGACAAACTTCGGAAATAAATTCTTACTCCATCCTCCTGACCCAAATCAATCGGAGCCAGTTTGCCGCTGACTTGCGGAGTATAATACAATTCCCGGATTTCATTATTTAACTTTATTGCTATGATCGGAGAAAGGTAACGTGGCTGAAGTTCAGCGGCGATCTGCTGAAAAGTAGTACCTCCAGGAAAATGAATTATTGACCCATCCGGTAATTCAAATGTCAATCTATCTTTCATATTGCCACCCCCAAAAATCACTTTATATTTCATTCATAGTTATATTTTCATACTATACATAACGTAAAAATCAAACTCAAGTGAATGCGATTGTAAATAAATTTATTGCCATTGTCAATTTTTAATTATCATAAAATCTCCGGCCTTGATATGATATGCGGCAATAACTCCGGTCTTAAGCTCCAATATATAGTAAGCATCCGCGATAAAGGGTCCGAATTTATTCGGAACCAACCCTTCAACAGTATACAAGACTTGCTGGTTTTGACTAAGGTAAATTAAATCCACAGCAAATCGCATCCCCAACATAGAAACAAATTTACAACCATAAAGTAATAGACCATCCGCTTCATCAGGAAAATCGCGATAAAATCTCAAACCCCTTAGCTTTTTCCAAAAGCCCCGAACCACTTTTACTTTGGAACAAAGTAACTGGTTATTATAATAAATCGCGCTGATATTTTGGGTCATTGCTACAATCCTTTAGTTCAACCGTATCATGTTCATTATTTACAAATTGCCTTATTTATAAAGCTTATTTATCATATGCGAAAGAAATGAGAAAGGGCTGTCCCAAAAGAATTTCTTTTAGACAGCCTCATACCAAACTTAGTGGAAAGTAAATTATTTGCTTATTAAACCTTTACGGTAGGCATAAACCGCTACCTGCGTACGATCCTCCAATTCCATTTTACGCAAAATATTACTGACATGATTCTTGACAGTCTTTTCACTGATAAAGAGCTGTTCGGCAATTTCCTTATTGCTGTCGCCACAAGCGATATGATTGACAATTTCAAACTCCCTCCGAGTAAGTCCTAATTGCTCGGGTCCCACCACTTGTTTTTCTTCGGATAAAAACTGGCGGAACTCACTGAGCAATTTGGCGAGCAGACAAGGTTGAATATACGCATCACCATGGGCGACAGTGCGGATCGCCGTCACCAAAGTTTCCGGGTCACTATCCCTTAAAATATATCCCAGAGCGCCGGCTTTAATAATCTTTGACAAATGGTGCTGATTGGTATCGGTTGTTAGGGTCAGTACCCCAACACCAGGCGCTCTACTCTTCAGCTCTGCAGTAAGTTCAATTCCATCTTTCTCCGGAAGATTGGTATCCATTAAGACAACATCCGGTTTTAAATCCAAAACTTCGGCAATGATCTCAGCACCGTGTTGGACTTCGCCGACTATCAGCAGTCCATTTTCCGAGCTTAGTATTTCTTTTAACCCTTCCCGAACCGGGACCTGATCATCTACGATAACTAATCGGATTACTGCCATCCAAACGCACCCCTAATAATAAAACATCGCCAGTGACATAAAACACTCACTTTTTTAGATTTCGGCATTGTCGGCAGTAGACTTTATACCTTTCAAAAACATTTGCCAATGATTAACTCTTGAAAGAGAAATTTCCACCGTGAAGCACAAAAACCAGCTTAATTTTATAAGGGGTCAAATTGGTTTTAAGAATAATGGCTACAAAAAAAGCCGGAATTCTCCGGCTTTTTAACACATTCGCTATATGTTGATGTATCATTTTTTCAATGCATCAACCTTGTTCAATTTTTCCCATGGCAGATCCAAATCATTTCTGCCAAAATGTCCATAAGAAGCTGTCTGTTTATAAATAGGCCGCCGTAAGTTTAAATCGCGAATGATTGCCGCCGGTCTGAAATCGAAGTTCTTTTTAACCAGCTCAGCGATAGCTTCATCGGGTAACTTTCCGGTACCAAACGTATCAACCAAGACCGAAACCGGCTTGGCAACACCAATAGCATAGGCGACTTGAATCTCGCATTTTTTGGCAAGTCCGGCGGCAACCACATTCTTGGCCGCATGACGGGCAGCATAAGCCGCAGAACGATCGACTTTTGTCGGATCTTTGCCGGAGAAGGCGCCACCGCCATGACGGGCCATCCCGCCATATGTATCAACAATAATTTTACGGCCGGTTAACCCGGAGTCCCCCTGAGGACCACCCACTACAAAACGTCCGGTGGGATTTACTAAAAACCGGGTCTTGGCATCAATCATCTTGGCGGGGATTACCTTTTTAATGACCTTGGCAATCACATCTTTTTCAATCTGATCGTGTTCTACCGCCTGATCATGCTGACTGGAGATAATTACAGTATCAACCCGCACCGGTACACCGTCATCATACTCCACTGTTACTTGACTTTTACCGTCTGGCCGTAAATAGTCCAGTTCACCGCTTTTTCGCACTTCCGAGAGCTTTCTAGTCAGTTGATGAGCCAGTGCAATCGGCATCGGCATAAATTCCGGGGTTTCATCACAAGCATAACCAAATACCATTCCCTGGTCTCCGGCGCCGATAGCTTCGATCTCTTTTTCGCTCATCTCACCGTTTTTTGCCTCTAGAGCTTTATTAACACCCAGGGCAATATCGGCGGATTGCTCATCAATGGATGTCAGTACCGCACAAGTATCGCAATCAAAACCGTATTTGGCCCGGGTATAACCGATCTCCCGGATTGTCTCCCTTACTACTTTCGGAATATCAACATAACATTTGGTGGTGATCTCACCCATTACCAATACCATACCCGTAGTTACGGCGCACTCACAAGCAACCCGGGCCGATGGGTCCTCAGCAAAAATAGCATCCAATACACCATCGGAGATCTGATCGCAGATCTTATCAGGATGGCCTTCGGTAACCGATTCCGAGGTAAATAGTCGTCTTTCTACCATTATGTCCATACCTCCATAAAATAAATTACCCTTCCGGCGATGGAAGGGCTAAAAGAATCTCATCTGCCAGAAAATTTCTGGAGGAATTGGCACCCAACACTCATTTTGCATTTCCTGCAAAAATAAATTCGGGTTGCCGGGTTTCATCGGGCCATCTCCCTCCACCTCTCTTGATGAGTATTAAGTTAAGTGATTTTTAAAAATTATAACCCACAAATAGCTGTTTGTCAAATCAGTAATGTCAAACCAATTGAATTACTTATTTTCCCCATATTTTTTAGCTAATTCAACCTTGGTAGCCGCTCTTTTTAAGGCTATTTCAGCCTGGTCAAAATTAATTTTTTCAGTAAATGAATGATGAAGCGCTTCTTCAGCCTGACGCTTTTCTTCCAAGGCTTGCTCAGCATCGACATCTTCCGGTAAATCAGCCGCTTCGGCAAGAATAATAACCTTATGAGGAGTTACCTCCATAAATCCCTCACTAACGGCCATATAATTATTCTGGCCATCAATTTTATAACGAAGTACTCCTGTCGCCAGTTGCGTAATGAGACGAATGTGGCCCGGTAAAACACCAACGATTCCATCAACTGTAGGAGCTACTACATATTCGACTTCTTTTTGAAATTCAAGCCGATGCGGCGTTACCACTTCGAGCATAATTTGCTGACTCATTATTTTTTCTCTCCGGCTCCACCAGATTCAGCCATTAGCTTTTTACCGTTTTCAACGGCATCATCAATGGTCCCAACCATATAAAAAGCAGCTTCCGGAAGATCATCATGTTTACCGTCTAAAATTTCCTTAAATCCCCGAACTGTTTCGGCAATCGGCACATATTTCCCTGGAATCTGGGTAAAGGTTTCAGCAACAAAGAATGGCTGAGATAAAAAACGCTCAAGTCTTCTTGCCCGGGATACGGTTATCTTATCGGCATCACTTAATTCATCCATTCCTAAAATTGCAATAACATCTTGTAACTCGTTATATCTCTGCAGAGTTTCCTGAACTCTACGGGCAACCTGATAATGCTCTTCGCCCACCGCTTCTGGGGTCAACAATCTAGAAGTAGACGCCAGAGGATCAACTG
>DNPP01000346.1:0-3892 GCA_003501365.1 Bacillota bacterium
GCAAATTTGGATTAAATTTGCGCCCTCGAGAGCTGCGGCCTGCAGACCTCTGGCCACATGGGCGAATTAAATCCCCAACCGTCTTCAGGAATTCAATACTATATATTCGACATTTTTTTTGATTTTCCTGCACTTTTTTCCCACCGTCAGACTCTTTTTCGTTGTTCATGAATCCGGCAAGTAACTTTCAGATTTGCCTTGCATCCGAACTTGCCGGATCGCGGATTCTATTTAAATGTCAAGGATTCCAAAAATCCATTCTTTCCCTGTTTCTGTTCCGGTATGAACTGACTTTATAGTTGAAATACTAGCAACGTAAATCGGCAAACTCGGATTTGCAGGTATTTCCTGCGCACACTCGCATCAGCTTGATAAAGGAGGTGAATATCGATGTCAAATCTAACACAAATGGAGTTGAATACAATCAAAGAATTGACGGCGATGGAAGACGTCAATGCCAAGAAATTTCAATTATACGCTCAGAATTGCAACGACTCCCAATTGCAAAGCCTTTTTAACCAAGAGGCCCAGCAAGCTTTCAGCAATTCCAAAACCCTGATGAATTTCTTATCTTAATGAATGGAGGAGATAGTAAGTGTATACCGAACGCGAAATGGTATTAGATGCTTTACAAATTGCAAAATCCGGCGCCGTTAAATTGACTCAGGCCGCTACGGAAAGCAGTAATCCGGCGCTAAGACAGACATTGCTCCAAATGCGGAATAATTGTGAACAGTCCCAGCAGCAAATCGGCCAGTTTGCCCAATCCAAACGTTTTTACATACCGGCTCCGCCTGCAGGACAGCAAGATGTGGCCTCCATCAATCAATTTTTACAACAGTCCGTCAATCAACCGACTTTGGTATAAATTTTTGCAACACTCAGGCTGTCTTTCGGTTCTTGAAAGACAGCCTTTTTAATTTTAACCGAGATACTTTTTTCCCAAGTCTTTTGCTATTTTTTCACCTTCAGCGAAGAATGAATTTTCAAATTCCATCGTTTTCTCTCCCTAAATTATCTTTCAATATTTGTCTAGGGACGTTCATTATTTTCTGCAATTTAAAACGAAATCTCTTTGCTATTCTCCATAAAGTCCTGCTCGATATCTTTATAATACCGATCCTGACTTCGATACACCATAAAAACCTGTTGTACGCCGTTTCTATATTCATTTGAATCCAACCGCTTGATACATTTTCCGAGCAGGAATAAAGAAATATTATAAAACTCCCGGTACTGCATTTTACGATCCCAGGTATTCTTTTAATAAAATGAAGGTATTCTCAATTCCTTCGTAATGGGCTCTTTCATAGCCGTGGGAGGATGCAATACCCGGCCCGATCAAGCCATGTTTTAGATCATACCCCGCGACAAGGGCCGCATCCACATCCGAGCCATAAAAAGGGTATACGTCAACCGCATAGTTCAATTTTTGCTCCTTGGCTATTTCGATGAACCGATTGGTTAAATCATAATCATAGGGCCCTTTTGAATCCTTGGCGCAGATCGATACCTTAAACTCGTCCGTTTCCAGGTCATCTCCCACTGCTCCCATATCGACCGAAACCATTTCGATCACTCCATCCGGTATCGCTGCGGACGCTCCATGGCCGACTTCTTCATACGTAGTAAACATCAGATATACTTTTCGCTTCAATGGGATGCCCTGTTCCTTAATATATTTTGCCAATGCAATTAAAATCCCGGAACTTGCTTTATCATCAAGATGGCGGCTCTTGATAAACCCACTCCGGGTGTATAGGGTCCGCGAATCAAAAGACACAAAATCCCCGGCACTGATTTCCAACCTTTTTACATCTTCTTTGGAGTTAACCTTTTCATCAATGACCAATTCAATGTTAGCATCATCCCTTTTCAATTCGGATATGGTCTTGCACGAGGCGACATGAACGGATGATTTTTCAATCTGAATGGTGCCGGAATACTCCTTTCCGGTGCGGGTATGGATGGTGCAGTTTTCCGTTTCAATATAATTTTCGGGAAAAGAACCGATCTTGGAAAGTCTAAGCCTGCCGTTAGGCTTGATTCCCCTGACCATAGCTCCCAAAGTATCAATATGGGCGGCCAAGAGTAAACCATTTCCCTCCCCGCCCAAGTCGACCAAAACCGCTTTTTTATTGGTCAATACCGGTTGATATCCCCACCGGGCCAACTCACTCAACAGATATTGTCCGGCTTTTCCGCTAAAACCGGAGGGACTTGGGATATTGCAAAGATGAATAATTTGTTCGACTGCATAATCAACATAGTTTTTCATGAGCATACCATCTCCCATAACAATTCAATCAATTTATCCTGCCTGCCGCTTTGCTTCTATATAGCTGCTCGTCCGTCCAATCATAAATACAATTTTTCAGCATCAAACGTTCTTGACGGATGGGGCATCATAATACTGTGAAGCCCTTTCCTGCCAATAAACCTTCGAAGGCTATTCCCGAATCGGTGTTCTCCTCATAAAATTAGTTCCCTCCGAGACTTTCCTAAAATTAAACTTTTCATAGAACAGCACCATTTGATCTCGACAGCACAGTTCTACCCGCTCAATGTCTTTTAAGTATTTATGCCCAAGTAGAGTCTCCAACAAAATCCTGCCGTACCCCAAAGCTCGATAGTTTTTGGATATCATTACATCATAAACTGTCGCTCGATAAATACAATCTGATAAAAACCTGGCAAAACCAATAATTTCCTTGCTGTTTTTATTAATGAATGCAATGATGTTACTGTTCTTAAGCATTAATAATACATCTTCCATCTTCCGTTCTTTTGACCACCATTCGCTTCGATACATCTCCAACAACTGATTGATTTGTTCTTCCGAAAGCGTGTCGACTATGTAAAAATCGTCACTCATTTTATCCCCTTCTTTATTTTTTTAGGGTTCTCAATTAATTCCGCTTTGTTAAAATACTAATAAGCTCCAGTTATGATTGGGCCTAAAAGCGACCCTATCCCTGCAAGGGCATTAGCAGTGCGTTGCCGGTCTTAAATATTAACCGCGGATGCTTCAGCTACAGCTTATCACAAATATCCGCTCCATTTATCTTTCTAGTCTTTCAGCTTCTTTCAAAAGCCAATGAAAAAAGAACGTCCAAGAAAAAGGGCGCTCTTTTAATGACGATAGTGCGATACTCTTGCAGCTTGATTTACCCTTTTTCATTGATCCTGGACCTTACTCTTGAAAATACTTCATCATGGGCATATCGACTCTCGGATGACTCGGCTTCCCTATCAGCTTCATCAAGTTTAAGTTCAGTATCCTCTGTTAACTCTGCATATTTTTTTCAAGGCTTAACACAACCATTGAACCATAACCGTTTTTCGTTAAAAAAACCGGTTGACCTCCCTTCATAACTAATTCCTCGATTTACTGTGAATTTTCATGAACCAAATCATTCATTTTTGCCAGTAGGGAAAACTTTCTAAAGCTTTAACGGGAATGGAACGCCATCTTCTCAATGGCTTCGGCAACCCCGTCATGGTCATGATCGGCTACCACCAAATTTGCAACTGCTTTCAATTCCGGAACGGCATTCCCGATCGCGACTCCGGCTCCCGCCCATTCCACCATGGAAATATCATTGGGCGCGTCCCCAATGGCCATCACTTCCTCGGGTTTCAAGCCCCACATTTTGGTGACTTCTTTGAGGGCATTTCCCTTGGATACACCGGGCGCTAAAATTTCCAGATAGGACGGTTTCGAGCAGATGAAGATCAATTGCGCCCCAAATTTTTGTTGCAAAAATTTCTGGATCCCCGCGATCTCATCCGCCCCCGCAAGACCCAACATTTTATGGGGAGCAGAGTTGTGTAATAACGGAATTAAATCATCCACCGGATGGGGGGTTACCCCGGCATTGGCGGCATATTT
>DNPP01000346.1:4246-4976 GCA_003501365.1 Bacillota bacterium
TGGAGCGGAACAACGGAACCAGCTCAAGCGCAAGTTCACTGGGAACGGGATTGTGATAAAGGATTTGGCCGGACACTGCTTCCTGGATAATCGCTCCGTTATAAGCGATTAACGGCACGTCAAGCTCTAAAGATGTGGCATAAGGTTTCATTGACTGGGCCATCCTGCCGGAAGCCAGCATCACTTTAATTCCGCTCCCGATTGCTTTTCGGATAGCGGCTTGATTGGCTTCCGAAATACTCAAATCACTACTTAACAAAGTATCGTCCAAATCCATTGCAATGCATCGAATCATGAGGTCCTCCCTGATTTTATTAAATCGATTCCAGTTGCTCCTTGATGCTTTCGGCAATCTTCATATTCATCCCGGGAGCCTGTGCCAATTCCTGTAGAGTGGCTTCCCGGATTCGTTTAATCGAGCCAAAATGTTTTAAAAGCAACTGTTTTCGTTTAGGCCCGATTCCGAGTATTTTATCCAATTCTGACTGCACCGTCTTCTTATCCCGTAAACTCTTGTGATACGTGATTGCAAAACGATGCGCTTCATCACGGACCCGTTGTAGCAGACGCAGCGCTTCGGAACGACGCGAAAGGCGTATGGAATCCTCTTGCTCCGGTAGAAAAATCTCTTCCTCTTGCTTGGCAAGGCCAATGGTAAAAATATGCGTGAGGCCCAATTCTATCAAGATCTCCATTACACTTGACAGTTGGCCTTTACCGCCATCGATCA
>DNPP01000462.1 GCA_003501365.1 Bacillota bacterium
AAGGTGACGGGGATGGTTCTTCGGCCAAAGTATCGGCGGAAACACCTTCAATAAAGTGGTTCTTGAGAGCATCTTCAATTACTGTATTGATATGCCGTTCGTAACGACTGATGAAGAAAGGTAACAGTGAGTATGTTTTCTTAGTTTCAGAACAATAAAACCGGTAGACAATGATGAAAATGACGCGCTCATCATAAAGGATCAGCTTTCGCCGATACCAGCCGCAGCGCCAGCAGTGCTTTCGATACAAGATATGCCATGCTGGAATCACCTCTGGACCATAGTAAGTATCGGTTTTTGAGGTATTGAATTTGGTAATCATTAGTGTTATTATAGTCATAGGTGTTTTGGAATGGAAGCAGAAGTGTGGACGCACTGTTACCAGCTTCCGTTTTTTATTACCTATTTTACATGCTATTTCCGCCAAAATAAAGCAAAAGTTGCCGCATGGTTAGAACGGGGGCAACATAAAAGACGCGTATGGCAGCCAATTGACTCATGCCGATCAGTTCCTGATGAGGTGAGTCGATCACACTTTAATTTTTCTCCATTCCGCTTCCTACCATCGTCACCTATATCCATCGTGTAAGTCGCACGCACAAGATGTACAGTAATAATAAAGTTGTTAAATTTGCTAAGGAATATTTACTGGTCAACGATTATATTGTATATTCAAAATGTAAATACCCCTGTAACAACAGAGGTATTGGAAAGGTCTAATATGTAAGAAATAACTATGTTAACAACAGGAATAAAATATTATACTTTCAATACTCTCCTCAATGAGAAATATCCATGAACAATGGCTACTAACGGCTTAAAATAAAAGCTTTCCATTTCTTTGGATACCCCTTTTAAATTATTTCTAATTTCAATATGTTGCGGACAGTGAGTTTCACATTTACCACATTTTTTGCAAAGTGAAGCATATGAAGCCTTTCCGCCATCAGCACCTGCAAGCTGCACCAAATAATTATGTTTCATGAATGATTGATCATCATAAACATATCTGTCATTATATAATGCAAAACACATTGGTATATTAACTCCTACCGGACAAGGCATACAGTATCCACAGCCGGTACAGCCAACCTTAATCTTTTCAGTAAGGGCTTTTTTGGCATCGCTAATACATCGGAGTTCACTATTTAAAAGGGAATTAGCTTTTGCATTATTTGCAATTCTGATGTTTTCTTCGATTTGCGATTCCTCGTTCATGCCCGATAACACAACCGAAACCCCCGGATGATTCCAGACGAATCGCAAAGCCCATTCTGCCGGGGCCCTTTTTTGGTCGGAGTGATTCAATATTGCTTCGAGAGTGAGGCTTTTTCTGGCTAGCAATCCGCCTCTTAGCGGTTCCATGATCGAAACTCCCAGCCCTTTTGCTGCGGCATATTCAAGACCTTCCCGGCCCGCCTGATGATCTTCATCCATATAATTGTACTGGATCTGGCAAAATTCCCAAGGATAGTCGTCGATAATCTGTTTGAACTGAAATTTATCCCCATGATATGAAAAACCAATGTGCCTTATTTTACCGTCTTTTTTGACCTTATCAAGAAATTCGATCACACCCAACTGCTTAAGTCTTTGCCAGCCTTCCATACTATTTAGCCCATGCATCAGATAATAATCGATATGGTCTGTTTGTAACCTTGTTAACTGGGCATTCAGAATGTTTTCCATATCTTTATGGGAATGAACCATAATAGGCGGCAGTTTTGATGCAATCATCACCTTGTCACGATACCCTTTTGCCAAAATTCGGCCTAAAACCGCTTCACTGTTAGGATATATATAAGCGGTGTCGAAATAATTAACACCTTGTTCAATCGCGGAGACAATTTGTTTTTCAGTTCTTGTTTCATCAATCTTACGGTCTTTTTGAGGAAACCGCATGCAACCATAACCCAAAACGGAAACCATATCCCCGGTTTTACCCATCTCATGATATAACATAATTTGCTCTCCTTTTTATGAATTAATGATTGATTTTTCTTAAACACTATTGCTGACACTGCGTCAATAATTTAATTATAACAAGTAACTGACATAGTGTCAATTAATTTTATTGAAATTTTATGTCCGCTGTGTTAGCATGAGGGTAAAGGAGAACGGTACGATGAATTTTGCAAGAGCGAGAACCCAGGAACAGATTACCGGCAGGCAGGAAGAAATCATTAATGCCTGCGACCGGCTATTCAGTCAAAACGGCTATGAGGGCGTAAACTTTAAGACAATTTCTGAATTGACCTCTATTACCCGCCCGACAATTTATAATTACTATAAAACGAAAGACGAAGTTTTGCTTGATCTTCTAAATCGAGAATTGCTGAATTTACAGGCATGCCTTATTGAAGTAATGGATACTACCGCTACGATGACAAAGGAACAATATAGTACTTGCCTAACGGAGATTTTGTTATCCCACGATAAGATGCTGAAACTGTCTTCCATCCTGTTTACTCTGGAAAACAACATCGGCATTGAAAAGCTGGCAAATTTCAAAAAGAAAGTTATGACAGTTCTGGACACTATTGCGGCAAGTGTGGATAAATATTTCCCCATGGCCAACGCTGAAAATAAGGCTATTTTTGTGTCGGCGTTATATGCGTATATTCTTGGAGCGTATCCCTTGTCTCATCTGTCGCCAAAACAAAGTGAGGTTATTCAATGGGCGGGGATTCATTATATGGTACCTGATTTTAAAAATATGTGTTACCATGGGATATTACTGCTACTGTCTGATTTGTGATTCAAATCCACATCTTTTGGATCGGGAGATGTTGGAGGAAGTCCGGTTCTTATTAAACTTTAAAATGGATGCTCAGAGTCTGATGACCCTGATTCTGGTTGGTCAAAGCGAACTCTGGGAGAAGTTTCAGTTACAGGCTTATGCCGCTATCCGGCAACGTATTGACCTTCAGTGCAAATTGGTGCATTTCGACCGGGCATAGGTTGGGGAATATGTAAAACGCCATCTGTCTTACGCCGGCGCCGAACATGAGATCTTTTCGGATAGCGCGGTGGATGAAATTTTTCGTTTTTCAAGCGGTACGGCCAGGTTAGTGAACAAGGTCTGTACCCATTGCCTGATTTATGGGGCACAGAATGGTCGTCGAATCATCGATGATCATATGGTGAAGTTGGTGATTCAGGGAGAATTGTCTTGATTCTCCCTTCCCCTGCGGGGTGTTCGTTTTTTGGTCACCGTTTCCGTCAAGTTATGGACAACTTTTACCGTCTATTGTTGGACTCTATGCGGCAGCAGTAACACTTTATGGATCCAATAAAACCGGTTTCCCGAAAGCTGAAAATATGGGGGATTGTTATATGATCGAACCCGGTGACATGGCTTTAGAAGAAATGATTCAATCGACCCCCCGCGGGGTCTTGCTGGGCCGCTTTTCAGGAGGCAATCCGAGTCAAAATGGGGATTTTAGCGGAGTAGCCAAAAATAGCTTTTATATTGAGAATGGGCAAATTCAATATCCCATCAGCGAAACCATGGTATCGGGAAACATTGTTGAAATGCTGAATAATATTGAACAAATCTCCAAAGAGCGCAATAATGACGGCTTTCAATGTCTGCCTTGGATTCAAGTTAACGGCATTACCATCTCGGGGAAATAATTTGGTGATTCGGGAAGTTAAAAAGATCATTTTAATTGCGAAGACCCTGTTTTCAGTGACTTTGTAACTTCTGTTCGCCTAAAACACGGTCTGAACAAAGTTTCGCTATAAATCAAAAGCCCATTACTTAAAGGCAGCAGGGCCTTTCTCAAAAAAAACAGCCCTCCGAAGAGGGCATCTACAAAGGTATGTAATAAGGAGGATTTGAAAAAGTAATTTAAATATACTCCCTGATTGTGATGATAAAGTGTCTAATAAGTGATTGACAAATGTTCTTTTAGTGAAAGAGCGGTGAAAAAGCCAAAAGGGGATTTGAACAAAACGAGGCAAACATTCACCATTAGCTTAAAACTAATTGTAGTATGGACTCATATACTATCCTGAGGTGAAAAACAATGTCTATCAATCAACCCGATAGAGGTCAACGAGGGGGTAGATCCGGGCAAGGAGAACGACCAGGCGGCGGTGATCGCGATCGTGGACGCGGCGGCCGGCGACCAGGAAGACCATATGATTATGATTATGGATATGGTTATCAAGAATATTGCCCATATGGCGGAACTCCGTATTATGCACAAGCAGATACTGATGTCTATACATTAGCCAACCAATTTGGCATTTCCCCCAATACTATTATCAGTTATAATCCCGGGCTCAGCCTTAACTCAACAATTGGTGCTGGTCAAACTGTTTGTTTGCCGCGAAATTATTAAATTATTGTACGAACTGTTAAACAATAAAAGCCCCACTACCTAACCAGGCGGTGGGGCTTAATCATGGGTCCTCTTATATACATTATTTACTAACAACTATATTCTGTTCCGGCTTTTAGCCCTACCTCCCAATCCGCCTCAACCCGCTCGAAAGCCACTACATTACGCCAGAAAATAAAATCCTTTTGAACATGCCCGCCAATTCCAACACCATTTTTAAATCATAAACTTTAGCAAGAATAAAGCTATTTCTACTTTTTTATAATAGCCTGATTACGTCTGAGCATCAATAAAATCTGAATTCCCCCTAAAAATGCCACGCAATACATACCTCGATTCCATAGATACAATAAACAATATAATAAATCCGTGATAATTTTGTCAATTTGTTTTCCCTCAGAGATTTTCCCTATCGCTCCTATTAATAAAAGAAATGAGATAACAATTAGAAATACCCAACAAATATTAACAAGTAAAATGAGAAATTTATCTCTTTTCATTACTAAGCCCTTCCCGCAGTAATTCGATAATTCTTCCCATTCCATAATAAAACAGGCCTAATAAAATCGTAGATATTAAGGTGTAACAGAGATAGCTTATTATTTTAAGTGCAGATACATGGGATTGATGATTGTTTAAAGCCATATAGACATTGTATATAATGCCAATTAAAATATAAATCATACCGCCAACCTTTAATATCTTTTCAATTGCAACATTCAAATGAAACCAGACATTGTGATTTGAAGTCGTCTGTTTATCCGGTTTGAACGATTCTTGGGGCAATAGTTCGCTTAATTCTTGATGACAAGCTTCACAAAAAATAACACCTTCACCAAATTCAGCCAGACATTTTGGGCAATACATGATTTATTCCTCCTCTTCCACAAAGATTCCGCCCTCCGGGTACCGATATCTTTGCCCCGGTAATAAATGGACATGAATTTTTCACGTTCAAAGTTTAGTCCTTCGGTTTCCATTTCCAGAGCTAGGGCTCGTTGATAAATGACTTCCTGAAAGCCATTACCTAAGGTGGAATGCACCCGCATAGCACAACCAATTACGCTTTGGGTGATGGCGGAGTGTTGCATGGCCATAGGGACCTCCTAAAGATCTTTTGAAAGTGGCTTCGTACCAGGATTTCACGGATTAGACGGATGGGACGGATTTTTTAAATAATTTTTTTAAAAAGGTAACTCATCTGCAACTTCAATAGGTATGTCCTTCAATCTTGTAATAATATTATTCATAATTATATTTCGTAAATGATTAGGTTTTGATTTGATTAACTTATAAAATTCAATTATGACATCGACTTCAATATTTTTGTTAGGGTAGTATGAATAAACCCCCAAAACAAAGCAACCAATTAATTTTGAATTATCTTGAATATATTTTTCGAGTGAACTCTCCATAAGAAGTTTTTCTAATTTTTCAATTACTATATCTGAATTAAACTCAAATTTAGGTTCTCCATCATACTTACTTAAATGATTTGATAATGCTAATGCAAATTTGCCATAAATGTCTTTTTCAAAATCAGTGAATTTGATTAGCTGTAATATGTCTGATGAAATTAAGTTTAAAATATCCGCAAAGGAACTGATTCTCTTTTTTGGATTTGTATCAATCATTTTATCTATAATATGGTGGTATTTAAAATCTTCAATTTCATTTTCTTCAAGAAGTTTATTAAGCATTTTACCCAAAAAGAATATATCTGTCTTATGATCATATTTCATTTCTTTAATTTCGTCAGGAAACTCACTTACAGGCCAATTTAATAAAATACTTGCTTCTTTATCATTGTCCGTTAACAATCTTTTCCCAAATCCAAAATCAATAATTTTGACCATGCCCTCTTTATTTACCAATATATTTTGTGGCTTGATATCCCTATGTAAAATAGAGTTTTTTTCAAGATAGTCAAAGCCCTCAATAAGTTGAACAAACACTTTTTCGAATGTTTCAGCACTTTCCCATAACAAGTATTCGTCAAGACTATTTCCATCAATATACTCCATTAAAATAAAACCTGTCGCATTTTGTGGATAAAGATAATAATTATATATTCTAACAACATTTTTGTGAGATAGTGTATACAATATCTTTATTTCATCGATAAATCTATTAAAACAATCTTCTCGATCATTACCACATGAGGGCTCATATTTTTTACATATAAAAAAGGTATTTAATATTTCATCTTTAAGTAACGCTGTTTTACCTGTACCACCTTGACCTACGAATTTTTCAAACAAATATTCCTTAGTTCTTGTAAATTTTAGGACGTCATTTTTTTCTAACCCCATAAATATACGCTCCTAACCTTCTTTGTATCATTGAATAGATGTATCTTATTTGTTTCTGGAGTTTTTGAAGTCGGTAAATTTCTTCAATTTTCGTTTTATATCGGAAGTCTCAAAACGAAGATGTAAATAATGGAAGTCGAGGCTTTCGTGACAATATGCAGATTGAAATCCAAATACCACACGGTTGCGTATGCATACCGAATGATGGAAAATACAATAGCTCACTCATTACAAACCCGCCAACCGGGCGTAAACGACCCGGCTACAAGATGAAAGCCCGCGAGGGCTAAACTTACCTACTCACTCAAACCCTAGCAAATCCCCTTCACCTTGTAACCGAATAATCCACCGTCCGGTCAGCATTCATAAGCTATCATTCACTAATCAATCATCTCACAAATCTTTTAAATCCGTTTCATCCGTCTAATCCTGATAATCCTGGTCGGCATTCAAACAATTCAACCCCAGATCAATCGTGCCCATCCAAATTAATCCGTTCAATCCGTCTAATCCTGGTTCATTCCCTTATTTATCCGACTCTCAAATAGCCCCTCATCCCATTCGGCCCAGATTAATCGTGTACCCCCAAAATAATCCGTTAAATCCTGACTAATCCTGGTCCGGTTCAACACTCCGAATGCCCGCAACTCATGCACTTGGCGCACCCTTCAACGAATCCGAACGTATGCATCCCGCACACCGGGCAAAGATTATAGCTAACCTTACCGTTCTTGCCATTCCCATGCCCCGACTCCTGTTTAACCGGAGCCGGTTCCGTCGCCGCCGCCAGTCCCAATTCCAACTGGGCGGAAAGCTCCGGATTGGCCTCACTTTCAGCCATTTTGTTGTTATACTCGGTCAAAAATTGGCCGATGGCATCGGGCACCGAGCGCACCCGGTTGGGTCCGAATCCCACAAAACGGCTGCCGCCGATGCCGGTCAGTTCGTCGGCAATCTCTTCCGGATCGACACCACAACGGAAAGCCAGGGAGATTAAACGGGCAATCGCCTCGGTGAAAGCGGAGATGTCGCTGCCGGCCTTACCAATCTGCGCAAACATCTCAAAGGGATGGTTATTGTGGAAATTCAGGGTTAAGTAAAGATTGCCCTCCGGAGTGAGCCGGGTGTCGGTAATACCAGTGAGGCTCTTCGGACGTTTGATAGGCTGTAAATGGCCCCACTCGCCGTAAGAGAACCGGGCTTCCACTGTTGGTTCCGGAGTCTGTGAATCCGGGACGGCAATTCCCTTTTGCATCGGCTGGTTGTCCAAACTGCCGTCGCGGTAAACCGTCAGCCCTTTGCAACCCAACTTATAGGCTAAATGATAAGCTTCGGCCACTTGCTCGGGTGTGGCGTCGGACGGGAAATTGATGGTTTTGGAAACCGCATTGTCAGTATATTTCTGAAAAGCGGCCTGCATCCGGATATGCCACTCCGGATTAATATCATGGGCCGTCACAAAGACCCGGCGCCAGTCCTCCGGGATTTCCTCCATATCCTGAACGCCGCCATGCTCGGCGATTTTCTCAATCAACTCTTTACTGTAAAAACCTTCAGCTTTGGCAATCTCTTCGAAGGTATGGTCGACCTCGATCAGTCGGTCGTTATCCATGATCTGGCGGGTAAAAGCCAGTGAAAATAAAGGTTCGACGCCGCCACTGGTATCACAGATAATACTGATCGTGCCGGTCGGCGCTATGGTCGTTGTGGTGGCGTTCCGCAGTTTTAAACCATTTTTGCAATCATAAATACTGCCCTTGAAGTTGGTAAACGTACCACGGACTTTAGCGAGCTCCACCGAGGCTTTCTTGGACTCGCTATCAATGAACTGCATCACTTTTTCCGCCAAAGCCAAGGCCTCTTCGGAACAGTATGCTATTTTCAGTTTCATCAGCAAATCGGCCCAGCCCATGATCCCAAGGCCGATTTTCCGGTTGGATTTGGTGACTTTTTCGATCTGCTCTATCGGGAAACGGTTGGCTTCGATCACATTGTCCAAAAAGCGCACTGCCAAACGAGTGACCTTGCTGAGTTCGTCCCAGTCGATTTCATAGGTGCCGTTGTCATTCTTGATGACCATCAGCGCCAGGTTAAGCGAGCCCAAATTACAAGATTCGTAAGGTAACAAGGGTTGCTCGCCGCAAGGGTTGGTGCTCTCAATCGCTCCTACCTGCGGAGTGGGATTGGCCTCGTTCATCCGGTCAATAAAAATAATCCCCGGTTCTCCGCCGGCCCAGGCCGAAAGGACAATTTTCTCGAATACATCGCGGGCTGCCAGCTTGCCAACCGGTTGTTTGGTGTGCGGGTTGACCAAGTAGTATGGTTCACCCTTCTCCAGAGCTTCCATAAAAACGTCGGTCAGGGCTACCGACAGATTAAAATTGGTAATCTCGCCTTTCACTTCTTTGGCGGCAATGAATTCCATAATATCCGGATGATCCACCC
>DNPP01000461.1 GCA_003501365.1 Bacillota bacterium
ATTTTTATTCCAACTTTCTTTTTGGCTCACTAAGACAATTGTTGGTCTAAACCTCTCTCTCGCTCTCCCCCTTAAGTGGGAGAGTAACCGCATAATTTTAGGCCTAAATGCTTTTAGACGATATTTGCTATGGTTACCCTTCCACTTGAGTAAGCTATTTTATTTGCTTCAGAGGGGAAGGGCGAGGGTTAGGTCAAATGGGCCTCAGTCTTCAACAATAATTTCTGACAGAGCTGCTTTTTGGGTGGGCTATTCTTACTAGACCCTCATTCAATTTCGGATCGGAATTCTTCATTAACGCGAAATAAAAACCGTTCTACATCAATATTGGATAAAGATAGTTCCGCCGGCTCCAAAACTTTAATTTTACGAAATTCTTCTCGCAGTGTAAGGGGCATTAAATCCCCGAGTGAATCCGCCTCTACAACCATCTCAACCGGAGCATAAGCCACTTCTTGATGATTCGCTTCTTCTGTGACCAAATATACCTCTTGCTCTAGGTCCAAGGTTTCCAGGCTGAGACCTTGAAAAGGCAAGTTCCGTAGCAAAGAAATATTTCTGGCCCGGATATCTTTAGCGAGTTGTCGCAGATCATGGCGCTGCCAAAAGAATTTACGGCCAGCGCCGGCTTCTGCCTTATAATCAAATCGGATTTTTGCCTTCACTGCTTTTTTCCCTTTCTGCTGTTACGGATGGAGTGCCCCACCCCCGCCCTGCGCCTGTTGTTTCAAGCGATTCAGTTCGTTTAATTCTATATTGGTAGGATGGCGATATTCTCCGGGTTTAAGATCCCCGAGTTTCAACGGGCCTACCTCTGCCCGGTGTAAATTAACCACCGGATGTCCGATAGCCAGCATCATCCGTTTGATCTGACGCTTACGACCTTCTCGGATACAAATTTCGATGATAGCATTCCCATTTTCCGTGCCTTCTATCGCAACTTTTGCAGGAGCGGTTAATCCATCTGTGAGTAACACTCCGCTTCTTAAATTTTGAAGCTGTGACTCATCGGGTACTCCTCTTACCTTCACCCGGTATACTTTTTCCACTAAATGGCGGGGGTGGGTTAACGCCAAAGCCAATTCCCCATCGTTGGTAAAAAACAATAACCCGGACGTATCCAGATCAAGTCTTCCTACCGGATACAGCCGGGTATTCCCTGCTGGCAATAGATTCATAACTGTCGGACGGCCGAAAGGATCACTAACCGTACTTAAATACCCCGGCGGTTTGTTCAAGATAAGATATTCATATTCTCCCTTTACTATTACCGGTTTACCGTCGATAGTCACATTATCGCCGGCCGGTTCAACTTGAACTCCCATTTCGGTGATGACTTGACCGTTGAGCATAACCCGTCCTTGCTGGATCAGTTGATCGGCTTGCCGCCTGGAGGCTATCCCGGCCTGGGCCAATAATTTATTCAGTCTCATCCTTCGGTTGTTCCTCCTCGCTGGGAACGTAAGGAAGCAGAAATGAAAATTGGCTGCCCTTACCCAACTCGCTTACCACTGAAACCTTGCCGCCATGCCGTTCAATAATATGCTTCACAATGGATAGTCCTAATCCGGTGCCACCCATTGCTCGGGAACGGCCTTTATCGACCCGGTAAAACCGTTCGAAAAGGCGGGCCAGACTTTCTTTGGGTACCCCAAGGCCATTATCTTTAATATAAAAGACAACGCCGTCACTCGTTTCATGAGTGCCGATTTGAATACTACCATCCTCAGGGGTATACTTAATTGCATTATCCAATAGATTGATAATAACTTCCCGCAGTAGATCCTCGTCGCCATGTATTATCGTTGCCTGGAGTTCTCTTTTTAATTCCAAGTTTTTCTCCCGCAAGCGGCTCTCCACCGTTACTATGATATCCTCCACTAACCGGTTAAGATTAATGGGTTTCTTCTTTAGCTCGGTTTTTCCGGATTCCATTTTAGAGAGATCCAAAAGATCATGGATAATATTATTTAACCGTTCGGTCTCTTGATAAATAATGGTTAAAAACTTGAGTGCGGTCTCCCGCTGATTGATTGCGCCGTCAATTAGCGTTTCGATAAAGCCCTTAATCGAAGTCAACGGAGTCTTTAATTCGTGGGAGACGTTAGCCACAAAGTCTTTGCGCATTGTTTCCAATTGACGCAATTTAGTGACATCCCCAATTACGGCTACCACCCCACGGACTTCGTTGACATCATCCCTGATGGGCGCCAAGCGAAGTTGGAGAACCCTTTCCATAACACCCGGCCAGATAATCTCCCGTTCTTGGGGATAGCCCTTGACATAGACTTGATGAAAAATATCACTCAATTCGGAATCGGGAAATACCTTGTAGGGAAACTCACCAACTCCCTCCCCGGGATTTAAATTAAACAATTCTCTGGCAGCTGGATTGATTAAACTGATTTGCCCGGTGATGTCGGTCGCCACTACTCCTTCGGACATGCTCGCCAAAATAGCCTGGATCTCTTCCATCCGTCCATGCAAAGTGCTTAGTTGGCTGGTATGGGCGCGATCTAACTTTTCTAAACCTTTGGCAAGTCTTCCATAGTAATCGTTCCGTCTGGTAAGCCGATTGCGGATTGGGATTCCAATCTGTAGATTGACCATGAAATCATAGAGCTCTTTTAAGGGAGCGTTAAATAACTTAAATATCAATACTCCAATGAAAATAAACCAGATTAACGTGAATAATGGAAAATATAGATTATGCCATAAAAAGCCGGCTAATAAAAAGGGCAAAAAAAGAAGGAGGAGCAGACCCCCCAAACGCCACCCAATTTGCTTCATCTCATTCTCCTCTGAAGCGGTAACCGACTCCTCGTACAGTCTCCAAATAAATAGGCTCGGCCGGATTGTCCTCAATTTTTTGACGCAACCGCCTTACATGGACATCTACTGTCCGGGTATCGCCAAAATATTCATATCCCCAAAGGTGTTCCAGCAAAAATTCCCTGGTAAAAGCCCGACCCGGGTTTAACAACAGCAGCTTTAAAAAATCAAATTCCTTGGGCGTGAGTTCAACTTCGCTCCCTTTCACCTTTACCAGATGTTGACGAAGATCCATACGGATTTCGCCGATTTCGATGATCGCCGGTTCATCTTCATCCACGTTACCTGAGCGCCGCAACACTGCCCGAACCCTGGCAGCCAATTCGCGAGGCGAAAAAGGTTTGGTCACATAGTCATCCGCGCCCATTTCCAATCCCAGCACGCGGTCAGCCTCTTCGCTTTTTGCAGTAAGGATAATGATGGGGATAGACTTGGTTTGACTATCCGCCCGTAGTTGTTTGCATACCGACAAACCGTCAAGTTCCGGCAGCATTAGATCCAAAATAACCAGATCCGGCAATTCCTGCTGGACTAATTCCAGCCCTTTGCGGCCGGTTCCCGCAGAAATTGTCCGATAGCCTTCCCGATCCAAATTATATTTAACCAGTTCAACTATATTGGGTTCATCTTCAATAATGGCAATTGTTCCAGGCATTTGCAAAGCCTCCCTTGTCAATTTAGGTCTATTATACCAAAAAAAAGTTAGAAAGGACAGGGGTTATAAAATATTGAAAAGGGATAAGATTTTGGTAATTGTTAAATACTATTTGTTCTATTCAAGTTTATTCATTGTGCCTAAGCGGATCTTCCTAATCGTTTTATTGTTCAACCGATATCCCCCTGGGATTACCGCTCCATTATGCTGAAGATCTCGTCGATCGTGATCTCGCACAGACCGCCCCAGACCAGAGTATTTCCATGCTCCACCCGGACCGCCTTGAAACGCTCCAATTCGGCCAGTTCGCTAAAACGCACGGCTTGCAGCCGCGGTCCCATATTGTAGATGATTTGATGGTTGTTGCCGAGGGTAATCGTCAGTGTATAATCATCGTTAGGAATCACATTGACAATTTTAGACATTAACATCTCCTTGCAGTCTGCAGTCTGCAGTTTTCAGTTTTCAGTTTTCAGTTTTCAGCTCTTAGCAAAGCCTTAAAGCCATACAAAGACTCTTGTTAAAAAAATAAAAACCCTATCACAAAAAATCATAGCAGGATTTTAAAAATTTTCATATTATCGGATGCGATACTTTTTTAATGAAAGCTACTTAGAGAGACGTTAGAACTTGTCCCCGGCTGGCGAATTTAAAAATATGCTTTCCAGGTCAAATTGGCGGTTGTATCTACTCCGTCTCTGGATTTCGAACCTTCCCGGGCCCAGTTAGAATAGTTGTAAACCAGGCTAAGAGTGGACCGGAGTCCTATCCGCAAATATATCGCCGGCAATACCCCATAAGAATTTATCCTTGTCCGCTCGCCGCCGTCTAATTCTTCGTTGATTCGATAGAAAAGTGCTATTGTAGTTCGAGGTAGATTAGGGTATGCTTTCATATCCCAGGTCAGACGGGCCTCTGTCGATTTGAACCAATCTCCGTCTTCATCCTTTTGATCGCTCCATTGCAACGAGGGAGTGAGATTATAAGCGCCGATAGGCTGAGTCCAGGAACTTATAAGTTGGAGTTGTTCATATGTATCGCCGGGTTCGGGATAACGGGTCTTTTCGTAATTACAATTGAGTCTTAAAGTTGATACGCCGATACTTTGCTGTATACCGATAATCATAATGTTATTCTCACTATTCTCACTAATGGAGTCTCCCGCTTTGTTTTGGAAATCGCCCTGGTAACCGGTATTTAATCGAAAGCCGGATTCCGAATGATAATCATACATGGTGGTAATATTCTTGCGGGTTATGGTATAAGGCAGAGTATTATCCAGATTATCCCGTGATATTGAACCGTCCATACTTAAACTCTGTTTTTTATTAATCGTGGTACTGGTTCGGATACCATAGCTCTGCATACCCCTCCGGCTGGAGTTGAAGATAGATGATGAACCGACATCCGGGTATTCCGGCTCCAGTATTTGATAATCCAAACCCCAGTCAAAATTGGTAAGCGATTTATCGAGGTGAAGCGTGAATCCATTGCCTGAACTGCCGGCAGTTTTGTCGAAGCCGTGGATAACTTCAAAGCGAAGCAATCCCAGACTATTAAGTGGCGTATTGCCTCTAAAGCCAGTAAAATCGTAACCGGCGCTGTCGCCAAGATTGACAAAATACCCTCCCAGCAGCAGTCCCGAATTTGCCCGCCAGTCTCCGCCGATGCCGGTCATGTTGTATAAATAGGGAGAACCAATCCCATATGAACTGCCCGATTCACCGCTAAAGGCCGCCCAATGATATTCTCCGCCCGATCCACCCAGGGTGTCTTCGGCCACTCCGCCTTTCATCACCAGCCCTACTTGGAGAAGCTCCGAGTCTAAGCTGGCGTTAACACATCCCAGGACCAGCGAGGATTGTTGATGATAAAAGCCCAGCGAGTAGTCATCATAGTAAAAATTATAATCGTTATAATAATAATCAGGTGGTGTACCTGGATAATCACTGACCCGGCTCGTAACATTCAGGCGGATATCGGTCTCCCGGTAACGCCCCTGGGCTGTCAGATCCAATGTATCCATAGTTTTCTTAACAGGACTGGCATCGTATCTTAAAGAATTACTGCCACCTATATCCAATCTTCCTTCCCCGACCGTAACTTCAAAATTCCAACGTAGCTCCGCCGGATTGCCGGCCAAGTCTTGGACGCTGAAGCGGAGCTCATGCTTGCCCCGGGCCAGAGCTATATCCGGCTGATAACCGATACGCCAGGGAGCATTAGCCATTTGTCCGGTCACATCCTCTTGCTCAATAACGGCTTTGGCGGTTACCTCCATCCGATCTACAAACAAATGGATGGTGTCACTATTGATTCCCGATAAAACATCGGCGAAGGTAACCTCGATTCGGAGTGTGCCGGTTTCTACCTGGCTGTTTTTCAGCGGTGATATAATGTTAATTTGCGGCGGTGCTACATCGGAGGCATACTCAGCCGTTCCGGCGGCGTAGGTTACGATTGGTAGAAACAATAAGCAAACCATTATGGCGTTTAGCCGAATCAGATGACCCAGTAAAAATTTATTTGTTTCATTTTGTCTTTCCAAAATATGTTTAAAGTTAAAGTCCAATTTTACCGCCGAACCCAAACCCTCTGGCTTGAGTAAACCCATCTGATTTTACCGCCATACTGG
>DNPP01000454.1:0-1418 GCA_003501365.1 Bacillota bacterium
ATCCGATCCGTTGGTTGCATCATTTACAGGTTTACGGAACTGGACTTCGCCTTTAAAACCGTCTACCGTGCTTAATTCTGAAGCGAAAGTGAGGGCCAACCGATCAAACTTGAATCCATTCCCCTCAGTCATAGTGCTTCCCGCAAGGGATGCTTCATCTTTGCTTGACAAATACCATACCCGCAAATTGCCGCCTACCGTCACGGCGGCGAAGGATAGAGAAGCAAAAGAAACTAGTAAAACCAGGGTTAAAATCAAAACCAACATTTTTTTCATAATCTTTGAGCCTCCTAAATTTTCTATTGCTCAAAAGTTCCGTTCCTCAAAACTTTTGAACCGCTTTATGTTATGCCTATGTTATATAATCAAGCCTTTAAATCAAGAGTAAACTAACATAACCAAACATAACATAACTATAATGGTAATTATATGGCATATTTTGAAAAAATGCAATATTTTATTTAACATATACATAACATTAACATAACATAAAAAAGCCACCCTTTTACGGTGGCTTTTTTAGTAAAAAAGTTACTCAAATTGTTTCAAACCTTAGGTTCCATGAACTCACAGATAACCCTCTTGCAGCCTGACTAACCGCTGGGTACGGGTACGGGTGGCAATACCCAAAGCGGTCAGAAAGAAATCCGATTTAGGTTCGATGCCCTAAACCATGGACTGTTATTGCAATGATTTGAAAAGTCATTCCTACCGCACAGACTCCGCTCCAACCGAACATGCCCCAACAAAAAGGCCCCAGCAACGAGCCGACGGCGCCGCCGCAAAAGTATGATACCATATATACGGCATTGTTCCGGTTATGGGCTGAGGCATCCAAGGTATAAATTCGGGCCTGGTTGGATATCTGAGCAGATTGAACACCCAGATCCAAAAGGATCACCCCCATAATCAAGCCCCATATCCGATAACCAACAATCCAAAAACAAAGAAAAGAAAGGATAGAAAAGGTAATTGCAATCGTCAGCGTGAAACGAGGATTTCTTCGATCCGCCATTCGGCCAACCACAGAGGCTGCCAAGGCTCCTGCCACTCCAACCAGTCCAAACAGCCCGGCTACCTCAGCCCCTAAATGATAACCCGGAGATTTCAGCAAAAACGATAAAGTCGACCAAAAAACGCTAAAAGCGGCAAACGACATTGCGCCGACTAAGGAAGCCTCCCGTAAAACCGGTTGAGTCCGCAGCAGTTTCCCTAAAGATTTGATTAATTGACCATACCTCATCGCCGAATCCGGATTGGATTTCGGCAACCAAAAGTAAAATGCTACCATTATCAAAGCAATCATCAAGGCCGCTATGCGATAAACTGCCCGCCATCCCAGAGTGGAACCGACAAGGCCGCTAAAAGTCCGGGATAGCAAAATGCCAATCAATAAACCGCTCATGACGCCGCCGACG
>DNPP01000454.1:1707-17366 GCA_003501365.1 Bacillota bacterium
GCCGGTTTGGCCATATGAGCGGCCAGAGGCACAATGAGCTGAGGTACAATCGAAGTCAACCCCACCAGCAACGAACCGGCCATTAGCCAACCAATGGTAGGGGCAAAGGAAATTCCAACCAGCGCTAAAAGAGAACAACCCAGCATGACCAGGATTAGCGAACGCCGTTCCCGGATATCTCCCAGAGGGACTAAAAAAAACAATCCCATGGCGTACCCGATTTGAATCAACATGGCCGTAATTCCGATCACGGTCGGGGAGACCTGAAAAAAGCGAGACAATTCTTCCAATAGAGGCTGGCAATAATATAGATTGGCTACGGCAACACCACTGGCAATGGACATCAATACCAATAAAAAACCGCTGATTCCCACGTTTTTTGACATAGCCGGTTCTATCCTGTGATTCATGGTTCTTCCTTCATTCATTCATCCATCCTGCTATTCACTACTTTGATCTCCTGCCCCGGATGCAAGGTCCCTCCTTGCAGTACGCGGGTAAAGATCCCTTCCGCCGGCATGGCGCATTTTCCGATTTGATGATAGATGGCACATTTTTGATGGCATTCTTTCCCGATCTGGGTTACTTCCAGTACGACCTCATCAATAAATAATTGATCACCGGGTTTTAAGTCAAATAATACAATATTTTCGGTGGTGACATTCTCGGCAAAACTTCCGGGACATAGGCCTGTCACTCCTAGGGCAGTCATCCTTTGAATACTCTCCAAGGCCAACAAGCTTACTTGACGGTGCCATTTCCCGGCATGGGCATCGCCCTCCAGGCCAAAATCTTCGATAAACAACCCGGAAGGAACAGTGACCTTGGGTATGCCTTTCCGGCTACTGATATTAATGGCGACTATTCTGGGGACTGCCTTCATTTCCTCGCAATCAACCATGTTTCTCCCTTTCCGGAGTATCAAATATTCGTTTCTGCATCAAAACTCCCGCTGCAGCCGCCGGTCTTCTTCAAAAGCCGGATCTCGCCGATGACCATCCCGCGGTCAACTGCCTTGCACATATCGTAGATAGTCAAAGCGGCCACTGATACAGCCGTCAGCGCCTCCATCTCCACCCCGGTATTCCAGGTACATTTAGCAGTGGCTTGGATTGCCACCCTGTTTTTAAAAGTATCTAAAGAAAAATCCACGCTTACCGAAGTAAGTGGTACATTATGGCAGAGCGGAATCAACTGTTGTGTCTGTTTAGCTGCCATGATCCCGGCTACTCGGGCTACCGCCAATACATCCCCTTTGGGAGCTCCTTGAACCAACAGTTTCATAGTGTCCGGTTGCATCCCGATAAACCCGGCAGCCACTGCTTCCCGGTTGGTCTTGTCCTTATCCGAAACATCCACCATTCGTGCTTTACCCTGACTATCGAGATGGGAAAACCCGCGTTCATCCGTCATAAATAAATCAGCCCCCAATTGCGGCCATATTCCGTTTAGAAACATAAGACTGCTCGAAATGGTGACTGGCCGGTTTGCGAAAGATTGCCTTTTGAATATACCACTCCAGTTTTTCCGGTTCATGTCGCAAAACCGGTACCAAGTCGATCTCCTGATTATCCCCCAGGCAAGGTTTGAGTGTACCCTCGCAGGTCAGGCGGATCCGGTTGCAAAAAGCGCAAAATTTATGGCTAAGTGGGCTGATGAAACCGATTTGGCCGCAATAACCGCTCATCCGGTAATAGTTGGCCGGTTGTTTCCAGCTATCGTCTTGAACCGCTTGAAGTTCGGGCCTGGCGGCGATGATATCCCGGTTGAACACCACATGGTCGGTATAATTTCTACCAAAATCCCCGATTGGCATTAACTCGATAAACCGGACATCCACTGGGTTATCCCGGGTCAATTCAACGAAGCGATCAATCTCGTTGTCATTAATGCCCTTTATAACCACCACATTTAAATGCACCGGAGTCAGTCCTGTTCTTACCACTGAATGGATTCCCTTTAAAACGCAGGCCAAATTTCCCCCACCGGTTATCCAAGCGAATTTGTCATTCTCTAATGAATCAATACTGATATTTACCCTTTTTAGTCCGGCACTCTTTAGCTGCTCTGCCCTCTCCGCTAAGCCAATCCCATTGGTGGTCATGGCAATCTCGGTTATGCCGGTAATGGTGGCGATATTCCCGATAATTTCTTCCAAATCGGGTCTGAGCAACGGCTCACCCCCGGTAATCCGTACCTTCTTGATACCCAATTTAGCCATTGCAGCCGTGACCGTTCCAATCTCCGTTGCAGTAAGGTAATCTCTGCAATTCGCTCCCGAGGTCTCACTCTTGTCCGGTGTACAATAAATACAATTCAGGTTGCAATTACCCGTCACCGAGATCCTCAGATAATCGATTTCCCGGCCAAATTTGTCAAGCATACGCCATGTCACCTCCAAACTCTGCTATCCTTTTATACTTTGCGCCTTTACGTGAGCCTATGGTTTTATAAAAGAAAAGCCTAAAAATTTATTCTCCCGCAGAGGCGCGGAGACGCAGAGAAAACCTAAATTCCTATTTATCAATGCCATGCGGCCTTTGCTTCTTTGCATGAGTCCCTGATTTTTAAAATATTCCAAACTCACGTCTGTTTATCTCAAACCATTCCTCATTTATTTGCCTAATCTCAGCGCCTCTGCGCGAGTCCATGGTTTTATCTCATCTTCTCCGTGAATTGATGGTCTTAAATGCCGCCATATGCTAAAATGTTATTATACCCCTCTGAAAGGAAGTTTTCAAATGATCCGATTCAGCATCCTTACCATCAGCGACAAAGGCTCAGCCGGGCTTCGTGAAGATATCGGCGGCAAGACTATCGAAGAGATGATGAGGGCTACCGGCGGTTTAAAAGTAGACTACGCCATCGTGCCTGATGAACGGGACATCATTGCGGAGCGATTAATCGTCATGTGTCAAAATGCCAATCTGATTTTGACAACCGGGGGTACCGGCTGCTCCCCCCGGGATATCACCCCGGAAGCAACGATTGATATTATTGAACGGCAAGTACCGGGTATTCCCGAGGCCATGCGGGCCAAGAGTTTAGAAATCACTTCCCGCGCTATGCTCTCACGGGCGGTGGCCGGTATCCGCGGCCAGACCCTCATTATCAACCTGCCCGGCAGTCCCAAAGCTGTGCGGGAATGTCTCGCAGTGATTCTGCCGGTTTTAGAACACGCCGTCGCGATCTTAACCGGAACCACCGGTGAATGTGCACGTTAATGAACTAACCCTTGCCCGCGCCTAATGTCTTTTTAACAAATATTGATAGTCCTTATATACAGCCCATACCATCTCCGCCAACTCCGGGGGAGTGGTACCCGCATATTTACCGGATTTATCAAACATGAGCTCGAAAAACTCCTGTCCCAACCGCACTTTAAAATGATTGGTTTCTTTATCAACCAATACGAATCCCGGGTTTTCCCCGCTGATAAAGTCGGTTTCATTTTCATAAAGGGTCAATTTATCCCGGTAAGGCGCACCTTCATAGGGGCAGAAAGTGGCACAGTTGCCGCACTCATTACACATGCCGTCGATATGAATCACTTGATTGCGGCAGCGCAGATTTTCCGATTTCACGCTGATCTGGACGTTAGCCCGGTTTGGACATACTTCGGTACAGATATTACAGGCAACGTTACATTCAAGACAACGGCTATTTTCGGTTTCAGTTTCACAGGACTCTGTAAGGATTCCCTTTTTTTCCAAAATCTCATTTAACTGCCTTTCTTGGTCAAATATGGGCTTACTTTCAAGCGGCAAAGCCTGCAGTTTCTCCTTGGCCAGCACCGTCTTGGCAAATTGAGTTCCATCGGCGATAGCCTCTACGATTGTGGCAGGTCCCCTAAGAGCATCACCACCGACATATATATCCGCTACATTCGTCTCATGCGTCTCAGAATCCGCTTTGATATGACCGGTGGCATCCAATTCGATACCGTTCTGAATCAGCCAATCGGTCTCAACTTTTTCACCAACTGCCGCAATCAAGGTGTCGATTTCCCAATCCACAAATTGACCGGGAATTGCTTGCGGGCTTCTGCGTCCGGATGCATCGGGAGTCCCCAATTCCATTTGCCGGCAGCGTAAGGTACCGTTATTGAAAGCCACCGGAGCCAGTAATTCTTTGAGTTCAATTCCTTCTGCCAAAGCCAGATGCAATTCTTCAACAGAAGCCGGCATCTCTTTTCGGGTCCGGCGATAAATCACATAAACCGTTTCCACACCGGGCAATCTTTTGGCAGCCCTAGCCGCATCCATGGCTGAATTACCGGCTCCCACCACCGCCACTTTTTTACCCAGCTTCAAATTGTCACGGCGTTTATTGTAATCCTCCAGAAATTCCAGGACATTGATAACCTTCCGGTCAGCGGTCTGCTCCAGTGTTAAAAAACCCGGCTTCCAAGCGCCGATGGCAATGAAGATATACTTAAACCCTTGTCGTTTTAGAGTATCCACTGAAAGATCCCCGGTTACTCCCAACCGAAATTCGGCTCCCATTTTACGCACCAGCTCCATATCATGAGCAATGGCGTTTCGGGCAATCCGGAAATCCGGCGCGATATGTTCAATAATACCGCCGATCTTCTCTTTGCGGTCAAATACTGTGACTGTTATGCCGCTTTTTCCCAGGAAATATGCTGCAGCAAGTCCCGCGGGGCCGGCGCCAATCACTGCCACTTTAATACTACCATCAAGATTGGGCTGTTCAATTTTGTTCAGCAATTCAGCGAATGCTCTCTCGGCCGCTAATAACTTAGCGGCCCGGATCCGAACGGGTTGTTCGTAATCAATCCGAGTGCACTGGGTCATACAACGGTGATTGCATAAGGTGCCAGTGATAAAAGGAAGAGGATTTTTCGCCACAATCAGCTCCAAAGCTTCCAAATACTTTCCCGACCCGACTAGGCGGATATACTCCGGGATATCCTGGCCAATGGGACACCCTTCCTTACAAGGAGCGACAAAGCAATCAATTAAAGGAAGCCCTCCTTCGAGCAATTTTTTTCGGTCGGCTTCGCGGTATTCCTTGAGATGATGGGACTCACTCACAGCATTATCAGCCAGTTGTTTTAGACACTCAAGGTTAAGACTATCCGGGACGGTGGTTTGTGATGTCTTATCAAGCAGTTCGGCCATTTGATACATTCTGAGATAACCGCCCGGTTTAAGGAGAGTAGTAGCTAACGTGAGAGGCCGGATACCGCTCTGATATATCTTATCAAGATTAAAGTAATCGGCGCCGCCGGAATAGGATATTTTTAAATCGCCCTTCAATTCATTGGCGAGTTTATAGGCTAGATTGATCGTAAGCGGGTATAACGCCCGTCCCGACATATACATCTCCTCACCCGGCAGTTCTCGGTGGCAAATTTTAACTGGAAATGTATTGGAAAGTTTGACCCCGAATGTCAACCGCTGCTCCTTGGCATAGGCCTGAAGTCGGGTAATCATCGGTATTGCATCCTGAAATTGCAAGTCATTTTGAAAATGGTGCTCATCAAAGGCCAAATAATCGTAACCCATTCGGTTGAGAAGTTCTCTTGCAAACTGGTATCCAAGCAGGGTTGGATTGCACTTCACATAAGTGTGAAGCTGTTTCTCTGCCAGCAAGTATCTGGCGATCCGTTCAATCTCCTGCGGAGGACAACCATGAAGGGTTGAAAGAGTGATTGAATTGCAGATATGAGGGGAAATCCCTGTCACATACTCCCGGTTTGTATTAGAAAACAAATCCAAATGATCCAAGAGGTAGTTCCGGCATTCCTGCCAGATTGAAGTTCCGGATGCATCTTTCAAGCCATTGATAAAGGTATCGATCTTGGGCGACTGGATCCCGGCCAAATCATAACCGACACTCATATTAAAAACAAAGCCGGTTCCCGACCCCAGACCTAATTCCTGCGCTAAAATATGCAAACAAAACCAAGCCTTGATATATTCATTCAAAGCATCGGGGACCGTAAGCTCAGTCGACCATTCAACATTATAACCCTCATCACTAGCTAAAATGCAAGGCTTAGAAACCGGTAAGTCTTCACCATCCAGTATTTGGACTGTCTTTAATTCAAAGAAACGCCCACCGCTAAGGTAGGCGGCAATAATGTTCTGGGCCAGCTGTGTATGAGGACCGGCTGCCGGTCCTAAAGGATTTTCCATGGCAGCGCCAAATAACTGGAATTTGGCATGGCCTGAAAGATGATAAAACTTGGCAGCAGGGATTCCAAATATGGACTGCTCCTTGACATATTCACCCAAGATCCAGGTGATTAGCTGGTCAAATGGTATTGGGCTCATCAGGTCACTCATATTTTAGCCTCCGGTAAAATTTTTTGGCGCTATTTTCAATAATGGTTAATCCCAATACCACTTTTTATTCTCGCGCAGAGACGCAGTGGCGCAGAGAAAAACATTAAACATAAATGTATATCATTGATTTTGTCTTTAAAACCCTTCGCCTCTGCGGGAGGTACTATTTTTGGCTCCTCATTTTATCAAACAGATATTCCAATCAACCATTCTTAAGAACATAGCCTATTTTTATTAAATCCGCTCCCACAGCTTATCTGCCAACTCCCTGCTCTTTGTGCAGATCGCTTCCTCGTCCAAGGTGGTGAGCTTACGGTTTTCCATGACTACTTGACCGTTGATGACGGTAGTCTCGACGGAGCGGCCGCTGACGCCAAACAGCAAATGACTGTTGACATTCTCCGCAGATAAACGGGTCGGCGGAAAATAATCCACCACGATCAGATCGGCATAGGCCCCGGTCGCCAATCTACCCACTGGTTTTTCGAAATATTCCGCGGCAATCTTGCGGTTATTCTCAAACAGCATGTGGGGAATCTCACCCCAAGCCGCGCTGGGATGTTGACTGGCATGTTTATGCAGACAGTTGGCGGCTTTAAATGACTCAAACATATCGCTGGTATAACCATCGGTACCCAGACCCATCCTCACCCCGTGATGAAACATTTCTAATACTGGTGAAACACCGACCGCATTCCCCATGTTCGATTCGGGATTGTGCACCACATTGGTGCCGCTATTTTTTAGGATCTCAATCTCTTGGGGAGAGATATGGACACAATGGACCGCGATGCTTTTCTCACCCAGAATTCCTCTTGCGTCAAGCCGCTCCACCACTCCCATGCCATACTTGTCCTTAGCATCCTGTAAATCCTGAATGCCTTCTGCGGCGTGGATATGAAACCCAGCGCCGGTTGCGTTGTTTTCATTTACACATTTGTCTAAAATCCGGTCCGATAATGTCAATGACGCATGAAGTCCGAACATGCCCTTTAATAGCGGGTTTTTTTCTTGATTGCAATAATTGATAAAGTCGATATTCTCTTGAATGCCGTAATCGGCGATCTGCCCGCCATCCCGTTCCGATACCTCATAGCACAGACAGGAACGGAGTCCGGCCTCACCCGTGGCCTCGGCAATTTTAAACAGGCTGCCGTGAACGGTATTAGGACTGGCATGATGGTCAAACACAGTGGTGGTACCGGTCTTGATACAATCGATAATCGGAATCATGGCGCTGTAATAGATATCATCCAATGTCAAGACCTTATCAAGCTTCCACCAAAGCCGCTCCAGGATCTCCAGAAAGTTGGTCGGAGGAGCTGATTTGGAGGCCATTCCTCTGGCAAAGGTACTGTAAAAATGCATATGAGTATTGATAAGTCCCGGCATAATCAACTTATGCTCGGCATCAATAAAACGGGCCGCATGAAACTTACCTTTCAATTCTGCCGTAGAACCGACTTCTACGATCAGATTATCCTGAATTGCCACGCAGCCGTCCTGAATAATCGTGTTCTTGTCATCCCTGGTAATCACTAAACCATTTCCAACCAGTAACATTGTACATTACCCCTTATTTGGCATGCGCCGTTGCCGACGCGCACTGCATGATATAATACTCAATCAACCGATGCGCTACCTGACTTCGGTAAACGGCATCGGACCGCTGATCATCGATGGGCCTAATCAACGGGTCATAGATTTTTTTAAGTTCCGGTATCAATCCGGCTAAATCCCTAATTTTTCTGCCTTTGAGCAACTGTTCCGCTTCCTTGCTGCGGACTACTCTAGGAGCAACGGCTCCGATGGCCATCCGTAAATCCGTTACCATATCACCGCTCACCTTCGCAAGTCCGGCGAAAGATACCTTGGAGAGGGCGTCCGCTTTGCGAGCCGCCACTTTTTTATAGAAACTCACATCATAGCTCTGAATAGGAATCTGCACCGCCACCAACAATTCATCGGTTTGTAAATTGGTTTGACCGGGTCCTTTGATGAATTCTGCTATCGGTAGTTCGCGTTGGGCCGCAGTACTTTGTAAAATCAGTACGGTACCCAGTACATATAGGGGTGGTAAAGTGTCAGCGGCTGGAGAAGCATTACAAATGTTTCCGGCCAAAGTTCCGGCATTCCGGATCGCCGGAGAAGCCATAATCGAGATGGCTTGTTTTACGATATCCGGGACTGCCGGGTGCTCCAGGATGGATGCTAAGGTCGCGGCTGCTCCAATCGTTAAAATACCGTCCTTTACGTTGATTCCTTTTAATTCAGCGAGACCCCCGATAAAGAGCGCCGGATATTCGAACTTGGGCAGAGTTCCCGCCCAGCTTCTTTTCCGGACCATCAGATCGGTGCCGCCTGCTAAAGGAATCAGCCGTTGGTGCTTGCGAAACTCTAGTGCTTCCGGCAAAGTTTTCGGAGTCAACGATTTTACCACAATCCTTCACCCCTCTCCGCCGCCAGTTGAATGGCTTCTACAATCATCCCATAACCGGTGCATCGGCAAAGATTGCCGGAAATCGCCTCCCGGATCGCCATTTCACTTGGTTTAGAGTTCTTTCGGAGTAAGGCTTCGGCCGCCATAACCATACCGGGGGTACAATACCCGCATTGGACCGCTCCCGCATCGGCAAAAGCTTTGTCCAAAACTTTAAAACGTTCGGTTAGCCGAAATCCTTCAATCGTCGTAATTTCTTGACCAGCCACCGTCCCCACCGGAGTCAGGCAAGAATTGATTAAACGTCCATTCAGTAAGATCGAACAAGCGCCGCACTCTCCTTCACCGCAACCCTCCTTGGGGCCGGTAAGCTCAAAATCTTCCCGCAACACATCCAGCAACCGCCGAAGGGGATCGGTTTCCAGCGAAACTGGCCGGCTATTTAAGGTAAAGTCAATTTTTGGGCCCATCTTTGACCACCTCCATTAAATATTCCGGGGTAATCGGAAGCTTATGAAGCGGGACTCCCAAAGCATTGCTGACCGCAGCAGCTAATGCCGGCGCTCCGCCAATCAAGGTCAGTTCTCCGGCGCCCTTAGCCCCGAAGGGTCCATCATCATAAAGATTGTCTATCAACCGGTGCTCCATTTTAACGCAATCCATAGCGGTCGGTATGATATAGTCAGTCACCGAACGTTGCTGAAGCTTGCCTTGACGCGATTCCATCTTTTCCAGGGACCCATAACCAAGGCCCTGTAAAATCCCGCCTTCAATTTGGCCTCTCATAATCCGTTCATCAATGGCTTTCCCAACATCAAAGGCCGACCAGACTCCTTTGATTTGGATCTCGAAAGTTAATGGATCTACTTCGACCTCCACCGCATTAACACCCCAAGAGTAGGCAGGGTAAGCATCTCCGCTGAGGGTCTTATCATCCCAACGCATATCCGTCGGGTGCCGATAATTGGCAGTAACTTCAATTTCTCCCGGTTCGCTCCAACGCTGTTTTAGCTCCCTTGCCGCTTCCTCCAATAATTTGCCTACAATCATTATAGTTCTGGAAGCTACGGTGGGGCCCGAGTTGGGAACCCTTGTCGTATCCGGGTTCTGATAAATTACCGATTCAACCGATAAATCAAGGGTATTAGCAACGATCTTGCGGAAGGTCGTCTTTAGTCCTTGCCCCATATCGGTATTGGCTGCCAATATCTCAACCTTCCCATCCGCCAGTTTTCTAAGTTTTACTTGCGCTTTGATGAAATCTCTTTCACCGCTGCCTGTAAAACCGCAGCCATGGAGGAACAACGACATGCCGATCCCTTTTAAAGTTTTATGATTTCCATTGGTAAATTCATTGGTTTTTTGGCGGTAACTTGAAAGCTGTTCCACCGTAGCAATCAGCTCCGGAAGTTTTACGGCCTGGCGGAAAGTCCCGCCGGTAGTCGTCGAATCCCCTTTTTGGGCCAGATGATTCATCTTAAAATCCAAAGGGTCGAGTCCCAATTTCCGAGCGATCATCTCCATCTGCATTTCAATGGCAAATATCGCCTGCGGCGCCCCGAAGCCCCGGAAAGCCCCATTCGGAACTGTATTTGTGGCTACGGTGCGTCCTTTCACTTTCAAATTAGGAAAATGATAAACCCCGGCAATGTTAAACATCCCCCGTTGCAAAACCACATTGGATAAACCGGAATAAGCCCCGGCATTGTAACGAATATCCGCCGCCAGCGTCGTAATTCGATAATTTTCATCGACTGCGGCCCGTAGCCGGATGATGGAAGGATGTCGCTTGGTGGTTACTTCCAGATCCTCGGCCCGATCAAAGAGCAATTGAACCGGTTTCCCGGTCTTTACAGCGGCCGCTGCAACCTGCCCACCGATAAGTGACGGATAATCCTCCTTGCCGCCGAAGGCGCCTCCCAAAGTGGTTTGCACCACTCGAACCCGCTCGCTGCCCCAGCCGAAGGCTTGCATTAATGCATCTCTTACGTAATAGGGACACTGTATGGAACCATAGACCGTGATTTGTCCGTTTTCATAAACCCCTAATACGCCTTGGGTTTCTAAATAAAGCTGCTCTTGATAACCGGTGCTGAATTCTTCTTCAAAAATATATTTGGCCCTGGCAAAACCCTCTTCCGGATCCCCTTTGGCAATGGCAAATTCGGCAAAATAATTCTTATCGCCAAAGATCGGCGGCAGATCCTGGTTTTCCGCATCGTCCATCGTTAAGATCGGGGCGATATCTTGATAATCGACCCGGATCTGAGCCATGATTTCCAAAATCTTTTGCTTGTCCGGTCCCACCACCAGCAAGATGGGTTCACCGATATAATTCACCCGGTCTTCCGCAAAAAAAGGCTGATCGTCAATCATGATCTTGACCCGATTGCGGCCTGGGATATCATGATAGTCCACGATGAAATAGCCTTCCGGTAAAGGGGGTGTATCAACCGTTTTGATCAGGGCTCGGGCCCGGTCAGATCGTAGGGTTTTTGCAAAGAGCATCCCAGGCAGTTTTAAATCTCCCACGTAATTGGCGGCCCCGGCCATCTTTTCTTGATGGTCCACCTTTGGAATGGGCATACTGATATTCTCTTTCATTCAAGCTTACCCCCTTCCCCTTGTTAACCGCACTCGTTCTACAATTCGCTGATAATCTTCTTTAGTATCCAAGTCGATTAAAATTCCCTCATCCGTTACTGCCAAAGTCTGATAGCCCTTCTTTTGAATATAATCCCTTAGATTCGAGTCATCATTTTCCAATAGAATTTCCTGGGCGATCTGCCTCGTCAATAACACCGGATGACCCTTGCGACCGTTAAAAGTGGGAATAACGATGTCGCCGTCCACTCTGAGCAAACTACGGCAAACCTCTTGACTAATCAACGGATGATCTCCGGGTGTGAAAAGGATCCGTTCTGCTTTGGCTTGGGACATACCCACTTTAACCGAGGAAAACATTCCCTCGACATAACGGCGGTTTAAAACAATTTCAACCGACGGGTATTGCGCTAGAATTTGATAAAGCCGCTCAATCTGATATCCACCCACCACAATCACCCGATCACAGAGAGGGAGCATCCCTTCGAGGCAACGTTCGATGACTGTCTTGCCGCCCAGATCCAAGCCCGGCTTAAAAGCACCGGCTCGGCTGGAATATCCGGCTGCGAGTACAACGGCTTCAATGTTTTTCATACCCAATCTTCATTTCGCCAAATTCTCAGTTACTTTGGGCATCTCCCCGGCATACTTTTTGATAAAAAGCGACGGGATAGCGGCATACATGGCTGTAGCCTTAACCAGCTCTTCCTTCCAGGTCTTCTCATTGGGAGAATGGGCTTCCTCTTCGTGTCCCGGTCCAAATCCAATACAGGGTATTCCGTATTTACCCATGATCGATACGCCATTGGTGGAAAAAGTCCATTTATCCATTATGGGTTTGCTTTGAAAAAGTCCTTGATAAGCATCAGCCAGTGTCTGACAGACCGGGTGCTCTTCTTCAATGTACCAAGTTGGGAAATAGGCATCGGTAGGATAAACCAAGTTGGTATACGATGCTCTCTGATAATCATACATCGAAACTTCAGCTTTGGCAGTTTTCACGGCGGGCAGATTACGGATTTGCCCTAAGGCGTATTCCTTATCCTCACCCACGGTCAACCGGCGGTCCACTGAAATCCAGCAACTGTCAGCCACCGCACAGCGTGACGGTGAAGTAAAGAAAATCTCTGAAACGGTGAGGCTGCCTTTGCCCAGAAAATGATGGGTATTCAGATTTTCATGCAGCGCCCGCAATTCGGTTAAAATACCGGCCATCTTATAAATGGCATTATCACCGCGTTCCGGAGCCGAACCATGGCAACTCACGCCCTGGGTGGTTATTTTTATCTCCATCCGGCCGCGCTGGCCGCGATAAATATTACAAGAGGTTGGTTCGGTAATTACTACAAATTCCGGCCTGATTTTCGATTCATTGATGATATACTGCCAACACAAACCGTCACAGTCCTCCTCCTGGACTGATCCCACGATGAGCAGGGTAAAATCGTCTTCCAACTTTAAATCCTTAATAATCTTACCGGCATATACCATGGCCGCCATTCCACCGGTTTGATCACTGGCGCCACGCCCGCCGATCAGCTGTTCATCCTCAAAGCCCTGATAAGGGTCAAATTTCCACAGTTTAGGATTTCCGATACCTACTGTATCGATATGCGCATCCATGGCGATTAAATGCTTGCCGTGACCGATATAACCCAAAATATTTCCCATCGGGTCAATCGTCACTTTATCAAAGCCCACCTTCTCCATCTCCTGCTTGATCCGTTGTACTACTTGTCCTTCCTGGGCGCTTTCACTGGGTATGGCAATCAAGTCGCGCAAAAACCTGGAAATTTGCGGTTTATACCCTTCCGCCGCCTTGAATATTTGTGCAAAATCAGTCATTGTTAAATACCTCCATATCATTAATATATCGCAATCCATGAGTTAAAACCCAATGCCATTATGTTAAAGGACCAATAATGCCTATTTAACCTAACCCTTGCCCTTCCCCTTAGATGCAATTCCGAATGTAAGTTCAAGTGGAAGGGTAACCCCGGGCTTTGTTGGCCTTAAAAAATCCATCTATCAATCCCGATTTTTATTTAGACGTCAAAGACTAAGGTTACCCTTCCACCTGACCAAACCCGATATTGACACTTCTCGGGGGAAGGGCAAGGGTTAGGTGCCTTTAAATCCTAAGGTCTAATGTTACCCTTCCACCTGAGCCCCAATCAGAAGCTCAATTCTCAACTATTTAATGCTCTCTTAACCTCTTCTAACTCCGGCTCAATAACCGTTGCTTTTCCTGCCGCCCCGGCTGCGCTTTTAACATCCTTTAGACCGCTGCCGCTGACAATGCTTACGACGGTTTCATTTCCCGACAACATCTCCAATTGTTTCATTTTTAAAATTCCGGCGAAACTGGTGACTCCGGCCGGTTCACCGAAGATGCCGGTTTTTTGGGCGAGCAGTTTCATAGCATCTAAAATCTCTTGATCCGTCACATCGACCATCCAGCCCCGGGATTGGTTCACTGCATTCAGGGCTTTAATCCCGTTACGGGGAATCCCCACCGAAATACTGTCGGCGATAGTCTCCGGCTTTTGATACTCAAATTGATAGGTTTTTTGATTAAAGGCTCTGGTCACCGGATTTGAACCGGCGGCTTGGACCCCCACAATCTTCGGAACCTTATCAATCAACCCTAAAATTTTACACTCCTCAAATCCCTTCCATACCCCGGCAATGGTGCAACCGTCCCCCACCGCCACCACAGCGATGTCCGGCGCTTTCCAGCCTAGCTGTTCACAGATCTCATAGGCTACCGTTTTCTTGCCTTCTACCAAATAAGGATTAATCGCACAGCTCCGGTTGTACCAGCCAAACTCGGCTGCTGCTTTAAAACACAACTCAACTGCAACATCATAAGTGCCTTTCACCAAAAAAACATGGGAACCATAGATCAGCAATTGAGTCACCTTAGCCTCCGGAGCGGTCTCCGGTACAAAGATATATGTTTCAATCCCGGCACTGGCGGCGAAACCGGATAACGAAGAAGCTGCATTTCCGGTCGATGCGGCGCACACCACTTTCCGGTTGAGCTCAAGTGCTTTGGCTACCCCGACTGCGCTGGCTCGATCTTTTAGAGAAGCAGTCGGATTGCGGGAATCATCCTTTATAAACAAACTTTTCAGACCGGTTTCCCGGGTAAATTTAGTTGTCTCATAAAAGGGCGTCCAGCCGACCTGTAAAGGCTGAATTCCCTTTGGATCATCGATGGGAATAGCCGGTAAATAACGCCAAAGTGAATAGTTATGATTGTTTTTGAAATAATCAAAAGTCATTTCCCTGCGGATTGTATCGTAATCCAGAATAACGTCCAGAATCCCGTCAATACCGCAATCATCACAGGTATAAAGTATATCCCCTTCGCTGTATTCCCGACCGCACTTGACGCATTTCAGTTTTAAAACTTTACTCAATCAAGCCACCTCACTAGCTATTTTCATCCTTTCTCTGTGTCTCTGTGGCCAATTGTTTTTTTAGCCACGGAGACACAGAGGTTAAAACTTATTTTCATTCTTTAATTACCCCTCAGCTAGCTTGCTGGCTAGGGGTGGATACTACCTTGAGGTTCTATAATCTGCAATCTGCAATAATCGTATCTTTCTTCCCTAGCCGCTGATGGTCGTCCCGGTCTCGCCCTTTAAGGCAGCGACCGCCTGTTCCAATGAAGTAATAATCGCCTGCCTACCGGGGACCTTAGCAAACATCATGCCCGCTTTAATTTTAGGTAACATGCTGCCCGGTGCAAAATGGCCCTCGGCAATATACCGTTCGCAATCGGCCACCGTAAGATGATCCAACTCCCGCTGGTCCGGTTGCTTATAATTCAAAGCAACTTTCTCCACTTCAGTGAGGATTAGTAAAACATCGGCCCCGACCTCCTCGGCCAGCCTCTCAGCAGCCAGATCCTTATCGATTACCGCCGGAATCCCTTCCAATGAACCGTCTTCTTTCTCGATCACCGGAATTCCTCCGCCGCCAACGGTAATCACAATGGTGGAGTCCCATAATTCGCGGATTGAATGAATCTCCACGATTCGTTTTGGCATCGGTGAAGCGACCACTCTACGCCAACCCCGGCCGGCATCTTCCTTCATGATGAAATTTTTCTCCGTCATCAATTGGCGCGCTTCCTCTTCCGAATAGAAAGGACCAATCGGTTTCGTCGGATTTAAAAATGCCGGATCATCCTTATCAACCACCACTTGAGTGATAAGGGCGACTACCGGTAAAATTCGGTTTCGTTTAGCAAGCGCATAGGTCAAACCCTTTTGAATATGATACCCGATATA